>DSBQ01000042.1 GCA_011045995.1 Methanoculleus sp. | reverse complement strand
TCCCCGGAGAGGAGCCTGGCAACCCCTGTTTGACCGTTGCCATCCCCACAGGACTGGGGATTGCGCGAAATGCCCTTGTCGTTGCTTCGGGCGGGGCAGTGATCGCCGTCGGGGGCGGGTATGGCACCCTCTCGGAGATTGCAATGGCCCTGAAGCTGGGCATACCTGTATTCGGGCTGGGGACGTGGGATATTCCCGGGATCACCGCATGCGCCACCCCTGCGGAGGCGGTCGTCCGGGCATGTGAGGCCGCCGGTCGGGCAGGCACCGGCGCCGGCAAGGATTGAAGCCTCCCCGGCGCAGACATTCTGGCAAGTACTGGGGAGATGCATGTGGACATTGCCATACTATATTCAGAGATCGATCCGGCGGGAATCAACATCGGGGACCATCTGCTCTCCGAAATGGGGCTGGATGCGATGCCAGTGGCCCCGGTTGCGTTTGCCGGCCACCGGGTCAGGTTCATCGGTGTGAAGGGCCGCCTGATTCACGAGGAGGGCCTCGATGCACGCGCCGCCGCTGACCTCATCATCTTCATCTCTCGGCACACCAGCCAGCACCCGTTTCCTGCCCTTACGGTGCATGTCACCGGCAACTTCCGTGATGCGGCACTCGGCGGCGTACCCCGTCAGCTGGCACGGGCGGCACCCGCATGGATGCACGCCGTCCTCATCCGCCTTGCCGCTGCAGCACCGGAGGGCTTTCGCGTCTCCTACGAGGTGACGCATCATGGTCCCACGGATCTGATGACCCCGTCGTTCTTTGTGGAGATCGGCAGCACGGAGCAGGAATGGGTCCGCGATGATGCGGGCCGTGCCGTGGCGCAGAGTATTGCAGGAGCACTCCGCGACGGCCCCTCGGCGCTGTCCCTCCTGATCGGATTCGGTGGCAATCACTATGCCGCCCGACAGACGGAAATCGCCCGTTCGACCCGGGCAGCCTGGGGGCATATCGCCCACACCCGTGAGGTAGGGATGCTGGATAGTGAGATGGTGCGCCGCATGGCCGGGATATCCGGTGCCCAGGCCGCCTATATCGACCGCAAGGCCCTGCCGGCAAAGGATCTGGCACACATTACAACGCTTCTGGACAAATGCGGGATTCCCCGCCTGAGCGAGAGTGAACTCCGGCAGATGGGCGACCTGTCTTCCGGTACCTATCTGGCATTCCGGGCGCGTGCTGCCGAAGAATCGAAGGAAGCGCGGCTCAGGGTGATGGGGATATCCGGTGATGGAATACCCGTACGGGTCGCCGTTCCCGCAGATCTCCTTGAAGAGGCATTAAAAATGGATGAAGCCGGGCTTCTTGGGTTGATACAGGACATTCCTGCTGCAGGCATCACCACATCGTCGGGACGGCAGCTTCCCGTATTCCTCACCTTCACCGGTCTGGAGGCCCAAGTACTGCATCTTTTAATAACATCGTGCGTCAAAATCTTAGTCAACGATGGATCGACTTCGGTCAGTGGTGATACCATCACCATCCGGAGGGTTCGGTTTAACCCCCGGCGCGCAGCTGAACTGGGGGTGCCGAAAGGACCGCTTTTCGGAAGGCTGGCCGCAGGTCATCGGATTGACATCGGGGGGACTGTGATCACTCCTCCGATGGTGTCTGATGTGTCTGAACAGGTAATCCACGTCCCGGGATTGGAGAGCTATCTATGAGATCAATAGTAGAAGAGGCAATAAAACGGTCGAACAGAGAGACCGGGGTCATTCTTGACAGCTCATGCGAAGATGACCTGGAACTTGAGGAGATTTTACAGCAGCTCCGGACACAGATTGCCGTCATCGGGTGTGGTGGCGGCGGATCCAACACGATGACCCGGATGAAGGAGGAGGGTATCGAGGGCGCCGAGCTCATCGCCCTCAATACCGATGCCCAGCACCTGATCCGGACGAAGGCGGATACCCGCATTCTCATCGGACGCAAGCGCACACGGGGCCTGGGTGCGGGTTCCGTGCCACAGGTGGGCGAAGAGGCCGCCATCGAGGCAGAAGAGGAGATCCGCAAACATGTCCAGGGGTGCGACATGGTATTCATCACCGCAGGCCTTGGGGGCGGCACCGGTACGGGCTCCGCACCGGTTATCTCAAAGGCTGCCCGCGACGAGGGGGCGCTTACCATTGCGGTCGTCACTCTCCCCTTTACGGCGGAGGGCGCCATCCGCATGGAAAATGCGGAAGCAGGTCTCGAGCGCCTGCGCGATGTGGCAGACACCGTGATCGTCGTCCCGAACGACCGGCTTCTTGAAGTCGTCCCGCGCCTGCCGCTGAGCGCTGCATTCAAGGTCTCTGACGAGATTTTAATGCGTGCAGTGAAGGGCATTACCGAACTGATTACCCAGCCGGGTCTGGTGAACCTCGACTTTGCCGATGTGCGAACCGTTATGGAGAAAGGCGGCGTTGCTATGATCGGTATGGGCGAGAGCGACAGCGAGGACAAGGCTGCCGACTCCGTCAAGAAAGCCCTTCGGTCTCCGCTCCTTGATGTGGATATCTCCGGCGCAACCGCCGCTCTCGTGAATGTGGTCGGCGGACCTGACATGACCATGTCCGAAGCTGAAGGGGTTGTGCAGGAAGTCTATGAGCGCATCGACCCCGATGCACGGATTATCTGGGGAGCACAGATTGACCCTGAGATGCAGGGCAGGATGCGCACGATGCTCGTCGTTACCGGTGTCAGCTCACCCCAGATATACGGGCGCAGCGAGGGGTATTCCTCCCATCATGCTTCAATGAAGGAATTCGAGATCGATTTCCTTAGGTGAAATACAACATGGCAGATCTCAAAAATATCAATGAAGAAGTATTCAAGAAATACTTGCGTGTCCTCAAACTGGCGAGGACACCCACGAGAGATGAATTCAATAAAATTGCTATCGTTGCCGCGATTGGTATTCTGATAGTGGGTATGATTGGGTTTATCCTCTACGAAATCATGGCTCTTGCCCTGTGATTGCGATGAGTGAATTTGGAAATAAAATATACGCGCTGAAGACGACGGCGAACAAGGAACGAAAGGTAGTTGACGACATCGTAAAACTCCTGAAGGACCACCCTGAGTTTGACATCAAGGCCATAATGGCTCCGGATGAACTCAGGGGATATGTGCTTATCGAGACGCCGGATGAGTATGCCCGTATGGAGCAGATCGTCCGCCTGATCCCGAATGCGCGGGCGGTCGTCAAGGGGGAAACCTCCTTTGCGGAAGTCGAGCATTTCCTTGAGCCCAAGGCAGCGGTCGCCGGTATCGATGAGGGGACGATCGTCGAGCTTATCGCCGGCCCGTTCAAGGGCGAAAAAGCCGTTGTTAAACGCGTGGACGCCGGTAAAGAAGAGATTACCGTCGAATTGTACGAATCGATGGTCCCCATCCCCATCACCGTCCGCGGGGACAACGTGCGGGTCATCGAGAAAGCACAGGAATAATCTCCTGGCATTTTTTTGGAGGGGTTTCCCCTACCTTTATGTGGTTGTAGGAAAACCTGTACAGACCCAGGCTGAGTGTCGCTCCTAATACTGCGACATCGTAGGCTGGTGATATTACAATGGGAGAAGTAGTCGAGGTATTGGTACCCGGCGGAAAAGCCACGGCCGGGCCCCCGTTAGGGCCGGCACTGGGACCACTCGGTATTAACGTGAAGGCAGTTGTTGATGAGATCAACAAAAAGACCGCCGAATTCAACGGGATGCAGGTGCCTGTTCGCGTTGAAGTCGACGACAAGAAGAACTTCACGATATCCGTTGGTGTCCCCCCCACGACCGCCCTCATCATGAAAGAGGTCGGCATCGAGAAGGGTTCAGGCGAACCCAACACGATCAGAGTGGGTGACCTTCCGCTTGAGGCTGCTGTCCGCATTGCCCGCATGAAGGCCGACGACATGCTGTCCTATGACCTGAAAAACCGCACAAAAGAGGTTGTCGGGTCGTGTGTCAGTGTTGGCGTCACCGTTGAAGGCAAGGATCCAAAAGAGATCTTCGGCCTTATCGATGCAGGCGAATACGACAGTATCCTGAACGAATAGAGTAAAAAAACACCATAGAAGATCTGCTCTCCCGCAGGTCGTACCACTATGGAGGTAATGAATGGTTGAAAGGGTCCAGATTCTGGAAGCCGTAAAAGCGGCAATAGAAGCTGCGCCTGAGCGTAAGTTCCAGGAAAGCGTTGAAATAGCGATTAACCTGAGAAACATCGACATGGCGCAACCAAAAAACCGTATTGATGAGACGATGGTTCTGCCAAATGGTACGGGTCGGATTGAAAAGATCGCCGTCCTTGGTAAAGGAGATATCACCACCCAGGCGAAAGCTGCTGGTGTAGACCTCATCATCGGACCTGAAGAAATTGAACGTCTGGGCGGAGAACGCCGGGAAGCTCGCAAGATGGCGAGTGAGTACCGGTATTTCCTCGCAGAGACCGCGGCAATGCCTCTTGTAGGTCGTTACCTCGGTACCAGGCTCGGTCCACGCGGTAAAATGCCAACCCCCGTTCCTCAGGGAATGGACATCGGGCCCATGGTCGAACGTCTTCGCAAATCCGTTAAGTTCCGTTCAAAGGACAAGACCACCTTCCACGTCAAGGTGGGTTCTGTCGCGATGGACCCGGAACAGGTTGCAGAGAACATCGACGCGGTCCTGAAGAAGGTTGAAACATCCCTCGAGAGTGGAGCAATGAACATCCGGTCGGTATACGTCAAGACGTCCATGGGTCCGGCAGTGAGGTTAGTGTAATGGCACTGTATACAGTAAACCTGCCCAAGTGGAAGAAAGACGAAGTCGAAGCGATCAAAGCGTATGCACAGGAGTATGCCCTCACCGGTCTTGTTGACCTGCAGGGCATTCCCGCAAGTCAGCTCCAGGAGATGCGTCGTGACCTCCGCGGCTCAGCTGTCCTGAAGATGACGCGAAACACGCTCATCGAGCACGCGTTCAGTGATCTTGGTGAGCCCATTCGTGGTCTCAACGATTATATCGACGGACAGAGTGCATTGATCTACACGAATGAGAACCCGTTCTCGCTCTACAGGAAGCTTCAGCAGACGATGAGCAAGATGACAGCCCGTGCGGGCGACATTGCGCCCGAAAACATCATCGTCGAGAAGGGGCCGACGTCATTCAAGCCGGGCCCTGTCGTTGGAGAATTCCAGCAGGCGGGCATTCCTGCCGCAATCGAAGGCGGGAAAGTCGTCATCCGTGAGACGAAGACATTCGTCAAGGCGGGGGAAGAGATTACCGCAAAGCAGGCAGATGTGCTTGCAAAACTTGACATCCGGCCCATGGATGTCGGACTGAGTCTTCAGGTCGCCTTCTACGACGGCGTATTCTACGAACCGTCCGTACTGGCAATCGATGAGACAGAATACTTCAACAACATCGTCACCGCAGCACAGCAGGCATTCAACCTGTCGGTCAATGCAGTGTACCCGACGACAGCAACCGTCGAGACCATCATTGCAAAGGCAGCAGGCGAGGCACGCAATCTTGGTGTCGAAGCCGTCATATACGAGGGTGGCGTTGTTGAAATGATCATCGGACGGGCAAATGCGCAGGCAAAAGCCCTGAAGGGAATTGTTGAATAATTACATTATAATTGAGGTGTTTGAAAATGGAATACATCTACGCAGCACTTATCCTGCACAACGCAGGCAAAGAAATCACTGAAGAGTCGGTCACCACAGTACTGACCGCAGCCGGTACCGAAGTTAACGATGCACGTGTGAAGGCACTCATTGCCGCACTTGACGGTGTGGACATCGAAGAGGCCATCGCAAAGGCAGCAGTTGCCCCCGCAGCAGCAGCACCCGCAGCAGCACCCGCAGCAGCAGAGGCAGTTGTTGAGGAAGAGCCTGAAGAGGACGAGGAAGAGGCAGAAGAGGACGGCATGGCCGGCCTCGGTGCACTCTTCGGCTAATCTTTTTTTTACATTTCCTTCCATTCAGAAAAGCCCGTGCAGGAGCTTGCATGCATATTCTGATTGTGTGATAATTCCTTTTGGAGAGTCATCCCTGCAGTGAGTCCTGCATTTATCATCGGCGAATCTTCCGTCCTTTGTGGCGGGATAATTTTGAAATACTCCGGGAGAGTGGGTGTTGTCCTTTCCGGTACTGGTTCCTATCCCGGTCGTAGGGCGATGCCGCGTACGGGAGGTCTTTTCAGGTATCACAGGCCCCATTCGGCATGATTATAATCAATCGGATGAAATATCGCTTTATGCCGGGGCGGGTTTTCGGGTGGATGATGCTGGTGCTCTGCATTGCAATTCTCGCCGGAGGGCAGGTGATGGTGGCAGCCGCGGCAGATGTCGCCCCCTGTACTTTGGATTCGGGTGATTCCGGTCCTGTCGTCTTTTTCTTCTTTAGTGAGGACTGCCTTGCCTGCACGAAGGCGCATCCGGTGGTAGAGGACCTTTCCCGCGCATATCCTGAAGTGCGCTTTGCGTTCTGCGATCTCACCGGCAACACATCTGTCCAGGACGTGTTCTTCGAAATGGGCCGGGCGCACGGGGAACCCTATCCCTCCTATCCTGCGGTCTTCACCAGTGACGGGCTGTTCCTTGAAGGGTATACCGCGATTGCAACGAAACTGCCGGCATATCTTGAAGGGAACCTGACAGAAGCTGGCGGACCCGGGCCGACCGTGACCGCCAATGTGACTGCGGCCCTTACGGATCCCTTGTCCCCGGCAGAGCCGTCGCTTCTCCTCATCGCAGGCGCAGCCCTCATCGACGGCATCAACCCCTGTGCCTTTGCCGTTCTTGTCTTTCTGCTCGTAGCCCTCCTCGGGGCAAAGGACAGAAAGAGCGTGATTGCAACCGGCCTTGCCTACACCGCGGGCGTGTTTCTCCTCTACATCCTCTCCGGGTTTGGTATTCTGGCAGCAGTGCGTGTGCTCGATATCGGCGCAGGATTTTCCATATTTGCCGGGGTGGTGGCGATTGTTGCGGGAATATTCATGGTAGTGGAGGGGTTGACCGGGCGGGCGGTTGTGCCCCTTGCCATTCCTGCCGCCGGTAGCGCCATCCTGAAGCGGTGGTCGGGGAGGCATACCGTCCCTGCGGCATTTGGTATCGGGGTTCTGACCGGATTGTTCGAGCTCCCGTGCACCGGCGGCGTCTATCTCGCCGTGCTCGGGATGCTGTCGTCAGCCCCCGGCATACGGACGGTGGGGGCGCTTCTCCTGTATAATACCCTCTTTGTTCTGCCTCTCATCGCCATCACCCTGCTCGTCGCAGGGGGGCTTGCACCGGAACGGATCGGCCGCTGGCGGGAACAGTACAGGCGGTCGCTTCGCCTGATCATCGGGCTGTGCATGGTAGGGCTCGGTGTCTTCATCCTGGCATGGGTTTATGCCTGAGGCCAGGGGTGGCACGCATCTCTCTGTCTGGTAAATGGCATGATCGCCATGCAGGATGCCGCTGCTCCGATTTTATGCAAACCGGGATGGTGCGCTGTCCCCTCCCCGCGGGTCGGAAATGGCGGGAAAGTTACCCCTTGATGGTGGCATGGTAATTAATGTTGCGTTCGTTCGCACAGAGGAGTCATTCTCCCGGCTATGGGGGATAATGCGTGGTGATTTTTCTGTAATTTCATCAAATATGCTAATTTCCCTTGCATTTCTGTGGAGCGCCAGATTGGGAACAGCAGGCGTGCCGCAGGATGGTGGAACAATAGACATTCGATCCGGGGGATCGTCGGCGATCGGGCAAAATTCTGAGGTATCCAAGTGTTAACGAGTCGCGGGAGAATATTTGCATTTAAATGTATTCTCGGAAAGCTCAGATAATTGCGAATTAATAAATACTTGAAAAGATAAGGTTGTGGCATAGAATGATATGCAATAAGGCATATCAATAGGTGGTGAGAAACCCCCGCCACCCCCAGATACCATTGAGGACGTAAGACTATGCCAGAGAAATCCGGAAAAATACTTGTCATGGATGATGAGCCGACCATCCTGGAGGTGACCTGCCTTCTGCTGGGAAGACTTGGCTATGAGGCTGTACCGGCGACGACCGGAGAGGAGGCCCTGAACAAATATCAGCATGCGATGGCAGACGATGCACCGTTCGATGCCGTCATCCTCGACATTACGGTGCCGGGGGGGATGGGTGCGATAGAAACGATTCCGCTCCTCTGGGAGCTTGATCCCGGCGTCTGTGCAATTGTGACCAGTGGGCTTGCCGGCGACATGGATGAAGCTTCCCTCCTCGGGATGGGGTTTGCCGGGGTGCTCAAAAAGCCGTACAGGATGTACGACCTGAGAGAGATCCTTAAAAATACCATAAAAAACTAAAATGCCGGGCTGATTATTCTTTTTACTGCCGGTGCACTGCCGCCGCCCATATGCACTGGCCTGCCGATATGCACCCGTCCCCAAGGGGATATTCCCTGCTGATAAGCGGCGTAAGTCCCTTTTTTCTGATATGTGATACAATCGTCTGCCTGATGGCACGGTTGTATGCAACACCGCCGGATACGGCAACATGATCGATATTTTCCCTGCGGGCGGCGGCCACCGCCAACTCCGCGATCCCGGTTGCAAGGGTCACCTGGAAGGATGCGGCGAGGTCTTCGGTGCTCCTGGTGCTCATGCCATCCCTCGCCCTTTTCATAATGGCGCTCGTGCGCAGGACCTGCCTCCCGTCCTTCTCATAGAATTCCCGCTCCCATGTGGTGGCGCAACCCCTGTGCGCTACCGCTTCGAGGACCTGTGCCGGTTCACCGTCGAAGGTTTTCTCCCGGCAGATGCCGAGTAGTGCCGCGGCGGCATCGAGGACCCTGCCGGTGCTGGTGGTGGTGCTGGCATTGAACCTGCGCTCCACCTGCCGGGCAAGGATGTCTCTCTCCATTTCGTTCCATCCCCGCCCTTCAAGAAGCTCAAGGGTGAGTTCGTCCGGCAGAATGCCGTAGAGCATCCGTTCGGGGAAGCGTGTTGCGATGTCGCCTCCCGGCATCAGGACGGGTTCGAGGTGCCCGACTCGGCGCAGGTCCGGCACCTGTCCGGCAAAGATCTCCCCGCCCCACGCCGTCCCGTCGTCACCGTATCCCACACCGTCGATGGCGATGCCGATGCAGGGTTCTTCCGTGGTGGCCGCAATGTGCGCCCGGTGATGCTGCACCGCCACCAGGCGTGCCCCCGTCTCTCCTGCAAGTTCCCGTGCAAACCGGGTCGAGAGGAACTGCGGGTGGAGGTCATGGGCGATGATGTCCCATGATGCCCCGGTAAAGGCGCGTATTGTCTCCACGGTCTCCTTCAGGTACGCAAGGGTGGAAGGGTTTCGCACATTGCCCACATGGGGGGAGGTGATAAGAAACCCGCCCCGGTAAAGGGAAATATTGGCATTGAGCTCGGGGCCGACGCCGAGGACTGAGACTTCTCCAAGGGTGCATCGCAGGCGTTTCGGAGCAAGGCCGCGGGAGAGGCGGATGATATAACCGTCACGGACGACCGAATCATCGCACCGGTTCGCGATGGTCCGGGTGTGTGTGAGGTAGTAATCGATGTGGTTTTTCAACCGTTCGAAGGCCGCCTCTGTGGTGGTCATCATTGGTTCTCCCGGTTCATTGGCACTCGTCATAATGAGCATCCGTGCCCTGAGGTGTCGGAAGAGGAGGTGGTGGAGGGCCGTATAAGGCAGCATGCACCCTATCGTGTGAAGTTTGGAGATGGCCATGTGGGAGAGCGGGTCCTTCTTTTCGAGGACCACAATCGGGTGGGCAGGGCCTTTGAGGAGTGCCTCTTCTCCCGGGGAGACATGTGCAATCCGCCGCACCTCGTCCGGTTCCGCCATGACCGCAAGCGGTTGTTCGTGTCTCCCGAGGGTTCCTTTCAGGCGGGATGCCGATGATTCGATACAGGCGATGTGAAATCCTCCAAGGCCCTTGATGGCGATGACCGCCCCTTCGTCGAGGAGGCGTGCGGCCGTCGGGACAGGGTCGCCGTCAACCGGGGCCCCGGAATGGTCGAGAAGGAGGAGGGCAGGTCCGCAGGCAGCGCAGGCGATGGTCTGGGCGTGGTGGCGGCGCAACCCCGGATCCGAATATTCTCCGGCACAGCCGGTGCACATCGGAAACTCTTCCATCGTCGTCCGTTCCCGGTCATACGGGAGGGTGCGGATGATGCTGTAGCGCGGACCGCAGTTGACACACGATGTTGCCCAGTAGCCTTCATATCTGCCGCCGGGCTTGGCAATATCAGCGATGCAATCCTCACAGGTCGCAACATCGGCAGGGATGAAGCCGGAAAGAGCACCGGCAGTGCTCTCGAGGATGGTAAAATCAGCGGGAGGATCTCCCTTAGCATCAGTAACCTCTACGCTGTCGATACGGGAGAGGGGGGTGCCCCGGGAGACCGCGCAAAGAAATTCTTCAAACCGCTCCCCCCACGCATTGATCAGGACCTCAGAACCGAGGTTGCGCACATTCCCCCGGATGCCATAGGTATCGGCCGCAGTAAAGACAAAAGGGCGAAAACCCACCCCCTGGACGATGCCCCTGATTGAAATCCGCCCGTTCTTTCGCATAGAGGAGTCTGGATAGTATTTAATGTTTTCACGCCCTATATAAAATGGGTTTTTACTTTGACAGGGCATAACAGGATTGTGAATGATCCCCTCGAGATCGTTCCGCTTATCATTACATTCAACAATTCCCAGTATAAGAAGGTATATGATCTTCTTGCGAAACAGTGGATGACTCAGGAAGAACTGTGTGATGAAGTCGGAACAGAATGCGTGGACGACTGTCTCGCAATTCTCCAAAAAGGAAACCTCATCGAGGAACAATGGCGGATGCCGAAACCCGGGAATACTCCTGCCAAGGAATACCGGACGACCTACAGCCGCTTCCGCGCAGGATTCCAGTGTTCAATGGAAGATCTCGGGGATCTCCTATATGTCGCCAATTCAACAGATGAAGACCTTCGGGAAATGGTGGAGAAGATTGAGGCTGACGTTTCGGCGGGGATCACCTCCTACAATGACCTTGCCCGCAAATACCAGGTAAGTCCAATGCTCGTCAAGGGCCTTGCGAAACGGATGCCGCACCTCGATGTGAAGGGGCAGGGGTTGGTAATCCTTGGCAGACCGGAATAAGGACCCCTTCCATATCATTTTAAAGAGCAAGCGCGAAGCGACCCGTTTTCAGATACTCGTGGAAATTGCTGAGCATCAGCCATCCGTCCGGCAGCAGGAGATTGCCGAAAAGATGGGGATCACCCCCCAGGCAGTCAGCGAATATATCCGGGAGATGGTCGAGGAAGGTCTTGTGGCCTCCCATGGCCGCGGCCGGTATAATGTGACCCATAACGGCGTCGAGTGGGTGCTCACCAACGCCGAGGCACTTGAATCCTATGCACATTACGTTACGCATGATGTCGTCCAGCAGGTCTCGGTGTGGACGGCGATTGCAGCGGAGGATATTGCAAAGGGAGATGTTGTCGGGGTGTACATGGACGGCGGCTATCTCTATGCGGCGCACAGGGACGAGACTGCAATGGGAGAAGCGGCCAATGATGCCAGAAAGGACCAGGACATCGGTGTTGCAAAACTCTCCGGCATTATCGATCACAGCGAAGGGGCGATCAGGGTCTGCAAGGTTCCCCGCATTCAGCGGGGAGGATCGCGAGGGGTCTCACCGGAAAAGGTCCTTGATGCCGTCAGCGGGATGGACTACATCGGTGCGGTGGGACTGGAGGCGGTTACCGCCCTGAAGAAGGCAGGGATTGCTCCTGACAGTTTCTTCGGCTCGCGCGAAGGGATCATCGAAGCGGCCTTCCACGGGGTGAACTGCTGCATGGTGATCGTGGATGAGGAGTTTACCGGATTTCTGAAGCGCCTGGAATCTGCGGCCCTCTCCTATGAAATCCGCGACCTCAGTCTGTCATGAATGTGATCGTGCACCCCCGTCGGGGTTCCTACCGGCTCTATTTTTATGACGGGCGCCGTGTCACCGGCACAGGTGACGTCGAGCTCGAACGGACGGGGAAGGGGTCCCGTCCACGCAGCTATCAGGCCCGCCTGCCGGGAAAACGGCAGGTCCGCCACGTCCCTACCAAAGAACTGACTGCACAGCTCAGGGGCCTTCAGGTCTACCTGACCGATGAGGATGAGGCATTCATCTCGTTTTTGAAGGATCTCCAGATTCCCTGGTCGCTCCTCAGGGCCTGCAGGCCATGCCTTACGGCGGACAGGATCACTCCCCTGAAGAAAAAGAATGCGGTGAAATACGGGAAAGAAACCATCTGCATGGACTGCGCCAGGCGTGAACTACGGCGGGAGGCGGGGTATCTCGGGGGGATGGGCTCAGGGTCTATTACCCACCTCGAGCATCTCCTGGAGGAATACCGCGACCTCGACCGGGTGCTGGCAACGCTACAGCCTGCCACCATCGAGACCGAGCGGACCATCTTTGACAGGCTTGATGCGCATCCGGTCATGGTTACCTCCTCGCTGAAGAACCTTCCCGTTCCGCAGAAACTGCGGACGGCATCGGGCGTGGATAAACTGATGCCCGCACAGGAACTGGCGGTTGAGGCGGGGCTCCTGAAAGGCAGGGATCTCCTCGTGGTGGCTGCGACCGCGTCGGGAAAGACCTTTATCGGAGAGATGGCAGGCGTGAAAAACCAGATGGAAAAACGGGGTGCCATGCTCTTTCTCGTACCGCTCGTTGCCCTTGCCAACCAGAAATACAGCCGGTTTACCGAACGGTACGGAGATTTTCTTGATGTCTCGCTCCAGACCGGGGTGTCAAGGCTCAATCTTCCCGAGACCCGCGTCAAGGCACGCCGCAGCATACGGTCGGCGATCGTTGTGGGGACCTATGAGGGCATCGACCACCAGATCCGGATGGGTCGGCGTCTCCCGAAGATTGGCACCGTCGTCATCGACGAGGTGCAGATGCTGGAGGATGAGGAGCGGGGGCACCGGCTCAACGGTCTCATCGCACGTCTCCGGCATCTTGCACCGCAGGCGCAGTTCCTCTTCCTCTCCGCGACGATCGGATCGCCCAACCTGCTCGCAAAGAAACTGAACGCCACCCTCGTGCGGTACGACGAGCGGCCGGTGCCCCTCGAACGCCACCTTATCTTTACCGAACGCAAGGAAAAGACGGCATTCATCAAAAAACTCGTCGCCGACGAGTACCGGCACACCTCTTCACGCGGGTTCAAGGGCCAGACGATTGTCTTTACCAATGCCCGGGCACGCTGCCACACCCTTGCGGATGCAATCGGCAAAAAAGCGATGCCCTATCATGCGGGACTGTCCGCAAAGGAACGCCGTGAGGTGGAACGCCGGTTCGAAAAAGGTGAGATTGCCGCGGTGGTCACCACTGCAGCCCTTGCGGCAGGCGTTGACTTCCCTGCATCACAGGTCATCTTCGATTCGCTGGCCATGGGCATTGAATGGCTCACCGTCCAGGAGTTCACCCAGATGATGGGCCGGGCAGGAAGGCCGGATTTCCATGACCTGGGCAAGGTTGTCATCCTTGCAGAACCCGGCGCCACCTATGCCAAGGGGCGGGGGTTCACCGAAGAGGAGATTGCCATCCGTCTCCTGAAAGGTGAGATGGAGGAGGTCGCACCCGTCTATGGCATGGAAGAGTCGAGTGAGGAGTATGTGGCAAACGCCATCGCCTGCGGCGGGATTGAGCGCGATCTTGCCCGGATCAATGATACCATGGTTGGCATGCTCGAGGAGATGGGGCCGGTGCTTCTGGGTGAAGGGTATCTCCGCCGTTCGGGGGGGAACCTGGATGTCCTCCCCCTCGGGCGAATAATGGCCGAGCATTTCATCGGGGTGGACCGTCTCGACCGGATACGCCATCTGGTGCGGACCATGGACGATCCTCTCGCCATTCTCACCGAACTGGAATGTGCAATGCCGGAAGAATCGTAGAGGCCTTATTCAGGGAATCGTCTGGGCATAGGCATAGGCTCCGGCCCGGTTATGCTGGTTGGCCATGATATAGCGGTGGAGGCGGATGTTTTTGTCCAGCTCCTCCCTGAGTGATTCGTAGCTCTGAGAGAGTGCCTGCTGCTCAGCAAGGCATGCCATATACTCTTGTTCCCCCGTGTCCATGGCCGTTTTATTGCCAAGAGCCTCTGCACTATCCCTTGCATTTCTGCTGTCTGCAGGAACCATGTCCACGGAGGGGTTCGCTTCCTCCAGTTCATCGATCCTTGCACGGAGCGCAGGAACTGCAGCCAGCGCCGCCATGGCCCGCCTGCCGAGGTAGGTGGTCTCATCGGCTGCATGGTAGACGGTGGTCCCGTTCCCGACGGGGATGATAACGGGGGTGTCGGTGATCGAGACCTCACTTCCGAGTGCTCCGGCGGGAAGTCCTATGAGGGAGTAGCTTGTGGTCTCCGTATACGCATACCCCCCGTACCAGGCAAGCGCATCATCACTCCGTATGCCTGCAGCGGTATGGGCATCCTTTCGGAAGATAAGCATTGCAGCGTCGTATCCTTCATGGGCAAGGAGGCCTGCGAGAAGGATGGTCTTGTCATCGCAGTCTCCCGTGCCGAGCAGAAGCGTCTCGACCGGGAATTTCGGGGCCGGGTCGTCAGGAGCATGATCGAACGGAATTGACTGCACGAAGACCGTGATGAGGTCTGCGTATTCGTCCGGGGTCAGCATATTCCGGTCCCTGATCTCCCTCAGGGGGACGGCGGCCGCTTCATATGCCTGTTCCTGTGCCCCGTCACTGACAAATGAACGGTAATATCCTGCAAGAAGCATATTCTCGTCCGGTCTCCCGTAGAATGCGGCATACTTCGGGGTCCGGGCTGCTGCTTCGAATAGGGTGCGGTCAAGGGTGACTTCAATGGTATGCAGTGAGGTCTGGTAGGGAAACGTAAAGGATATGGTTTCAAAGGCAGGGGTATCGGTTTCCACCACCACCGACGGGTAGCGTGCCTGGGCCGTGCCGGGCGATATGATATCCGGTACAACAGTTGCCATACAAAGAACAACCGAGAGAAAGAGCAGCACCCAGAGAACCGGACGGACACGCATCTTCTGCGACCTCGCGTATCCCTTCTGGGACCTTTTTCTATATGCCAGTTGCGGTGGAAGGGGGGCCTCCCGGGATGGAATGGAACAGCTGCTGCGCTGCAGCCTTGCGAGGGTGGTTCCCGCGACCTGCAGAATGGCAATGACTAATAACACCGGGTTGCAATTATGCTGTGCGACTGCGCCCTGACCGCCGGATGCGGCCCGGTTTCGTTTTGGTGGTTGGGAATGCAGCCCTCTTGAGGAGGGACAATGATATGAGTGCGATGCAGAAGATGAAATGCCAGATCTGCGGGCATGTATATGACCCGTCCAAAAAACGGACAGATGGAGGACCCGGAATTGCATTTGAGGACCTTCCCGATTCATGGCGATGCCCAATATGCGGTGCGGGGAAAAAGAGCTTTAAGGAGACTGCCTGATATGGTCGCCCGCGAAATTGTCCCGGATGTCTACAGTGTGGGAGTCATAGACTGGGACCGGACCGTCTTTGATGAGCTGATGCACCTTGCCAGCGGGACCAGCTATAATGCGTACGTTGTACGGGGCTCGGAGAAGACCGCACTTATCGACACCGCCGACCCTCACTTTGAGGAGGCGTATATCAGCAACCTGGTCCGGGTCGGACTCACGTCGGTTGATTACATCATCGTGAACCATGCCGAACAGGACCACTCGGGACTGCTTCCGCTGGCGCTCGAACTGTTCCCGCATGCAAAGGTGGTGACGACCGAGAAGGGGCGTGATCTCTGCTGCATCCTTCACCATATCCTTCCCGAACGTTTCGTGGTAGTCGGTGACGGGGACACGCTCTCCCTCGGAAACAAGACGCTCACCTTCCTGAGCACCCCCTGGGTCCACTGGCCCGAGACGATGATGACCTACCTTGAAGAGGATAAAATTCTCTTCTCCTGTGATTTCTTAGGCGCTCACATCGCTTCGAGCGACCTCTATGCTGATGATTCCTGCAAGTTCTGGATGGCGGCACGGCAGTATTATGCGGAGATCATGCAGCCCTTCAGGGCGAAGGTCCGGGAGCACACCGCACGGGTCCGGTCGCTCGGGCCTGCCATGATCGCCCCCAGTCATGGGCCTGTCCACCGCTCCCCGGCAGGGATCCTTGATGCGTATGAGGAATGGAGTTCCGACGAGGTAAAAAATTTCGTTCTCATACCGTACGTCTCGATGCACGGGAGTACCCGTGAGATGGTGGATCGTCTGGTTGACCTGCTGATCGAGCGTGGCATCGATGTGCGCCCGTATGACCTCGGCAGGGTCGAACCCGGGGCGATTGCCTATGACCTGATCGACGCAGCGACGATCATTCTCGGCGCTCCGACGATGCTCTTCGGCCCGCACCCCAAAGCCGCATATATCGCGTTTATCACGAACATCCTCAAGCCCAAGGCGAAATGGATAGGGGTGATCGGGTCCTACGGGTGGGGGACAAAGACCATCGAGGATCTCACCGGGATGCTGGGCAGGGTGGACGCAGAGCTGCTCGAACCCGTTTACATCAAAGGCAAACCCGACGAGGAGACAAATATCGCCCTTGCACGCCTTGCGGCCGAAATCTATAAACGCCATGCGGACCATTCCCTCGTCTGAGGGAGAGATCCTATGGATGAGAAACTGGTATTTTTCAAATGCAAGGGGTGCAACGGCACCATTATGGCAATGGACGCCATGATGTGCAAGGCCCCGGCACCTGATGCAATCTCGGTCTCCTGTGCGGGGACCGAGATGGACGTTCTTGAGGAACAGACGGCGGATCCGGCCACCCAGAAGCATGTTCCGATTGTCGAGAAGGCGGAGGGCGGTATCAAAGTGAAGGTAGGCTCGACCGCTCATCCGATGGAGGAGGCGCACTACATCATGTGGATTGCCGTTCAGAAAGGCCGGAATGTGATGATCCACTACCTCAAACCCGGCGATGCGCCCGAGGGGTTCTTCCCCGGCGTTGATACCGATGTGAAGGCATTTGAGTGCTGCAACATCCACAACCTCTGGGCCAACAAATAACCTTTTTTCCATTTTTCGTTGCTTCCCGGCCCGTGGGCAATACAAAAGGATAAGGCACTATCACCGATACCTGTAGTTAGGTTATGAACCGCCTCCAGCAGTACCTGGTCGTCACGGGTGATATCGGTGAGATCCTCAGGTACATCAGTGCAGGAACATGCATCCCCCTCATCGTGGCAGTGATCTTCGGTGAACCGGAGATGATCATGCCGATGGTGACGGTGCCTGTTGCCCTCTTCTGCATCGGGTCGCTCTTTCTCGAACTGCCCCGCCGGGATAAAGAGCCCAAACTTTCCCAGGCATTCTTTGCGGTTGCAGCAATATGGATCATCTGTGCGCTGGTGGGAGCGTTGCCGTTCGTCTTCGGTGCAGGGATGCCGTACCTGGATGCGTTCTTTGAGGCGATGTCCGGGTGGACGGATACGGGAATGACGATGTCGCGCGATGTCAGTGCCCTCCCGAAGACCCTCCTCTTCTGGCGGACGCTGATGGAATGGTTCGGCGGCATCGGGATAGTGGCCTTCAGTGTGGCGCTCCTGAACCGCTCTTCCGTCTCTTCCCTGCGCCTCTACAGTTCCGAGCGTTCGGAGGGAAAGAAGGACGCCTATTTTCCGAGCGCGGTGGAGCAGGGAAAAAATCTCTGGAAGATATACCTTGCGTTAACCATTGCGGGCACCCTTCTTATCTCTCTTTCCGGCGTGACGCTCTGGGACGCCCTCAATATTGCGATGACCGCCATATCAACCGGCGGGTTCACCATCCATACGGAGGGGATCGCCTACTATGATAACCGCCTTCTTGAAATGCTCATCATCCCGGTGATGATCGCAGGGGCATTGCCATTCAAACTCTACTTCCTGCTCCGCCGGACCCATAAGTTCAAAATTTTCGAGGACGACCAGGCAAAGCTCCTCTTTGCCATCATCCTTGCGGGATTCGTGCTTATTACCGCCGATCTGCTGGCATTCAATAATATGGACCCGTTCTCAGCAGTCGTCAACGGGCTGTTCATGGCGTCTGCTGCGGCAACGAGTACCGGGTTCCAGACGGCCGACATCTCCCTCTGGGCACCGGTGTCCGTGCTGATCCTCACCCTGATGGTCTTTGTCGGCGGCTCGAGCGGGAGTACGGCGGGAGGGGTCAAACTTATTCGTGTCATGGTAGGCTTCAAGGGCATCAAGTGGTGGTTCCAGCGGTCATTCAAGAGTACCAAGGCAGTCATCCCCTTCAAATACAACGGGAGAAACATCATCAAATCCGAGGCGGAACTGGAGGTGTCCCGCAACATGCTCACCATCGTTCTCTTCATCATCACCATTGCACTATCGATGATTGTGATCATGCACTTCGAGCAGCCGGATATCGACACAAGCCTTGTTATCTTTGATGTGATCTCAGCGACCTGCAACAACGGGATCTCCACCGGGTTCGTCTCTCCGGATATGTCGGCGGCCTCGAAGATCGTTCTCATTCTCCAGATGTGGCTTGGCAGGCTGGAGGTGATGGCGGTGATCGTCTTCTTCATCAGCCTCATCCGTGGATTTGAGTGGTGACTTTTTTTTTACGGAAGAGTCCGTAGACTGCTCCTTTTTGAATGGCACATGATGATGCGCGGCCGCCCATGCATCCTCCGAACGGCGAAAGGCAGGGTATCACCAACAGGGAACATGCTACCCCTTGGGATCACATCCCTCATCTTTGTTCGTTACCGCAGGATACCGGATCTGTCGAGGTCCCGCGCCGGCTCTCTGCAACCCGAATCATGCCATTGCGGTTAGACCCCTTCCGGTCAGCCTCATCGGTGTCAAAGGGGGCCTATTACCCCCGGCAGGAAGCGAGCACTAATGATATGGCACAACTAAACTTTAGTCAATGAAACAAATCGCCCTGTATGGAAAGGGTGGCATTGGAAAATCCACGACATCGGCAAATCTCTCGGCGGCTCTCGCTGATACCGGGTGTGACGTGATGCAGATCGGGTGTGATCCGAAGCATGACAGTACGAGAATGCTGATGCACGGGAAGTGGATCCCAACAGTTCTGGACCTTGTCCGTGAAAAAGGTGATAAAATAGGCGTTGAAGAGGTGGTATTCGAGGGATACGGCGGGGTACGGTGCGTCGAGGCGGGCGGGCCCGAACCCGGTATCGGCTGTGCGGGCCGCGGCATCATCGCGACCTTCCAGCTCCTCCAGAAACTCGATGCCCTCTACGGGGATGTCATCCTCTATGATGTCCTCGGTGATGTGGTCTGCGGGGGCTTTGCCATGCCTATGCGGGAAGGCTATGCGCAGGAAATATATCTCGTCACCTCAGGGGAGTTCATGTCCCTGTATGCGGCCAACAATATATGCAAGGCCATTGCGCGCCTTTCAAAGCGCAGCAAGGCCCGTTGCGCCCTCGGAGGAGTGATCTGCAATGCCAAGAATATCCCCGGCGAAGAGGAGCTGGTCAGGGAATTTGCCGAGCTTGTGGGGTCGCGCCTCATCGCCTACGTTCCCCGTGCCCAAATTGTCCAGATTGCCGAAGTAAACCAGCAGACGGTCATCGAGTTCGCCCCGGATTCGGCCCAGGCGATGGTCTACCGGCAGCTGGCAGAGACCATACAGACGAACACCGAGACGTCCATCCCGACTCCGCTGGAGATGCATGACCTCGAAACCCTTGCCAGAAAACACATCCCGGTTTGAAGGCTGCACCGTGATGGGGG
>DSBQ01000008.1 GCA_011045995.1 Methanoculleus sp. | reverse complement strand
GCGCAGTACGGGTTTTCGTTTGCCGGCTCTGCCGGGTTTACGGTTCCCATCGGTGCGGTATTTATATTTGTGGCCGGATGGTTCGTTGCATCCGGATTTCCGGGCATTGCAGACAAGGATGCCGGGGGAGCGGCCGTGACGGCAGACGAAGCGCCTGCCGGGGCCGCCGGAGAAGAATAAGGCAGGCCGTATCGCCGGTCACCTGTTTTTGGCGAAGAGCTCCTGCATGGCGCCCATGTCGGCATGGGCGGTGGAGTCCAGCGTTATCGGCGTGATGGATACCCTGCCGTGGTGGACCGCATGCACATCGGTCCCCGGCGGCGCCTCATCGACCAGCGGGCCGTTGATCCAGTAGTAGGGGCGCCCGCGGGGGTCGAGGCGCGTCTCGACACCCGTGTGGAAGAGCTTGTGGGCAAGGGTGGTGACCGCATACCCTGCATAGGGGCCGGGCGGCATATTGACATTGACGACATCGGTTCCCGGAGGAAATCCCGTCTCCATCAGCCGCAGGACGATGTCGCGCACCGCCGTCTTTGCATGCCCGAAGCTGGCCGAGGAGTACTGCGGGTTGTCGAACTTTTCCCCCTGGTCCGCTACCTGGATGGAGAAGGCGATGGCCGGGGGCCCGTGGTTTGCCGCTTCCAGTGCCGCACCGATGGTGCCCGATGTCATGATGGATTCGAAGGAGAGGTTCTCCCCGATATTGATGCCGGACACCACCATGTCCGGTTTGATGCCGAAGGCGAACATGGCAAGGATGACACAGTCGGTCGGTTTTCCGTCGACGGCATGGGCGTCGTGTCCGTGCAGGACCACCTTGTGTGCTCGTATGGGGTCGAATATGGATATCGAGCGCCCCACGGCGCTCTGCTGGGTTGACGGTGCGAAGACATGGATCTCGGCGATATCCGCGAGTGCGTCATATGCCGCCCAGAGCCCTTCCGATGTCACACCATCGTCATTTGTCAGGAGAATAACCGGTTTCATCCAATCTCACCCATCGTTGGTACGAGAAGATGAAAAAGGGTCCGATCGTCATACTCATCTTGCCGTCGGTGCAATAATTGGTGAATGAAGGTATTGCTGGCCGAATATTCCGTCTTTCATGACCCGGTGCTTGCCCCGGAGGGGGAGGCGATGCTCAGGGTCCTCCAGGACAGTTTCACCCGGTGCGGGTATGAGGTGGTATCCCCCGAGGCGGGCGATTTCGCAGAAGAACTCCGGCGGCTTGCTCCCGGGTGTGATTACGGGCTGGTGATAGCCCCGGACGCCCTCCTCGGGCGATATACCCGGATCATCGAGGGCCTGACGCACAGCATCGGGTGCGGGAGCCTGAACTGTGCCCTGTGTGCAAACAAGATCCGGAGCGGGCACATTCTTGCCGCTCACGGTATTGCGGTGCCTCCCGAACAGGCGTCCGGCAGGCGGGTAATCAAGGAAGTGTCGGGGGCCGGGACGGTCAATATGCGCCTTGCCGACGAGGAGCCCCGTGCCGGTGAATTCGGCCAGGAATTCATCGACGGCGAGCACCTCAGTGTCAGCCTTGTAGGGAGCAGGTACGTCGGAGAGGCCTGCCTCTACTACAGCGGCGCAGAACCGCTGGTGCTCTCGCTCAATGCCCAGGAGATCGGCATTGAGGACGGCGTGTTCTCTTTTAACGGCGGAACGACGAATATCGATCACCCGGCGAGGGATGCGATCATCGAAACGGCGGTGAAGGCCGCAACCGTACTCGGGTGCCAGGGGTATGCCGGCGTCGATGTGGTGGTGGCGGACCGGGTATACGTGGTCGACGTCAATCCCCGTCCCACCTCAAGCATAATCGGTATCGCCGCCGTCATGGACGAGGAGATCGGAGAGATTCTCATCAACGCTTCGAAGGGCATTCTTCCGCGTAAGGTGCACCTGACCGGGAGTGCCCGGTACGACAAGTCGGGACAGGTCGTGCTGCTATGATAGGCATCGACGTGGGAGGGGCCAATCTCAAGGTGGTCACGGGCAGCGGCATCCATATCCACTACTGCCCGCTCTGGCAGCAATCCCCCATCACCGAAGTCCTCTCTCCGTACAGCGGGGAGGCGGCCGCCGTGGTGATGAGCGGTGAACTTGCCGACGGGTTTTCGAACAAGAACGAGGGAATACGCTTCATCGTCGATGCGGTGAGGGCGGCAATCCCCGGTGCGGTCTTTTACGGGACGGACGGGCGGTTTCACCTGGGGCCCGACCGGTCCCTTGCGGCCGGAAACTGGCTTGCGTCCGCGGACTGGCTCAGGGAACAGGCGCCGGACGGCATCCTGGTGGATATCGGCAGCACCACGACCGACATCATCCCCCTCGAGCCGTTTGATACGCTGAAGGGGCTCTCCGATCTCGACCGCCTCCAGCGGGGGATGCTGGTCTATACCGGCATCCTTCGCGCTCCGGTTCCATCGCTCCTGCGTTCGGTCAGTCTTGCGGGAACGCCCACGCTGGTGAGCAGCGAGCTCTTTGCCATCAGTGCCGATGTGCACCTCGTGCTGGGGCACATCCGTCCGGATGAGTATACGGTCCCGACGCCCGACGGCGCGCAGGCGAGCGTCCCCGCCGCACTGCAGCGGCTCTCACGGGTGGTCTGTTCAGATTTCGAAGAGATCGGGGAAGAAGGGGCCTATGCCGTTGCAGAACAGTTCTGGCAGGAACAGCGCTTGCTCATCTCCTCACAGATTGAACGGCTGGACCCCCGGCATGAAAAGGAGGTAATCGTTGCGGGTGTCGGCGCGAAGGTGCTTGCCGGTGCCCTCGGGGGCGCCGTGCTTGCGGACCGCATCGGGGAGATGGCGGATGCCCTGCCGGCATATGCGGTACGGGAGGTGGCGCTACGGACCGCAGGACCCTGAGCCTGATTCTCTTTGCAGGCTCAGCGGTGGCGTCGGTCCTCTTCTGGATGGCCGGTCTTCCGCTCTTCTTTCTCTTTTTGTTCATCCCCCTGATCCCGTTTGCCGCCCGCCCCCATCGCAAGAAGAAATGCCCGCTGTGCGGGTGGGAGACGGGCGGAGCCGAAGATTTCTGTCCCTGGGACGGAAGTCCTCTCGGACCCCCTGAATGAGCAGACCGAGAGTTCAAAGATGGACCGTGGAATATCAATCCCGTACATCTCGACGACCTCGGGGTGGGGGAGGTCGTCCCTTCCTGCATAATTTCTCAGGGTTCCCCGGTCCACGACGATGCTGAGGGAGCGGAGGATCCTGGCGGCATGGTGGAACGGGTGTTGTGCGATGAGGCTGGTGCAGAGGTCCACCACCGGTATGCCCATCCTGGTGCCGGGGTAGAACGGGGAGTCCGCGTAACAAAGGCGGCCGCAGTCCGTGCAGTGGAACCTCTTTACAAAGACGTGGATCTGCCGCCGGCGTCCCTCCTCGAGGACCGTTGCAAATTTCTTCCTGCGCATGTCGTGGGCCGTCACCTCGCCACCGCAGGCCGGGCATGCCGCACACTCGGTAAAGGTTGCGTCATCGACGGCGGTGATGGCCGAGGTAACGATGTCACTGAGCATCGAGGGGATCCGGACCTTGCGCATGGTATGTGCCTGAACTTCGTTTTTCAGCAGGGACGTATAGTTCTTCCGACCCCGGTATACCCGGTGATGCGGCTGTACACGGGAAACGTCAGGATTAATGATGATGCCGACGATGAATGTTGGTTATCGGAAATGTCCGGCCCCGCACCCGGGGGCCGGGTGAGGTGATATGATGTCACAGAGGGCAGTTGATGCGGTATTTCAGGGACTCTACCTCTTCACCGATCTTAGGGCGGTTCTCCGGGAGACGGCCCCGGGACACCGGCTGGATGAGGAGCAGAGGGTGGCAGTGGCACAAGCACTGGAAAAGGTACGGAAGCAGGCGGATATCCTTGAAAAGGAGCTGTTGCAATGAAATGTGCGGGAGATATCGATACGCGGGAGGTCGAGGAGCTCTACATCAATATCGATCCCATCCAGGCGGGGGGGCGCCTGACCCCGGAGGCCCATAAGGCGGTCATCGCATTTGCCGACGGGTACTCCGTCTGTGACAACTGCCTAAAACCGTTCCGGCTGGATTATATCAACAAGCCGCCGATTGCCCAGTTCCACCGGGACGTGGCGGAATGGCTCAACATGGACCAGGTCCGGGTCGTCCCGGGCGCCCGGCGCGGCTTCCAGGCGGTGGCGAGCACAATGGTGGAGAAAGGCGACCCGGTAATCCTGACCGCGCTCTCGCATTACACCGAGTTCGTCTCCCTGGAACAGTCGGGGGGGATCATTCACGAGATCCCGAAGGATGCCGAAAACCGGATCACGGCGGAGAATGCCGCGGCAAAGCTCGACGAGGTGACGAAGAAGTTCGGGCGGGCGCCCGCCCTCCTCTTTGTCGAGCACGTGGATTACCAGTACGGCAACATCCACGAGGTGAAGGAGATCGCAAAGGCGGCGCACCAGTACGATGTGCCGGTTCTCATGAACGGGGCATATTCGGTCGGCATCATGCCGGTGGACGGGAAGGTCTTCGGGGTGGACTTCGTCGTCGGTTCAGGCCACAAGAGCATGGCGTCCCCTGCGCCATCCGGTGTCCTTGCGGCAAACGGGGAATATGCCGAACGGGTATTTCGTACGACGCAGGTGAAGGGGGACGTGACGGGCAGAACCTTCGGCATCAAGGAGGTGGAGATGATGGGGTGCACGCTTATGGGCGCCCCGGTGGTGGGAATGATGGCATCGTTCCCCGCGGTGAAGGCACGGGTCGGACACTGGGACCATGAGGTGGCAAACAGCAACAAGGTGGTCGACGCCCTCCTGTCCATCGAAGGGACGACGGTGGAGAGCGAATACCCGCGCCGCCATACCCTCACCCGCATCAACACGCTGGGCTCCTTCGACAAGGTCGCTGCGACGCACAAGAAGAAGGGGTTCTTCCTCTCGGGGTCGCTCAAAAAGAAGGGCGTCATCGGGGTGATCCCCGGCTCGACGCGGGTCTGGAAGTTCAACACCTACGGCCTGGGTGACATGCAGATAGACCATCTCGCCCGCACCTTTGTCGAGGTGGCAGAGGAGAACGGGCTGTCCGTCTCCTGACCCTTTTTTAATAATTTACTGGCTGCTTTCTATGATGCTGCCGTTGAGGGCGGTGTAGATGGTGATGGTGCCGGCGGCCGCCTGCACCAGCGTTTCAATGTCCATGGGTGACTCGTCCTCGAGGATGGCTTCAGGCCGGGCGGCGATGGCGGGGTGTTTCGGGACGATGCGGCACTCCAGGTCCCCCGCACTCTCGCGGAAGGTGCCGATGGACCGGGCGATGGTGACGATCTCGTCCTTGTCGTAGGTGATGAGCGGCCTGAGGATGGGAAGCTCCGGTGGCGCGACCGCATCGATCACGCTCATATTGGCGAGCGTCTGGCTTGCCACCTGCCCGATATTGTCCCCCATCACGAGTGCGAGGTGCTGCTGGCGGCGGGCCACTTCGGCGGCAACACGGACCATGAACCGCTTGCAGAGCAGACAGCGGGTCCGCATCACGCCGGAGGCGATCATTGCGTCAAAGAACTGCTCCATCGGGACGGAGATGAGCCGGATTTTTCTGCCCGGACACCAGGTGGAGAGGGTCTCGAGGTGGCGGAGTGCGCCGGGTTTTACGTTGTCGCCCGCATACCGCCCCCCGTCCATATGGATCAGGGTGGGGATGCATCCCCGGCGCATCATGAGCCAGGTGGCGACCGGGGAGTCGATGCCCCCGGAGATGAGGGAGAGGACATGGCCCTGCGTCCCGAGCGGGAGTCCGCCGGGTCCGGGAATGATGTCGTCATAGACGAGGCCGCCGAAGTCCCGCGCCTCGACATGGACTTCGTAGTCGGGGTGCGAGAGATCGACGGTGATGCCGGGAACGGCAGCAAAGATGCGGGCGCCTACCGATGCCCCGAGTTCCTGGCTGGTAAACCCCTTCATCCCCGAGCGGCGGGCTCTTACCGCAAAGGACATCCCGGCCTTCAGCGACCGCCCGGCAAGTGCCGCTGCTGCGGCTTCTATCTGGTCCCTGTCGGGTTCGGTCCGGATGCACCTGCATACCCCCACAACACCGAATATGCGGGCGGCGGTGTGCAGGATGTCATCAATGGCAGTACCTTTCACGATAATGCGGCCCCGGTGGACCTCAATGGCATGGTCAATCCCGGCCGCATCCAGTGCCTTCGTGAGGTTGCCGGTGAGGATACTGATATAGTGGCGCATCACGGATTCGCTCTTGAGAAAGAGCTCTCCGTATTTGATCATGACAACGTTCGTATCTTCCATATTTTGTCCTTTTATGATGTATCCGGGAGGTTTCCCGTGGTCTGCCGATGACGGGGTTCTTCTCATCCCCCGGCGGGTTCGTTACCGTTTTGCCGGGATGATGGTGACATCCGTAAAGCCGGTATCGCAGAGGGCATCGGCATGCTCCCTGATTTTGGAATGTTCTGACACCTCTGCCTCGATGATGGCATGGCCCCCTTCGTCCCTGACCCGGAGGCGCCCGTCGACGTATCGCCGGAGGAGTGCTTCTGCCCTCCGGACACGGTCGATTGCCGTGTTGTCGAGACGGGTGCCGAACGGGAACCGGGTCGCAAGGCAGGAGGAGGGCGGTATGAGCGGGACGTTATACATCTCCGCCAAACGCCGGATCCCCTCCCTGCCGATGCCGCAGGCGGCAAAGGGGCTGATGATGCCGTATTCACGGAGCGCCTGCATGCCGGGGCGCTCCTCCGGGCGGTCGTCGGCATTGGTCCCGTCCATCACGGCGGAGAATGCATGGTCTACGGCATAGGCGGTGATGGTCTTCATCATCTCCCTCTTGCAGGCGAGGCAGCGCAGCGGCGCATTCTCACGCACCTCCGGAACCGCGAGCATGTCCCTTCGCAGGAACCTGAACGGTATGCCCTCCCGGTCGGTATACTCCGCTGCGCGGTCGGGCTCTCCTTCGGGGCAGAGACCGGTGTCGAGCATAACGGCAGCGAACCGGACGCCCGAGGCTTTTGCACATGCCGCAAGGGTCAGGCTGTCCGTCCCTCCGGAGAGCGCTATCAGGAACGGTTCGTGTGCCGAAAAGATATCCCTGAGGCATTGCTCCCTGTCCATGATGGCTTTCATATTGGCGGTGAAATGCATCAAGGTTTGGAGAGGCACGGGGGGCTCCTCGCACGGCCTGCTGTTTCTCATCCTTCCCCGTTCCCTTCCGGATGCCGCGGGTGGTGTCCGGGATGAACGGCCGGAGGAAATCTGCATTTCCTGTGCATTACTCGAAAATACTAATATCGTCCCTGTGCAAGTGTGTACTACTATGGCGCGGAAGAAGAGCACTGATAAAGTGGAGCCCCAGTCGGTCCTGTATTATTTTTACACGCAGGAACGCTGGGACAACTGGCTACAGACCCTCGAAGAACTGAGTTTTGATGAAGACCCGGAATCAGAGGAGATGCCGGAGGGCCTGCATTCGCTGAATAATTTTACCGAAGATATCAATATCTCGGTCCTGAAGATCGTCAAGCTCTTCCTGAACGGGAGCTACTCTGCGCCGACCGCACTTGCAAAGCTTGATGAAGTCGAGGCAATCATTATGGGTCCCATCCCCGACTCCGATATGGCAGATATCATCGCAGGCGTCCAGATGCGGTTTCTGGTGCTCTTTGCCGCCTGCAAAAAGCTCTTTGAAGGCGGCGCCGCCGGCGAGATAAAGGACCTCGTCAAGGAGGGCAGAAGCCTCGGCGACGACAAGGCCGAAGAGGAGCTTGAGATTGCGGCCACCATCGGTGCCCTCGTCCTTGAAGGCGGCTCCTGCTGCGGGAAGTACCTCCGCGCCGACCTCGACGAGCCGAATCTCTTCGATGACTGGCTCATCGAGGTGGATGATATGGGCACGGCCATGAAGACCCTGAAGAACTTCGAGGAACAGTTTGGGGAAGGCATCTGAGCGCGCACCTGATTATGCATCTTTCATTCCCTTTTTTTCGAATTTCAGTGATTACATCTCCTCATTCAGGTGAACCGTCGTGATCGCCTCCAAGGCCCGGTTCCGGGCTGCAAAAAAACTCCAGAGCATTGTGGGGTACCGTATCCCGGAGAAGGTCTTCTCCGGCCCGTTTCTCGAGGTGATGGTCTCGGCAGTGGATTACGACAACCTCGACGCCGGCCTGCACGGGCAGATGATGAACATCTTCAGGGACTTTCTCGACTGCCGGTGCCGCGAATCGCCGATGTGCGGGTGCCCGGAGAGAAAGTTCACCCGCGCCATCCTCGAACTCCGGATGGAGGGGCTCGACCCCCGGGGCATCGCCCACGTCCTGCTGGACGAGTATGGCATCGAGCTCTATCCGATGGACATCATGAGCTTTCTCGAGGGGAGCGTGCACGTCCTCGAGGCGGTGCGGGATGTCGCGGAGATCGAGGGGAGCGGGGAGATGGTGGAAAAGACGAAGGATGCGCTGAAAGGGCTGGAGGGGTGATGATGGTGTATGATGGGAATGGGTCATTGCGCGATGATGTTCTGCAGCAGACATCCCTCCTGTTCTGTCAATCGCAATGATGGAATACCATCTGTCCCTATTTCTTCTGACTGGTAATATCTTCGATTATGGGCGACAATATTGGGTAATTTTGTCGATGATGATCGATGATTTCTCTCAACAGAAAACGAATACGGCATATTCTCCTGCTATTCTGCGGAGGTCTTTTCCTTTGTATAAGAAATGCTTAAATAGGCCTTATTTTTAGAAAAACGCGGTGAAAATAGCATCAACACAGATGCGAAATGCGGGCTGATCGTACCCGTCCCTGACCACTCGCACCTGCGAAAAATCGAGGGCCTGAAACGGCGAATATAGTCCTTGTATTTGTCTTTATTTCGCAAATGGTGGACATATTAACCCTATTTTTTCAGAGGCTACCAATTGCAAAAAATACGCCCGAATTGGGCTCCTTTTGGCCAGATATTGGGGTTGCTCACCTCAGTATTGAGGGGGCAGGGCTCGATTTCGGATACAGACGGTCAGATTCCAGATACTCACGGTCTGATTCTTCGCTCTGTTCAGTCGCTCTTTCTCCCCCTGAGGATGCCGAATATCCCGAGCAGCTCCCCGGCAAATTCGGCGTTGAGCCTGTAGAGGCTTCCCAGGTAGACGGCGGCGCCGGCGGCGACGACCGCAAAGAGGGTGCTGATGGAGCCGATGTCGATTGCGAAGGTGAGAATTGCGATGGCGATGCCCATGATGGCGGATGCTATGATGATGTGGGTGAGCATCGGGACGTTGACGTTGACGCGGAGGTGCTGGCGGAGGCAGAGGTAGCGGGCGGCGAGGATGACGGCGCCAGCCATGACGGTTGCGATGCCGGCGCCGGCGAGGCCCATGGGGGGGATGAGGAGGAGGTTGAGCGCGATGTTGAGGGCGGCCCCGATGAGGGTGGAGAGGGCGGTTTCCCTGATGTGGTCCGTTGCGGAGAGGGTGTTGCCGAGGATCATATTGACACAGTTGAAGATCTGGAAGATGAGAAGGAAGACGAGGACGGCTGCGCCTTCGGCAAAGTCGGTGCCGTAGAGGAGGGGCAAAAGGTCGCTCCTGAGCACCGCTCCTCCGGCAGCCATGGGGATGGCAAGGGTGAGCGCAAAGGGAATGGCTTTTTTGAGGCCGTTTTCGATTGCTCCGGTATTCCCTTCTGCAGCAGATCTGGAAAATCGTGGGTATATCGTTGATCCGATGGCCGTCGCCGTCAGGCTTGAGAGCATCGTGAGCTGGAAGGCGATGGCATATACACCGACTTCACTGGTGGTGAAGAAGTAGCCGAGCATGATGCGGTCGGTGTTGTTCAGGAGCACGCCCCCGACGACGGCGCCGGCGGCGAAGAATGCGAAGATGAGGAGGGTTTTCACGTGGCCACGGGAAAAGGAGGTGAGCCTGAGCGGGATGTGACGGATGAGCATGACAATGCCTGCAAGGTAGCCGGACACAAATCCGCCCACCATGCCCGCAACGGAGAATCCCATGAATACGGCGATGACCTGGATGATGATCCGCAGGGTGTTGTTCAGGAGATTGGAGATCTCACTGAGGCCGTAATTTCCGGTTGCCTGCATGCCTGCTGCAAGCATGCCCCAGAATGAGATGATGACGATAGCCGCAATGAGCCATGGCATAAGGCCGCTTTCGTTGAGATCAACGAAGAGGTGCCGGGACAGGTACAGTGCCGTGACAACGGCGATGAGCAGGACGATTTTACAGGAGATGTAGGCGGAATAATACTGGTTCTCGTCCTTTCCCTCGGAGACTTTCTTGACCACCGCCGATGTGATGCCGGTGTCGGTGAAGAGGCTGATGATGCCGATATATGAGATGAAGAGGGCATAGGCCCCGTATCCGTCCGATCCGATGATACGGGCGATATAGAGCGTTGAGAGAAACCCGAGAATCGTGATGATGATCTGCGAATTGAAGGATATCAGGCTCTGGCGCCGGATGGGGTCGATGGACAGGACGCGTTGGATGGCTTTCTTCATTGATGATTAGATATTGAATGGGGCAGGTTTCCACTTAAATCTATGAGATATTTATTATTGCCTAAGGGAGATATGAGAACGAACCGAAGATTGCAGGTGAACCGGGAAAGGAGCATGCTGCAGGTCATGGTGAATGGAGAAGGAGTAGGATGGGGTTATTCGGATCATCGGGCATCAGAAGGGAGTTTTCGTCGTCGCTCATTGATATATGCCTTCAGGTCGGGCAGATCCTGGGCAACGGAAAAGGCACCGTGGTACTTGGGCGCGATGCACGGACGACAGGGCCTGTGCTGGCGCAGGCCTTCTCTGCCGGCGTTCTTGGTTCCGGGGGGACGGTATGGGACGGCGGCGTCGCCCCGACCCCGACGGTTGCCTTTACTGCCCGGAGAGCCTCTGCCGGTGCGATGATCACCGCTTCGCACAACCCCGAACAGTACAACGGCGTCAAGCTCTTCAATCCTGATGGGTCGTCCTTCTTTCTTTCTCAGCAAAGCGAGATTGAGGAGACGATTGCAGGAGCGGTCTATCCACCGGTAACCGGGGATGGTTGTGTGTATCACCGGGACATTATAGGCCCGCATAGGGATGCAATCCTTGAAACCATCTCCCTTCCCTCAAAAAGCAGTGTTGTTCTCGACTGCGGAAACGGCGCGGGGAGCGTGATTACGCCCGGTCTCATCGGTGCGGCGGGGGGACGGTGCATCGCGGTGAATGCGAATGTCTGCGGCCGGTTTGCCCGCCCCTCCGAGCCGCTTGAGGCGAACCTTTCGCATCTTCCGGCACTTGTCCGGCAGCATGGTGCCACGTGCGGCATCGCCCACGACGGCGATGCTGACCGGATGATGGGCTTCGATGCGAAGGGGAGGTACATCTCCGGGGATATGATGCTGATGCTCTTTGCCGAGTGGCTGGGGGCAAAACGGGTGGTGACGACCACCGACGCGTCGATGGCAATCGGGGAGGTGGCCGAGGTGGAGCGCACGCCTGTCGGGGACTCGTTCGTCTCGGAACGGCTTGCGTCGTGGGGGGATTTCGGGGGCGAACCCTCGGGGAGCTGGATCTTTCCCAAGCATTCCCTCTGCCCGGACGGCATCTATGCCGCGGGGCTCTTTGCGATGATCGCCGCAGAGTGGGATGTCGCTGAATGGTGCGATAAGGCACCGCGGTATCCCGTCCTGCGCGATTCGGTCCGGTGTGCAGATGCCGCTGCCGTTATGGGGGCACTGGGTGCAGCGAGCCCGACCATCGGCCTCCGGCTTGAGCAGGAGAAGGGGTGGATTCTTATCCGGGCGAGCGGGACGGAACCGAAGGTCCGGATTACCGTTGAGGCGCAGACTCCGGGGGATGCGAAAAAATACCTTGAAACGGGCCATTCTCTCCTTCATAAAGGGATAACAAAGATTAGGAAAGAACAATAACAGGGACACATGCAATGCGTGCTTCTTGCGGCGGGGATGGGGAAGCGGATGTGGCCGCTGACCGCCACCCGTCCCAAGGTGATGATCCCTATCGCAAACCGGCCGATGCTCGCCCATCTTATTACTGCAGCCGCCGGTGCCGGGTTCGATGACATCGTGTGCGTCGTCGGGTACCGGGAAGAAGCCGTCCGGAACTATTTCGGGAAGGGCGAACGCTGTGGTGCGAAGATATACTATGTTGTTCAGAGGAGCCAGAGGGGGACCGGGGACGCCCTGCTCTCTGCCCGGCACCTGCTGGAGGATGATTTTGTCCTCCTGAATGGTGACATGCTCCTCTCAGAGGAGGACCTCCGGACGATCGCAGGGACGGGCGGGGTCTGCATGGGGCTTGCTGAGGTGGAAGACCCCAAGGAGTACGGGGTGGTCGAGGTGGACGGCGGCCGGATCACCGGCCTCTATGAGAAGACCCCGAACCCCCCGACGAACCTGATCAATGCCGGGGCGTACCGGCTTGACGCACGGATCTTCGGGTACCTGCGCACCTGCCCTGTCTCGGAACGGGGCGAGGTGGAACTTACCGACGCGCTCCAGGAATATATTCGCAGCGGAGAACTGCAGGCGGTGCTCCTCTCTTCGTGGATGGATATCGGCCAGCCGTGGAACATCCTCGATGCGAATGCCCTCTGCATGGAAGGGATGGAGCCGTCGGTTGCAGGGACGGTGGAGGAGAATGTCACCTTCCATGGCCCCGTGGTGGTAAAGGAGGGCGCCGTGGTAAAATCCGGGACATATATCGAAGGGCCGTGCATCATCGGGGAGAACTGCCGCGTCGGGCCCCATGCCTATATCCGCGGGTCGACGGCCATCGGGGCGAACTGCCACATCGGGCACAGCGTCGAGGTGAAAAATTCCGTTATCTTCCCGAACACGAATATCCCCCATTTTAATTATGTCGGCGACAGCGTGATAGGGTCGGGGTGCAATCTCGGTGCGGGGACGAAGGTGGCAAATCTCCGGCATGACAACCGGTCGGTGATGGTGGGGATGCAGGATACGAAGCGGAGGAAGTTCGGTGCCGTCGTGGGCGACGATGTGCTCTTCGGCATCAACTGCTCCGTGAACGTCGGTGCCGCCATCGGCCGGGGGGCGCGGATCGGCCCCCATTCGTATGTTCGCGGCATCGTAGGGGAAGAGACGATAATCAGGTGATAGATGATGCAGGCAGTCATTCTTGCCGGGGGAGAGGGGTCACGGATGCGGCCTCTCACGAAGAACCGGCCCAAGGCAATGATCCCCGTCGGGGGAAAACCCATTCTCGGGTATGTCATAGAGTCGGTCGTTGCGGCCGGGATTCGCGACATCGTCGTGGTCGCGGGGTACAGAAAGGAGCAGGTGATCCGGTATCTCGATACCTTTGATCTGGAGATCACCGTGGTCATCCAGAAACACCAGCTGGGGGTGCTGGATGCCCTCTCCTCTGCCCTGGGCGTGATACGTGACGAGTTCATCGTGCTGCCGGGGGACAATTACGTCGATGCCGCCTCCATCCGCAAGGTCGCCTGCGAGCCGCGCTCGATTTTGGTAACCCCCCACCCGGAACCATCGAACCTGGGGGTGGTGACGGTCGCCGACGGGCTGGTCCGGCGCATTGAGGAAAAACCCGGTCATCCGGAGAGTTCCCTGGTAAGTACGGGGGTGCTCCATCTGGACCCGTCCATCTATCCGTACTTCGGGGACGGAGAGCTCCCCGACGCCGTGAATGCGGCAATTGAGGCGGGCATCCCGTTCCGGCCGGTGTGGGCCGAGAAGTGGGACGATGCAGTGTACCCGTGGCACCTGCTGAAGCTGAACCAGAAGATCCTCCACTCTGTCGAAGGCTCCATCGAGGGGACCGTCTCGCAGGATGCGGTGATTACCGGGCAGGTGAAGATCGGCAGGAACACCACAATCCACCCCGGGGTGGTTATCACGGGGCCGGTGGTCATAGGAGAGAACTGCGATGTCGGCCCCAACGTCGTCATCGACGCGCACACCTCCATCGGGTCCGGCGGACGGATTTCCCCCTTCTCCCACATCGGCGGTACGCTCGTGATGGATGATGTCCACGTGGGCCCGTACTCCTCGCTGCAGAGGGCGGTCATCGGGGAAGGGGTGGAACTCTCGTCCCATACCGCCATTCTGCCGGTAAAGAGCGTCGTCGATTCGGGAGAGGATCTTCTCCGGGCAAAGTTCGGGGCGGTCATCGGCGACCGGTCCTCGTCGGCACCGTTCACCCATTATGCCGGGGCCATCGTCGGCAGTGATGTCCGGGTCGGGACGGGGCAGAAGATCGAGGGGACGATCCCCGACGGGACGATGGTGCGATAACCATGTGCGGCATTGTCGGGTATGCAGGATGGCGCGATGCGGAGTCCGTGCTGGTGGAGGGGCTCAGGGCCCTCGAGTACCGGGGCTATGACTCGTACGGGCTTGCGATATTGTCGGATGGTGCCGTCTCGGTCGTAAAGGACGCCGGCCGGATATCCGATTACCGGACCGGCGGGACGATCTATTCCGGCACCGTCGGGATCGGCCACACCCGGTGGGCGACCCACGGTGTCCCGTCCGCAATAAATGCGCACCCCCATACGGACTGCACGGGGAATTTTGCGATTGTCCATAACGGGATCATCGAAAATTATTCGGCTCTTCGGTCGGAACTTGCCGCCGCCGGGCATGTTTTTGCGTCCGAGACCGACAGCGAGGTGATTGCCCATCTCTTCGAAGCGTGCTATGACGGGGACATGATGGCGGCCCTCCGGCAGGTCACGGGACGGCTGGAGGGGTCGTATGCGGTGCTGGTGATCGCCGCACAGGAAGGGGTGATCGCCGCCGCAAGAAACCGCAGCCCTCTCGTCATCGGGGTGGGGGACGGGGAGGTGGTCTGCGCCTCGGACCTCGTCCCCGTCATCCCGTACACGAGGGAGGTGATCTTTCTTGAGGACGGGGACTGTGCCGTGGTCTCGAAGGATGCGCTGTGGATTGAAAACGGCGGGGATGTGGTCACCCGTGCTCCGGAGTTCATTGCCTATGATCCCGAGTCGGCAAAAAAGACCGGGTTTGCCCATTACATGATCAAGGAGATCTTCGAGGAGCCCGAGGCATTCTCCCGGACGCTCAATGCCATGCAGGACACCGAGGAGATGCAACGGGTTATGGAAGGGGCGGCGCGGGTGACGGTGGTCGCGTCCGGCACCTCCTATCATGCGGGGATGATCTTCCGGTACCTGATGGAGGAGTTCAGCACTATCCCCGTGCGAACGGAGATCGCCTCCGAATTCCGGTATGTCCGGCCCTCGCCGGACGAGGTGGTGCTGGTGATATCCCAGTCGGGGGAGACGGCGGACGCGCTTGCGGCCCTCCGGCGGGCGAAGTTCCACCGGTGCCGCACCGTCGCGCTCACGAATACGCTGGGAAGTTCGATCACCCGCGAGGCCGACCATGTCTTCTACACGATGGCGGGGCCTGAGATCAGCGTCGCCGCGACGAAGTCGTTTATTGCGCAGCTCGCCGCGCTGATGAAGATGGTCTCCCTCTCGCGGGGGGCGAGTTGTTCCCTTCTCCTGGCTGACGTCAAGCAGGCAATCGAGGCGGTTCTCCAGCTGGAGATGATCCGGGCGACGGACCTCTGCGCCGGGGCGTCGACGCTCATCGCCATCGGGCGGGGCGTCTTCTATCCGGTGGCCCTTGAGGGTGCGCTGAAGATGAAGGAGATCTCCTACATCCATGCCGAAGGCTACGCGGGCGGCGAGCTCAAGCACGGCCCGATTGCACTCCTCTCCGGGGAGACGCCGGTCATCGCCTTTGTCCCCCCCGGCGAGACCAGAACTTTGATGATTGGCAACCTGAAGGAGATCGCCTCCCGGCAGGCCCCGATCATCGCGTTCGCCGACCCGGATGATGTGGATGTCGCGGATATTGCCGAGGTGGTGATACCCGTGCGGCACCGGAATGTCTTTGCCGATGTCGCCGCCTACACGGTTGCGGCGCAGATGCTCTCGTACGAGGTGGCTAAGAAATTGGGCCGGGACATCGACAAGCCGAGGAACCTTGCGAAGAGCGTGACGGTGGAGTAAAAATATATTTTTTTAAAAAAATCTTTGATGTTCGAAGGAATTCTCACCACCACCAAATATCCAAAAGGTGGTGATAGGGTATAGACCTGAGTACGGGTGGGCACTTGTTATTAGTAATGTAATTAAAATATTTACCCGTTCATCAATACATTCTGGGATGGTGCGATTATTCACTTTGGCAAGAATACTGTAGGGGAGAATGCTGTTGTTTCTGAAAATGTTGTCTTAGGCTATCCTTCCCGGCAGCGGATGGAGGAAACCGACTTTCCGGGGACGGTGATTGGGAGAAATGCCGTCGTACGGTCCGGGACGATCATGTACTGTGATGTGACGGCAGGAGATAATTTTTCCACCGGCCACAATGTCGTTATCAGGGAGCATACGACTATTGGGAACAATGTTTCAATCGGTACGAATTCCATCATCGAAGGGAACACGAAGATTGGCAACGGGGTAAATATGCAGAGTCTGGTGTACATACCTACCGGGGCTGTCATAGAAGATGACGTCTTTATCGGCCCGAACGCTGTCCTCACGAATGATAGGTATCCTCCGAACGGTGGAGGTACCCTTCTCGCCCCTATCATTCGGAAGGGGGCATCGATAGGAGCGAATGCCACCCTTTTGCCCGGGGTTGAAATCGGGGAAGGATCGCTCGTTGCCGCCGGGGCTGTGGTGACTAAGAATGTGCCGCCCCGCAGCCTCGCGGTCGGTGCCCCGGCCCGGTTCCGGGAGCTCCCCGAGGGGGCCTGCCGGTGATCCCGGTCGCACGCCCCTTCGTGGGGGAGGAGGAGACCGCGGCGGTTGCTGAGGTGATGCAGTCGGGGATGCTTGCACAGGGGGAAGTGGTGACAGCCTTTGAGGAGGAGTTCGCCTCCTACTGCGGGGTGGGGCACGGCGTCGCGGTCAATTCCGGCACTGCCGCCCTGCATGCTTCGCTTCTCGCGCTCGGCATCGGGCCGGGTGACGAGGTGATTGTCCCCTCGTTTACCTTCATCGCGACGGCGACGAGCGTGAGCATGTGCGGGGCGCGGCCGGTGATGGCGGATGTTGAGGAGGCCACCTACACCATCGACCCGGATTCGGTCTCCTCCGTGCTTACTCCTGCGACGAAGGCGGTCATCGGCGTCCACCTGTACGGGCAGCCGTTTGCCATCGGCCCGGTGCTTGACCTGTGCGGGGAGAAGGGGCTGGTGCTCATCGAGGACTGCGCCCAGGCCCACGGGGCGACGTATCATGGGAAGAAGGTCGGCGGGTTTGGACGAGTGGGGTGCTTCTCCTTCTACCCGACGAAGAACATGACCTCGGGCGAAGGGGGGATGGTGACGACGGACGATGAGGAGCTGACATCGCATATCCGGCGGATCATCAACCACGGGCAGAGCGACAAATACCTCCATACGGAACTCGGGTACAACTTCCGGATGACGAACATAGGCGCCGCCATCGGGCGCGTGCAGCTCGGAAAGCTCGATGCGATGAACGCCCGGCGGGCGGCGAATGCGGAGTGGTATAATTCCCATATCCATCGTGAAGGGATTGCAACCCCGGTGACCCGTGCCGGGAGCACGCATGTCTGGCACCAGTATGTCCTCAATGTGGGGGAGGAGTGCCCTCTTTCGCGTGACGGGCTGATGGCCTACCTGCGGGAGAAGGGCATAGGATCAGCAGTGCACTACCCGATGCCGGTCCACCGGCAGCCGCTGTATGCGGGGAGCGGCGGTGCCGACTGCCCTGTCTCCGACCGTGCCTCGCAGCAGGTGCTCAGCCTGCCGGTGCATCCCGGTGTCGGCAGGGAAGAATGCGCCTATATTGCCGAGACAATAAACGGAGTACAGTAAGATGGATGTTGGCGTAATCGGCGTGGGCATGATGGGGAGAAACCACGCCCGCGTTTATTCTGAATTAAAAGGGGTCGATGAACTATGGCTCTTCGACCTGAATGCAGAGGCTGCCGGGGAGGTGGCCCGGAGTACCGGTGCTGTCCCGGCTGACAGCATGGGAGAGCTCCTGCGAAGTGTCGATGCGGTCAGTCTCTGTGTTCCCACCCCCTATCATTTCGCAAGTGCGAAGGAGGTGCTCGGCGCGGGGGTGCACGTACTCATAGAAAAGCCGGTCTGCCTCACCTCGCAGGAAGGGGAGCAGCTCATCGGCCTCATTCCCGATGATCTCGTCGTCGGGGTGGGGCATATCGAGCGGTTCAACCCCATTGTCCCCGAGATTGTGCGGATTCTCGGGGACCCCCTGTATGTCGAGATGAAACGGCACAACCCGTTCTCGTCGAGGGTGAACGGCGGCTCCGTGGTGGAGGACCTGATGATCCATGACATCGACATCATCTTTCACGCCCTGTTTTCGGGTCCGTATACGATGGATGCGGCCTGCACCTTCGACGTCTGCGGGGCGCTCTTCGAGTTCGGGAAGACGCCGGTGTACCTCTCGGCAAGCAGGCGGGCCTCGAAGAAGGTGCGCAGCGTCACCATCGAGATGGAGGAGATGACCGTTGAGGGGAACTTCATGACCCAGGAGGTCTACGTCTACAGAAAGCCGGAGAACTATCATGTGGAGGCGCAGCGGTACGTGCAGGAGAATATCATCGAGAAGGTGATGGTGGGCAAAGTCGAGCCCCTCAGGACGGAGCTTGCCACCTTTCTCGACTGTGTGAAGAGCGGGCGGCCGTTCCCCGTCACCCCGGCACAGGCGGTCGGGAATGTGCGGGTCTGCGAATCCATTGCCCGGCAGGTGCATGCATGAGCGGGAACCTGCAACGAATCCTGGAAGGCCGCGGGCCCATCCGTACGGTGGGGGTCATCGGCATGGGGTATGTGGGCATCCCTGCGGCGGCGCTCTTTGCGGATGCAACGGCGTTTAAGGTGGTGTATGGCTTTCAGCGGGATTCAAAAAGTTCCGGGTACAAGATTGCGATGCTGAGTGCAGGTGAGAGCCCGCTCAAAGGGGAGGAGCCGGGGCTGGAAGCGCTTCTTTCGAAGGTGACGGCGGCCGGGAAGTTCCGGTGCACGGCAGATTTTTCCCGGATTGCGGAGTGCGATGCGGTCACGCTTGCCATCCAGACGCCGTTTGCCAACCCGAAGGACCTCATTCCGGACTTCACCCCCCTCGTTGAGGGGCTCCGCAACGCCGGGCGGTTTCTTACGCCCGGCACCCTCGTCGTCCTGGAATCGACGGTAACCCCCGGCACGACTACCGGCATGGCCCGAAAGATCCTCGAGGAGGAGTCCGGGCTTGTCGCAGGGGAGGACTTCTGCCTCGCCCACGCCCCGGAGCGGGTGATGGTGGGCAGGCTCCTGCAGAACATCCGGGAGCATGACCGGATCGTCGGCGGGATCGATGACGTCTCCACCGGGCGGGCGTGCGAGCTCTACGGGCCGGTGCTCACAAAGGGTACGCTCATCCCGATGAGCGCGACCGCCGCAGAGGTCACCAAGACTGCGGAGAACACGTTCCGGGACCTCCAGATCGCTGCGGCCAACCAGCTTGCCCTCTACTGCGAGGCGATGGGGATCAACTTCTACGACGTCCGGGCGGGCATCGACTCCCTGAAAGGCGAGGGGATCACCCGCGCCATCCTCTGGCCCGGCGCAGGCGTCGGCGGCCACTGCCTGACGAAGGATACGTACCACCTGGAACGCGGCGTGGGGGAGCTCGGGCCCGGTGCCCTCGACTGGCCGGACGATCTCGCATCGCTCTACCTCACCTCCCGCCGGATCAATGACTTCATGCCCACCCACATGCTCCACCTGACGGCGTCGGCGCTCGCGCAGGCAGGAAAGGACACGAAAGCACCCCTGAAGGGTGCGACGATCGCGCTTCTCGGCTGGGCCTTTCTCAATGACTCGGACGACGCGAGAAACACCCCCTCGGCACCCTTCTTCGAGGCGGCCTGCGCGGCGGGCGCGACGGTCCGCATCCACGACCCGTGGGTCGACCCGGCGACGGCCCCGGACATCCCCGCAGGTGCCGACATCACCCGCGACCTTAACGCCGTCCTCACGGGGGCCGATGCGGTCGTCGTCTTCGCGGGCCACCGGGAGTATCGGGCGCTTCGGCCCGCGGAGGTGAAGGCGCTCTGCGGCGGCGACCATCCGGCGATCGTGGACGGGCGAAACGTTGTGGAGCCGGATGCATGGACAGGGCAAGGGTTTGTGTACCGGGGCATCGGCCGCGGGGATAAGAACGGGCAGCGGCCGGGCACCCGGACCAATCCGGTATAAGCAAAGCTTAAATAAGGCGTTTTCCGGGGAAACCAGCCCATATAAACGATCGACACAGATGCGAAATACGGGCAGATCTCCCCTGCCCCTGACCGTCAGCACCTGTGGGAAATCAGCTGCCTGTACAGGGAAGATATAGTCCCTGGATTTTCCTTTATTTAGCAAAATATCCTCTAAAACGAGGTATT
>DSBQ01000028.1 GCA_011045995.1 Methanoculleus sp. | reverse complement strand
GGAATACACGAAGCATCAGCCGTCAGGACCGTTCTCCTCCTCCGAACCGGCGAGCGTCCCACCCCTCCGGCTGCCTGGGACCGGGCGGCGGGCGAGACCTGCTGCCCGGCAGGTTCTGCGGCAAAGACCGGGCCCCGGTGTGCGTTTCTGGGGCTCTGCGAGGAGGGCCTTGTTGCGGGCGTGCCAAAGGGGACCTACACCACCTCGATCCTCAGCAAGCAGTACGCCCTCGACGCGGTGGTGTACCTGCGTGAGGCCGAGGAGAAGCGGCGGGCGAAGGAAGAACGACGGACGCCGGCAGCGGAGGAGCAGGCTTTGCGGAGAAGAGAGCGTCCGGGAGCGGAGACGGCGACGCCACCCGCCGGACCATCACCGCCCCCGTCGCCAGGCCACCGGTACGTCCCCGAACCGATGGTCCTCTGGCGCCATATCAACGGCCGCATCTCGCACAGCGGCCAGATGGACGTCGTCACCGCCCTCTGGAAGGAAGGGTACATCGAGTAGACAAAAAGCGGGATGACCATCGCAGGACACCCTCCGTCGCACCGCTTTGAACGGCGAGGGGTCGGTTCATCATACCTGCGGTCGTTTTCCATCAGCCACCTCTTTTCCTGCTGGACGGATGACCACATCCCTCGCACTGCGCCCCACCGATAAAGCCGTTCATCACCCCGGATGCATCATTTTCCTCCCGGCATACAATGAAATAGCATTACTCGATAAGAGATGAGTAATCAAACGGGGACCAAAAACGATCATGATCCGGTTTAAAATATTCCTTGAAATAGACGAGGACGGATGGTTTACGGCAACCGTCCCCTCCCTTCCGGGATGTATCTCACAAGGGAGGACGGAAGAAGAAGCAAAGAAGAACATTGCCGAGGCAATAGAACTTCATCTCAAATCCCTTGCCGAAGAAGGAATCCCGTTACGACCTGAAGATGGCATGACGGAGACCTTCGTGGCCGTGGATGTATGAGCCCGAAGCTTCCGGTCGTATCCGGAAATCAGCTGATAAAGACGCTGGCAAAAGACGGATACTATGTGCATGACCAGAAGGGAAGTCATATCCATCTCCGTCACCCGACAAAACGACCGTTAACGGTCCCCAATCACCCAGAAATCTCGCGTGGAACCCTGAGGGCAATACTCCGGGAAGCCGAACTGACCCCGGATGAATATTTGGAATTGCTGAAATAACCAAATCTACGCCAGCCAATGCACCAATTCCTGTGCGAGAGACTCTCCGGATGAAATCCTACCGATGGAATCGGGACATTTCCTTTCGCACGTATGACGGCAAATATTCCTCACCCCCCGACGGAGGACATATTTGTCCATTACTAATGGACACTATTGTCCAATACGAATGGAAGGATCTGTCCATTACCATTGGATAACTTTTGGATACTTCCATCCGGCATCACGAAGGCAGGATCTGATCGAACAACGAGCCAATTCCCATACCCCCACGGCACCGTGGGACATTTTTTATGCCGCCATCTCATAGATGGTATCGATAGCAGTGACCACCATCATCCGAAAGGGCAGGGGAGGAGAGGACCTCAGGCGCCTGGAGGAGCACCTCACCATTCTCAGGGAATCATTCGGCGTAAGAAGGATCGGCATCTTCGGCTCCGTCGCCCGGGGAGAGGAGACCCCTGCAAGCGACATCGATATCCTCGTCGAGTTTGCCCGTGGTCGGGCCACCTTCCAGAACTTCATGAGCCTCATCGCCTACCTCGAAGACCTCTTCGGACGGAAGGTGGACGTGGTCACCACCGGCGGCATCGACCCCTACCTTCGCCCGTACACCCTCCGAGAGGTGATCTGGTGTGAAGCGTGAAGGAGAAGAAGCGATCAAGACTATCGCAGAAGCCACCAGCCTCCATCTCGAACCCCTTGACGACGGGGAGTCACCGGAAGACAGGTCCAGGATGGATGCGACATTTCTCGCGGATATGGCCGCCATCGAGGCAGAGGGCGACTTCGTGGAATTTCTCCCGTGATCTTTCCCGACTCTTTGTTTTCCATGATATCGGATGAGACGGCAATATTCCGGCTCATCACCCTGCATGTGTTCACCGCAACGAATGTAACCAATCAAACAGGAAGATGAAGGTATGAAACTACGTGTCGTTCTCGAACCCAGTGATGAGGGAGGATTTACCGTGTTTGTGCCGGGACTTCCCGGATGCATCAGTGAAGGGGAGAGTCGGGATGCGGCACTCCAAAATATCAGGGAAGCAATCGCCCTCTACCTGGAACCATTAGAAGACGATGCAGTGCACGGTGACCATGCCGAGCAGGTCGACATTATCGTCTGAGACCATCCCCGCCCCGGACGATGACGATGGAAGAGTGCCATGAAATCATAGAGACGAACGTTCTTTTTTAGCAGCGGAATTGCCCCCCGAATAATAGGAATCGCTACTTCTCCCTCTTCTCCCCCTTCTCCCTCTTCTCCCCCTTCTCCTTCACCCGCTCCACAAACGCAAAGTCGATCCACGCCTTCTCGGGGTCGGTCATAAGCAGCCGCACCTTCACCTTCCAGCCGACCCGCAGGCCCTCACCGCCTTCCATCACCCGCCCTTCGGCGGGCATTTCGGTGAGGCGGACGTAGGTCCCCTTCTCCGAGGCGCCGGTGACAAGCCCCTCAAACTCCTCGCCGATCCGATCCTGCAGCAGCACCGCGGCCGCCGCCTTGTGGACGAAGCGCTCCACCTTCTTTGCGGTCAGGTCCCGGTCGGTGAGCCATTCGGCGTGCTCGTCGAGCTCCCAGAGGGAATAGGGCACCTCCTCGTCCGCGAGCACCGCCTTGAGGATCCTCTGTATGATCAGGTCGGCGTAGCGCCGGTTCGGGGCGGTCGCGTGGGTGTAGTCGGTCACCGCGAGCGCAAAATGCCCGATGGGCGACCCCCCGGGCCGCAGCGTGACATACTCGCCGTAGCCCAGCATCTTCACCACCGCAAGCGAGAGGTCCGGGAAGCGCTCCGGGTCGGCCGCCTTTCGCCGCAGAAGAAAGATCGCAAGGGCCTTGGCGTCCGGGGTCGGCGGGAGAAACTCGCCGAGCTCCGCCGCCGCCCGCACGATCTCGTCCCAGTACTTCGGCACCCGGACGATGCGCTGGATCATCGGCACCTCCGCCTTGCTTAAAAAGTCCACCATCGTCCCGTTCGCCGCGACCATGAACTCCTCGATCAGGTGGTGGGCGGCGGTCTGCTCCTGCACCTCGAGGTCGAGGATGACGCCCGCGTCCACCACCGGCCGGGCCTCGAGCGTCTGGAGGGCGAGGGCCCCCTGCTCCGCCCGCCAGTGCCTGAGCCGCAGCGTCGCCTCGTACGAAAGAAGCAGCTGCTCCTCGAGCCCCGCGACCGCAGTAACAGAGTCCGGCACCCCCGTCTCCCCCTCGAACCATGCGCCGATCACCTCGTAGACGAGCTTCGCCTTGTTTCTGACGAGCGCCCTATACACCCCGCCCGGCCGGGTGCGCCCGTCCGGCAGCACCGTAAAGTCGAGCACGACCGCGAGCCGGTCCCCCCCGGGCAGGAGGGAGGTGATGTCCTTGGAGAGGTGGTCGGGGAGCATCGGAAAGGTGACGATGCCGGTGTAGACCGAGGTGCCGTTGTGGGCGGCGTAGCGGTCGGCGTGCGAGTCCTTCGGGACGAAGTGGTCCACGTCGGCTATTGCGACCCGGATGCGGATGCTCCCGTCCTCCTTCGCCTCGCAGACCTCGATCTGGTCGAGGTCCTCCGAGTCGATGTTGTCGATGGACGACCAGAGAAGCCCCCTGAGATCGACGATCCCGGTCTTCCCGCCATGGGACAGGCGGCCGCCCGAGAGGGCCTCCACCTCCCGTATGACGGAGCGGGGGAAGTGCGGGGCAAAGCCGTAGCTGCGCATCGCTTCAAAGGCGATCGCTTCCAGGTTGACGGGGCGGTCGGTCGGCATGAATTCTCCTGATGAGCAATGGGCGGGCGCCCACTAATAGGTTGCGGGACGGTTCCGGGCAGGCGGGAACGCCCCGAAGGACGGGGAAGAGCCAGCGCCGCACACCCCCCGCCCGGCGGCAAAAGACGGCCGGGCGCAGCGGCGAGCCACCCGAACCACACCGGGCGGTGACGGGCGGCGGGCGGACGAAAAAGAGCCCTGCGGGAGGGACGGGAGATGACGGGAAACGAAGACAAGGGGGCCAAAAGGGGTAACGGAAAAAAAGGACGAAAAGGGGTATACCGGGACACCGCCGGCGTCGCCCGGAACCACCGCCGGGCGCCCCGCATCACTCCTTCACGCGGTCGTTGAGCTTCTTGTGCGTAAACCACCGGCCCGGCTTTCGCCCCCGCGGGGTGAGCGTCGGCTCCTCCCGTATCGGCTGGGGCTGGTTCGTGTGCCAGCCGAGTTCGTCCCCGTGGATGTCGGTGTGGGGCTCGCGGTCCCACGGCGGCTGCTCTTTCGGCCACGGCTTGTGCGGGATACGCGGGTGCCGGCGGTAGAAGGGGTGGCGCTTGTCGGTCTCCAGCTGGTCCTCGGCATTTCTGCTGATATGCCTCCTCCTCCTGCGGGGGGGCGGGTACGGGTGCTTGATCAGTTGCAGTCGTCGGCCTTTCATACTAGTCTCTACTCCTCGTCACTCCCCATAATACATTCGCTCGTCAGTAGTTGTCCTGCGGCTTTGAGACCACCGCCTCCTCCACCTCGGGCTCGAGGACCCAGAGCGCCTCACGCACCTTCTCCCGCACCGTCGGGTCGGGATGGCCCCGCATCCGGTACAGGGGGGCGATCGCCCCGCCGGAGACCACCTCCTCCTCGTTGCCCGCCGTCGCCGTCGCCGTCAGCACCTCCAGGGCCGCGGCGACGATGTGGGGGTTCTCCTCCTCGAGGAGGCCGATCAGGATCGCGACCCCTCCCTGTCGTATCAGCTCGTTCGGCCTCCAGTCGTCGGCCTCCGTCGTCACGGCAAGGGCCTCTATGGCGGCCTCCCTGACCTCCTCGTCCGGGTGCATGCTCCGCCGCAGGAGATCGACCGTCAGTGCCTGCCGGATCTTCAGTTCTTCAACCATCATCTGCCTCCGTATGATGCCCCGCACGGCGGAGCGGTCCGCGCCCCGCCGTTTCCGCCGGTCCGGGCCGCAGGGAGCCATGCTCCTGAAGGGTAGATACGCATCATTCCTGATGAACCTTTGTCCCGCAGCGGGCGAAGCAAAGGAGGGGGGAACCACCCAAAAAAAAGGCAGAATAACGCTCCCGAAGACAAAATGGAACCTCTTCGCGGAAAACGACGCCATGAAGAGACCACGCTGGGGAAAAAACCACCCGCCGCCCTTTCGGGAGAGGCCGCCCGCCCTACTCGCCGAGGACGAACGTCTCGCCGTCAAGGCCGATATGCGCCCAGTCCCAGCCAATCCGGTGCGACATGTGCACCACCCGGAAGTCGTTTGCAGAAAGCTCCTCTGCCATCGCGACCGCCTCGGTGTAGTTCATGTGCTTGCTGTGGCTGACGTCCGGCGGGAAGAGGGCGTCCAAAAAGAGGAGGTCGCAGCCGGAGAGCAGCTCCTTCGTCTCTGCCGGAATGTTCGTGTTCGTATCCGCCGTGTAGCCGACCTTCACCCCGTCCGCCTCCCAGACGACCCCGCAGGTATATTCAGGCGGGTGGGTGACGACGCCGAGCGTAAACGTGATGCCCGCAATCGCAAAGGGCTCATAGGGGGGGACCGGGCGGGCGTCCATCCGGATATAGTTGTAGATGCGCTCCAGGTACGAGAGCACCGCCGGGGGGCCATAGACGGGCGGGTACTTCTGGACGCGGTAGAAGTCGTTGAAGCCCGAGAAGTGGTCGTAGTGCCCGTGGGTCCAGATGACCGCATCGATATGCGGGGCGCCCGCCGCAAGGAGCTGGGCCCGGAGGTCCGGGGAGGTGTCGATGATGATGTTCGCTTCCCCGCGGGTGATGAGGATCGAGGTCCGCAGCCGCTCAATGCCCGTTTGGGCCGCACGGGTGCAGACCGGGCAGGTGCACCCCACCTTCGGCGTCCCCGCCGTATCCCCGGTCCCCAACAGCCGCACCCGCATCTTACGCCCCCCAAAAAAACCGGCACCGCGCCGGTCAGACGTTCTCCCGGATGAAATGGCGGCTTTTTATGATCCGCATCCCCGCCTCGATATCGTCCTTGTCGATATGGTATTCGCCCTTCATCAGCGCAGAGATGATCGCCTCTTTGACCATCATCCGCAGGTCCGCACCGGAGAACCCTTCCGTCTGGGCCGCGACCGCGTCGAAGTCGCAGTTGCACTCGAGGAGCGAGGTGACGGCCTTTAAAATATCCCTGCGCATCCGGTGGTCGGGGAGCGGGAACTCCACCACGTCGTCGAACCGCCGCCAGGCCGCCTCGTCGAGAAGGGCCGGGTGGTTCGTCGCCCCGATGAGGAGGACCCCGTTCCGGACGAAACTGACCACATCGATGTTTTTGAGGAGCATATTCACCGCCCGCTTCATCGCCGAGTTGTCCTCGGTCAGCCGGGACTTTGCCACGAAGTCGAACTCGTCGATGAAGAGGATGCAGGGCGCCAGGCGCCGGGAGAGCTCGAAGATCCTATCGATGTTCTTCGATGTCTCGCCCAGGTACTGCGAGGTGAGCATCGCGAGGCGCACCTCCAGAAGGGGCATGTGCAGCTTTCTCGACATCGCAAGGGCCAGGGAGGTCTTGCCGGTCCCCGGGGGGCCGACGAAGAGGAGTTTGCCGAACTCATACACCTTGTGGTCCTTGAGAAAGTCCCGGTTTTTGAGCGCCACATCGATCTTTTTGATCGTGTCCACCTGCGAGGGCGTGCAGACGAGGTCGTCCAGCGAGAACTCGATCTCCTCGGGGGCGTAGATGATGAGGAGGTCGCGGGCATTTCTCATCTCCTCGTTCTCCTCGATCACGGGGCCGATGCGTGCCTCCATGTAGGCGATCGTGTCCTCGTACCGGGGGTTGTCTGCGCGTGCCTTCTCGTAGGAGATCGCATCCTTCCCCAGCACCTTCTCGGAATAGTAGGCAAGCACGGGATTTTTGGCCGCCCGCGCCTCCCCGCCCTTTTTCAGGAACCAGGTAAAGGCGGGTTCGACCGCCGTGATGGAGAGACGCTGACCGAAGTCATCGAAATCGACAAAGGGGTTTTTTCGGAGGTGGGAGTAGGCCTTCTCGATGCCTGCCACCCGGGCGATGAGCCCTTCGCTGATCGAAATCGGCCGTTTAAACTCACCATCCGACCCGGACGCTCCCGCAACCGGGCGGAATGCCGGAGTGAGATCATTTATATCGAGGTCCGTGTGCTCGTTGACCACCGTCGCGGTCAGCAGAAGCTCCATCAGATCCAGGACCATTCCTTCGGTATCGCCTGACATGCGTAACCTATGATCTTGTACTCAGGCAAGAATAAGCTATTCGTGGCGGTTATCCCGAACGGGTGGTAACAATACAGCCGTCGCCGGTGACGATCACCGTATGTTCGGCCTGGGAGACGAGGGAACCGTCCACATCCCGCAGGACCGGGTAGTCCCGGACGATGCCATTCTTCTTCAGGGTCGCAAGGGCGAGGTCCACCTTGTCGCCTGTTATCCACCGCCGGGAGAAGGGAAGGCTTCGCCGGTCGCGGATCTGGTTGACCACCCGTTTGGCAGACGCCATCCGGACCCCCTTCGCCGTCACCTGGCTGTAGATCACCGCCCGTCCCCGGTCGTGGACGAACCCGGTCCCGGTCGAGGCGAAGGGTTCGATCGCAAAGGCCATCCCCTCCTCGAGGACCGCCCCGCCGGTGATCCCCACGTTCGGGATGGTGGGGACGCCGTGGAGGTGATACCGGGAGAGCCCGTGGCCGGTGAGGTTTGCCACCGGCCGAAAGCCCCTCGACTCGATCTCGTGCTGGATGGCGGTGCCGAGCTCGCCCGCGGTGACGCCGGGCCGGACGAGCGCGATCGCCGCCTCGAGGGCCGCACGCGACGCCTCCACGAGAAGGGCGTTGTCGCCGAGGTCCACCGTCGTTGCGGTGTCGGCGACGTAGCCCTCGACATGCACGCCGAGGTCCACCTTGACGACGTCCCCTTCGGCAAAGAGGAGGCCGTCCTCCGGCCCTGCCGTGTCGTGGGCGGCGTCCTCGTTTAAGGAGATGTTGAGCGGGAAGGCAATCTCTGCCCCCGCATCGAGTATGCCCTGTTCTATCGTCTCGACGAGCTCCAGGCGGGATGCGCCCACCACCACCATCGAGGCGGCTTCGTCGCGGAGGCGGGCGGCAATCCTGCCGGCCTCCATATAGTGTGCGAGTATCTCCTCGTTCATAGTATCACAATTATCGTATCAATGTCGGTTCGTAGTAGCACGATTATCGTATCAGTGTCCGTTCGCAGTGTCATGATTATAGTATCAGTGTCCGTTCGTAGTTCGTGAAGACCTCGAACCCGTCCTTCGTGACCACGCCGATGTCCTCGAGGCGCACCCCGCCGGTGCCGGGGTAGTAGAGCCCCGGTTCGACGGTCACCACGTGGCCGGGGACCAGCTCCACATCCCCGCGGGGGGAGAGGTAGGGATCCTCGTGGATGGCGAGGCCCACCCCGTGGCCGAGGCTGTGGATGAACCCCTCGGCCCCGGTGGCAAAGCCTCGTTCGGCGAAGAGGTCGACGACCGCCCCGTGCACCTCGGCGCCGGTGATGCCGGGACAAATCATCCCTTCGGCGAGGAGCTGCGCCGCGAGGACCGCATCGTAGAGGGCACGGACCTCGGGTGACGGGACGCCTTTCACAAAGGTCCGGCTCATGTCCGCATAGTACCCCGTCGCCTCGTTTCTCGGGAAGACGTCGATGAGAATGGGTTCATGTTCCCGCAGCGTCCCCGACCCCGTATTGTGGGGCTGGGCCGTCTCCGGCCCGCAGGAGATGATCGTCTCCTGCGCCGCATACCCCCGCCGGAGCAGCCAGCAGTGCATCTCCCGGCGCAGGCCTTCGGAGGTGAGGGGGGCGCCCTCATGGACGAGATCCCCCCCGGCAACGGACGCATGCCTGAGGATCTCCGCCGCAAAGGCCATCACCCCGTTTGTGACCTCCTGCGCCGCCCGGATGGCGCCCACCTCCCGCGGCGTCTTGACCGCCCGCATCCCTTCCAGGGTGCTGCTGTCCGGGGTGACCGTCCCGAACGGCTCGTAGGCACGGGCGACCGAGAGCGGAAAATTTCCCGGCACGAGGATGTCGCCGCCTGCGAGCCGGTGCACCATCCGTGCCGCCGCCCGCGTCGGGTCCTGCTCCTCTTCCAGAAGCTCGAAGTAGCCGGCCTCCCCGCGGGTGATGATCCCGCAGGCCGCCTCGTCGCGGGCCCGGCCGGCCTCCATCTGCGGGACGACGAGCACCCCTGCCTCCCCCGGCTTTTTGATATAGAACATCTGGTCACCGGTCAGAAACCCGGTCAGGTACCGAAAATTCGGATCAGCGGAAGAGGCATACATGACAAAGGCGGCCGCTCCTGCCGCCTCCATCGCCTCGTCAAGGGAAGGCATGCATAACCATAGCGGGTGAAACCACAAGTACTTTTATCCTGCGCACTTATCTATGGACAATGGACGACGCATCCCGCCAGACGCTGCAGATGAAGTTTGTAAAACTCGCGATGGTGCTCAATGGAGTGCTGCTCTTTGCCGCAATAGCGGTCATTGCCCTCGCGGGCATCATCCCCTTTTACCAGGTCCCCATCGCCGCGGTCTTCGGCGCCGCCTCCGTGGTGCTTGCCATCCTGTTTCTCCGCTCCTACCGCCGGGACAAGCAATGGCTCGATACCGTCCCCGACGATGCGCCGAAAGGGACGACGGGCGACCAGGGGGCGGCGGACGGCATGAAGGGATCAGAAGCGGAGGAGTGAGGGGGCCCGATGCTGGAAAAAATCAGGTCAGAGATCGAACTGGTGCACCGCCACCTCGGGGTGATACGGGTGGTCGCCGCCCTCCAGCCCATCGGCATCATGAAGCTCGCCGAGGTGACCGGGGAGCCCTCCCACCGCATCCGGTACTCCCTCAAGGTGCTCGAGGCGCAGGGATATATCCGGGCATCCCCGGCAGGTGCGGTGATCACCGGGGCCGCCGGGGAGATGCTCGCCAATTTTGACGTGGAGATCGACACCCTCATCGCGCTCCTCGAGGAGATGCGGGGCGTGAACACTCCCTGACGCCCTCCCCCCAGGGGCTCTTCCATAATCTTTAATTATCACTCGCGCCGACGTTGTAAGGCACACAAGGTGCAGAGCCTCCATAACTCAGTTGGTAGAGTGTCTGGCTGTTAACCAGAATGTCACAGGTTCGAGTCCTGTTGGGGGCGCTTTTTGCTTCAGAGTCGATATCTCCGAACGATCATACCCATTCTTTTTTCTTGTAGTCTTATCCGGAACCTTGGCGCTCGGTGGTGAGGAAAACTACTCAATATTCAAATCAGAGCAGATATTTGGATCATTAATTTCTGAATAACAGAATGGATTCGGATAGAAAATCGCCTCTTTTCCTTTTCTGACAAATAAGACCCCAGAAACATGTTTCATTTCCAGACTTGCGAGGTAGATTCCTTCTTCATATAGATAATGATAGTCATGCGGGATTAGATGGTATTTTATCAATAAATCATTCCATCCAAGTAATGATGCAGAATCGATTTCTTTCCACTTTGGGATTCTTTCAGACTTATTTTGAATGATTTTTTCCCATTCGGTCCTGATAAATTCCTCCTGCGCTTTGAATTTTGGATCCCCACAGTCTATGAGTGGATATCCACAAATGTTACCATAAAGCAGATCTTGCATATCGATTGAATCAATAGATTTGTCATCACAGACAAGCGCGACTATGTAAATGAAATCTTGATGTTTCTTCGGAAAAGACTCTCGTTTCTTTGCCTTCTCAACAAGACGGTATGTAATATATTCCAGAATTTCATCAGAAGGAACCTTACAACCCGAATTAAAAATACCCGGATATCCTTCTTTTGAATTTGCAGGAAGTATCCTAAATTTGATGCTCTCTGTTTCAATAAAATAGGGGTATTCTTGAATTTCTTCAGGAATTTTTTCCTTAAATGATGCTAGAGACCTTTCAACCAATTCATTTTGAATTCTCTTTTCATCATATTTCAGTCTTGGAATGGAGAGAACTTCATCAAAATCAATTAAAACACAATATGGATACTTTTTCAAAAATTGTCTTAGTTCATCAATTATTAATAAGGTCGAACTGCTATTGCTGATTGAAGTGACTTCAATATAGGAGCTGATTTTCTTATTTTCACATAGAATATCGGGCGATTTTTTTTTGAAATAGCCATTCAGTAATAATTGAATCTTATTTCCTCTTTCAGCAAAATATGAGGCAACTTCCAATTCGCAACAAAATGGAGAAAAATCTCTCTCAATATCATTAATTTCAGCAATTTTTTCCTGTACATTGAGACAGTCTAACCCATCTAATTTAGAGGCCAAATCATCAAGATATTCTAAATATTCTGAGTTTTTGGAGAATTTCTCGAATAATTCTTCTTTTAGATCCAAATTCTTCTCAAATATCCAGCAAAGGTGCGGATAATTACTCTCCATGCTTTTTCCCTAAAAGGGCGATCAGGATATTTCTTTGTATTTGAACAATTGATTCGCGTTTACAAGCTATCGGGTGAACACACTTCCTTTGTCCGACCAATTCTGAGGATCCGCGAGCGGCAATGGTTCCCGGGACAACTGTTATCATCGCACGAACGGATTCCTCAATAGAAGGCATATCCATGAACTCCCGCGCCATCACTTCGCTTGCATCGGCTCTCCTCATCGTCGCCTGCGCCATCGTATGCGGCTGCGTCGCGCCCGATGAACAGGGTGTGGCCCCCAATACCACCGTTCCCGTAGAACGCGGGTGGACGCAGGCGGCTGTGGCGCTCCTCGAACTCTCCACCCTCGGCGAAGCCGGAGAGGAGGCATACGAGAGGTTCAACGGGTCGGTGGTCTCCCCTGAACCCGCAATCCTGCCCGACTCGAACGGGCATCCCCTCTATTACCGATACTATGTTCTGAAAAATGGCGAAAATTTTTACGCGGTGCAGGTGAGCGCGAACAAACTGCTCGGCAGAACGGTTACCCACATCGGGGATTTCGGCTACCTGGGGAGCAATGAATCGGTGGATAGGGCAGTGAATGGAAGCATTGCCAATGGTGCAGCATCCGGATTGGCCTCCACCCCGGTCCCCCCGCAGGGCGAGGAGTATGCACAAATGATGCTGGACTGCTGGGGCGTCGGGGATGCCTATGCACAGGATGTGGCAAGAGATGCGGAGCATGCGGGCATCGATATCTCGACACCGCTCTTCGCTGAAGACCGGAACCTCATCAGGGAAATCCTGTGGGAGAATATCCGGCAAAGAGAAGAGAGACTACGGGCAATCGAGGAGAAATACCAGGTGGATCTTTAACGCGGTGCGGCCGTCCGCTCTTTTCTGTACTGCGATTTCCCGGCAGATCACAGCATCCGGAGTCCGTGCGAATGTCTGTCGCTACATTCAGCAGCACCCGGTTCCATCGTGCTCCGGGTCTCCATGAAAAAAATCCTCTCCTCCACCTTTCACGATAGTCGGTGGTTTCAATGGATCCATTGAGCGCAGCGGCTCTGCGATCATCGTGTACGAATGCGTTTGTTCGGAGCCCCGGACGCACCGCCATGGAGTTTTCGCCGGGAGGTCACCGGGCGCGGCCTTCTCATCCCCCGCCCCTACCCTCAGACCGCCGCAATCCCGAACACCTGCGATATGAGGGTGACGAACAGCACCGCCGGGATGCAGAAGCGGACCAAAACGAGGTAGGCCTGCTGCATCCGCGGGCTTCCCCCCAGCTCTTCGAAGAGCCATTCGGTATCGACGAACCAGCCGGCAACGATGCTCACGATAAGGCCCGAGATGATGAGGCCGAGGGTGCCGAAGTAGTAGTCGGAGAGATCAAAGAGCGGTGTTCCGAAGAGCTCGAGGTGAAGACCGGTGTAGCTGAGGGCGGACGGGAGCCCGAGGAGAAAGATGATCCCGAATATGAGGAGCGTCGCCTTATGCCGGGAATAGCCGTACGAATCGATCATCGTCGCGACCGGCACCTCCAGCATGGAGGCGGCACTGGTGAGGGCCGCCAGAAAGAGCATGGCAAAAAAGAGCATCCCGAGGACCCAGCCGAACTGGATACCGGCAAATACGGAGGGGAGGGTGACGAAGGCAAGGTTCACCCCCGCCGCCGGGTCCAGGCCGAAGGCAAAGACGAGGGGGAAGATCATGAACCCCGCGAGGATCGCGATGAGGATGTCGGCGACGACGATCACGACACCGTTTTTGAACAGGTTCGCCTCGCCCAGGTAGCTGCCGTAGGTGAGCAGGATACCCATCCCCACCGAGAGCGAGAAGAACGCCTGCCCGAACGCCGCCGCCCAGATCATCGGGTCCGAGAGCCGGGAGATGTCCGGCGCGAGGTAGTACGCCACGCCTTCGGCAGCCCCGGGCTGGAGAAGGGAGAAGGCGACGAGGAAGAGAAGGATCACCACGAGAAGCGGGATGACAATACGCGATATCCGCTCAAGCCCCTTGCGGACCCCCGACCGCACGGTGGCATACACGATCAGCCCGGAGAGGACGAAGAAGAGCAGCGGGTAGTAGGAGCCGGTGAAGGCGGTAAAGTCCACCGGCCGCTGGAAGGCGAAGAAGAGGGCATAGGCAAGCACCCAGCTCGTCACCACCAGATAGTAGCTGAGAATGAGGCTGACGATTGCCACGATGACGATGCCCGCTTTGTAGAACCGTTTGCCGATGGCCCGGAAGGCGGGGCCGACCGAGGTCTGCAGGTGGCGCCCGACGGCGAGCTCGAGCATCATAAGGGGAAGGCCGAAGAGGAATACCGATATCAGGTAGGGGATAAGAAATGCACCGCCGCCGTTTGCCCCGACAATATACGGGAACCGCCAGATGTTGCCTATCCCCACCGCAGAGCCGATGCTCGCAAAGATAAATCCAATCCCGCCTGACCACATCTCCCTATCCATTGCCATCCTTCCCGTAATTGGTGAGATACCACGGAGGTATTCTTATACGTATGCATCAGGGGCGCGGATCAGGCGTCGCGGTGCCCGCACATAAATAATATAGATTTATGAACGGCACCATCCAATTGATTAGAGAACCGTATTCACCGGAGGGCATGCATTGTCGTTAAAAGGAAACAGATCGTCGATTGCCGGACATGCCGTCGTATTTATACTCCTGATGATCTTCTGGCTCCTCCTCTCCGGCTACCTGGACTTCTTTCATGTCGGTTCGGGGGTCCTCTGCTGCGGGATCGTCACCCTCATCTCAGGCGACCTCGTCTTCACAGAAGAAAAGAGCCTCCTTCGGTCGGCGCGAATATTTTTCCGTTTCATCCTCTATATCCCCCTGCTCCTGATGGAGATACTCTATGCCAACATCGATGTCGCCTACCGCGTCCTCCACCCGTCGATGCCCATCGATCCGGGCATCCTCACCATCGAGACGCCATTTGAGGGTGATGTCCTCAGGACGGCGTTTGCAAACGCCATGACGCTTACCCCCGGGACCATCACCGTCGATGTCTGCGGGGGGACCTTTACGGTTCATGCCCTCGTCCTTGCGGGCGGAGAGAAGGACCTGCTGGAAACCCGGGATATCCAGAACCACCTGGGAGCAATCTTTGAGGAGGGCGCATGAACGACATCTTCCTCGCCAGCACCATCATTTTGGTCATCACGATCTTTCTCTGCCTCTACCGGGCGATCTACGGCCCCGGCGTCGAGAACCGCCTGATTGCCGTCAATACCATCGGAACGAAGACGATCATCATCCTCCTTCTCATCGGATTATTATACGGGCGGCCGATCTTCGTGGACATCTCGATCGTCTATGCGATGATCAACTTCATCGCGACCATTGCCATTGCAAAATACCTCAGGAGGGGATGCGTATGCTGACCATCCTTGCCATCATCTGCATCCTCATCGGCCTCTTCTTCATGGTCGTCGGTGCGGTAGGGCTGCTGCGCTTTCCGGACTTCTATACCCGCGCCCATGCGAGCGGCAAGTGCGATACGCTCGGGGAGGGGATGATGCTGGTCGGGTTCATCCTCTACGAGGGGATGACGCTCATCTCGGTAAAGCTCCTCCTCCTTGCGATCTTCATCTTCATCTCGTCGCCGACCGCGGTGCACGCCCTCGTGCATGTCGCCTACTCGCGGGGCGTTGCACCGTGGAAAAAGGGGGATGAACGCCAATGATCTGGATACTCGACTTTGCGCTCCTCCTCTTCATGATCCTCTGCGCAATCGCGGCGATCACGGTAAAAGACCTGCTCCACGCGACGATCATCCTTGCCGCCTACTCGCTGATCATGACGGTCCTCTGGGCGGAGCTGAATGCCCCGGATGTCGCCTTTACCGAGGCAACGGTCGGGGCGGGGATCACCACCGTCCTGTTTATCGCCGCCATAGCACGAACCAGAAGGAGTTCATCCGATTGAAAAAATTAGCCCTTATCGCAGTCCTCTTCATCGGCATCATCCTCTTCTGGGCGGTCGAGGATATGCCGGCATTCGGCGATCCCGAGGCCCCGGCCACCCGGTACACCGGGGAGCTGTACATCCGGTCGGCGCTCCATGATGTCGGGATAGAAAACATCGTCACCGCCATCCTCGCCAGCTACCGCGGGTTTGATACCCTCGGGGAGGTGGTGGTGATCTTCACCGCAGGCATCTCGGTCTCCCTCCTGCTCAGACGGGGGGGATGCCTGTGAGGGAGAATGTCGTCATCAGGACGGTATCACGCCTCGCGGTGCCCTTCATCCAGGTCTTTGCCCTCTACGTCATCGTCCACGGCGCATCCGGGGCGGGCGGCGGGTTCCAGGGCGGCGTCGTCTTTGCCGCATCGTTCGTGCTGATGGTCATCGCCTTCGGCCTTGGCTCGGTGAGAAAGCGGATCGACAACCGGGGGTTCATGATCTGCTCGGTTCTCGGGATCTTTGCCTATGCCGGCATCGGGTTCCTCTGCCTCCTCTTTGCCGGCAATTACCTCGAATACGGGGCGATTGAGGCGGCGCTCGGCATCCCCCACCTCCACGGCCTCTTAATCGACGTCGTCGAGGCCGGCATCGGCATCAACGTGATGGCGGTCATGACATCGATCATCTACGATATAGCAGAACAAAGGGGGAAATCTTTATGATTGAGGCGTTTTTTGAGCTCTTCCTCGCCCGGTACAACTACTGGATGGCGATCATCCTGATGCTGATCGGCCTTTATGCACTGATCGCAAAGCACAACCTGGTCAAGAAGATCATCGGGCTCAACATCTTCCAGACCGCGATATTCCTCTTCTACATCTCCTTTGGCGATGTGGAGGGCGGCACCGCACCGATATACCTTCCCGAAGGGATAGACGCCCTCTATGTCAACCCGCTTCCCCACGTCCTGATCCTGACGGCGATCGTCGTCGGGGTGAGCACCACGGCGGTGGCCCTCGCGCTCATCACCAGGATCTATGAAGAGTACGGCGTCATCGATGAGGATGAGCTCAAAGAGCTGGTACGGGGGCGGCGATGATGCTTGTTCATCTCCCGGTCTTTTTGGTGACGATACCTATCGTTGCATCGCTCCTGATCCTTGCGGCAGGATGGCATGACCGGCGGTTCTGCCATCCGATAGCGCTTGCGACCGTCCTCTTCCAGTTCGGCGCCGCAGTCGTCCTCCTCTTCGGGGTGATGCGCGGGGGGCCCATCCACTACCATGTCGGAGGGTGGGCCCCGCCGCTGGGAATTGAGCTCGTCATCGACAGCTTCAACGGCTTCATCCTCATCGTGATCCTGCTCCTCTCCGCCGCAGCGGTGGTCTATGCAAAGAGGAGCGTGGAAAAGGAGATCCCGGCCGATAAAACGGTCTCCTTCTACGTCCTCTTCCAGCTCCTCATCACCGGCCTCGTCGGGATGACGATCACGGGCGACATCTTCAACCTCTACGTCTTTCTGGAGATATCGTCCATCAGCGCCTACACCCTGATCTCCGCAGCACGACGGCCCCATTCCTATGTGGCAAGCTTCAACTACCTCGTGCTGGGGTCCATCGCCGCCGGGTTCATCCTTCTCGGCATCGGCAACCTCTATGTCGCGACCGGGTCGCTGAACATGCGGGAGCTTGCCGTGATGCTCCCGGCATCCTACGAACTTGCAACGGTCCATTCGGCATTCCTCTTCCTGATGATCGGGTTCTCCATCAAGGCGGCCGTCTTCCCCCTCCACCTCTGGCTCCCGGATGCGTATGCCGAGTCGCCGTCCGTGGTGACGGTGTTGATCTCCACCGTGATGGCGAAGGTGAGCGTGTATGCGCTGTTCAGGATCCTCTTCACGGTCTTTACGACGGCATACATCCTCGACAGCTTCCCGGTGACCGGGATCGTCCTCTTCATCGCAGCGGTCGCGATCATTGCAGGGGCGGTGCTCGCTATCGGGCAGGACGACCTCAAGCGCCTCCTTGCGTACTCGAGCGTCAGCCAGATAGGCTACATCATGTTCGCGCTCGGCGTCGCCAACCAGATCGCCCTCGAGGGAGGGCTCCTGCACATCCTCGGCCATGCCGTGATGAAGGGGTGCCTCTTCATGGTCGCCGGGCTGATCATCTACCGGATGGGGACATCGCGGCTCTCCGAGCTGAAGGGCGTTGCAAAGACGATGCCGGTCTCCTGCGCCGCGTTCGCCCTTGCAGGCGCCTCCATGATCGGCATCCCCCCGACCATCGGGTTCATGAGCAAATATTACCTCGTCCTCGGGGCGTTTGAGGCAGGGCACTACCTCTATGCGGCCGTCCTTCTGGTGGGAAGCCTCCTTGCGGCCGTCTATATCTGGAAGTTCATCGAGGTCGCCTACTTCGGGCATCCCCATGGGGAGGAGCACGGGCACGCTGCCGGCGGCGGCCGCAACGACCGCGGCAAACGCGAGGCACCCCTCTCCATGCTCGCACCGGTGGTCACGCTCGCCCTCCTCTGCCTCATCCTCGGCATGGGGGTCGAAGTGTTAATGGAAAATGTCATCGGCCCTGCGGTGACCCTGCTCCTCGGAGGTGCCTGATATGGCGGACCTCTCCGCCCTGCTGCCGGCGGCCACGATCGCAATCCCGCTCCTCGGGGCAGGGCTGATACTCGCCACCGGGAGGCACGAGAATATCCGGGAGAGCGTGACGATCGCTGCCGCTCTTGCGATGCTGGGAACCGTCCTTGCGATGCTTCCTGCGATCCTCGGGGGGGGAAAGATCTCCCTCACCCTCCTGCCGATGGTGCCGGGCGGCGACTTCGCCCTCAGGGTCGACGCGTTCGGGATGGTCTTTGCCCTCACCGCCGCCGTCCTCTGGCTCCTCAACTCCTTCTATGCAATAGGCTACATGCGGGCCCTGAAGGAGCATGCGCAGACGAGGTTCTTCTTCTGCCTGGCAGTGGCCATCGCCGCAGCCGTCGGGATTGCCTTCTCGGCAAACCTCGTCACGCTGTTCCTCTTCTATGAAGTCCTGACGATCATCACCTACCCGCTCGTCGTCCACATCGAGACGCCCGCTGCGATGAAGGCGGGAAGAAAGTACCTCACCTATCTCCTCATCGGCGGTATCTTCCTGCTTGCCGCAACGATCCTCACCTACCTCCTCACCGGGACGACCGAGTTCGTCCCCGGCGGGTTTCTGGCGGGGTCGGGGGCGGCCCTCACCCTGCAGGTCCTCTTCCTTCTCTTCATGGTAGGGTTTGTCAAGGCGGCGTGGATGCCCCTCCACGGGTGGCTCCCGGCGGCGATGATCGCCCCGACGCCCGTTTCCGCCTTCCTGCATGCGGTCGCCGTCGTGACGGCCGGCGTCTTCGGGATCGTCAGGGTGGCCGGCTGGGTCTACGGCATGCCCCTGATGGCATCGCTCGGCCTGGGCGTGGCCCTCGCCGCGATCGCCTCGTTTACCATCATCACCGCCTCCCTCTTCGCGCTTGCCGAGGATAACCTGAAGCGGCGGCTCGCCTACTCGACGGTGAGCCAGCTCTCCTACATCCTCCTCGGCGTCTCGATGCTCTCCGTCGCCGGGATGACCGGGGCGATGGTGCACATCCCCTTCCACGCCTTCATGAAGATCACGCTCTTCTTCGTCGCCGGCGCCGTCATCGTCGCCGCCGGCAGGGAGCGCATATCCGACATGAAAGGCCTCGGGCGAAAGATGCCGGTGACCGCCCTGATGTTCTCGGCGGCGGCGATCGGCATCTGCGGCCTTCCGCCGCTCTGCGGCATCCACAGCAAGATATTTTTGATGGTCGGCGCCGTGGAAGGGGGGATGCCGGTCCTCCTCCTCGTGATCATCGCGAGTGCGGTGCTCAATGCGGCCTACTTCCTCCCCATCATCTACACGATGCTCGTCGACCGGCCCGCCGATCCCCATGCCCTTGACGGCGTTGCCGAACCGCCCCTGATCATGCTCGTCCCCATCGTCCTGACGGCGGCGCTCTCGGTGCTGTTCTTCTTCAACCCGTCGGTGCCGTTCATGGATCTGGTCCAGATCGCCATCGGCGAGATCACCGCAGGAGGCCTGCCATGACCATGATCGCCCTTCCCCCCGCCTTCATCTGCCTTGCCGGGCTCATCCCCGTGCTCGTCCTGCGGGGATCGGCACGAAACGCATGGGCCGTCCTCACCGGGGCCGCCGCCCTCCTTGCCGCCCTCGCCCTCGCCGGATCCTCCACAGAGCTTGCCGTCTCCCTCCTCCCGGGGATTGAGACGGTCCTCCTCCAGGTAGACCCGATGCGGTCGCTCGCAGGCGCCGTCTTTGCACTGGCAGGGCTTCTCACCCTCGTCTATGCGGCCTGCCGGGAGCTCCCCGCGGCCGAGACGATGGGGATGACGGCGTCGCTGGGCGCCACCCTCGGCATCGTCTATGCGGGCGATCTCATCACCGTCTTCCTCTTCTGGGAGCTCCTCGCCCTTGCCTCACTCAGTATCATCTGGTCGTCCGAAGACCCCGGCTCGCAGGGCGCAGGCTACCGGTATCTCCTCTTCCATATCTTCGGCGGCGCCTGCCTGCTGGGCGGGATTGCCTACACGGTGGTCACCACGGGGAGCGCCGCCATCGGCCCGGTGGCGGCGGGGCCGGGCCTCCTTCTCATGCTGACCGGCATCGGGGTGAACGCCGCGTTCATCCCGCTGCACACCTGGGCGCCGGATGCCTACCCGAGGGCATCCGTTGCCGGGTCCGTCGCCCTCTGCATCTTCACGACGAAGGCGGCGGTCTTCCTCCTCGCCGCCATCGGCGGGTGGGGCGTTGCGGTGGCGTACATGGGCGCGGCGATGGCGCTCTACGGCGCCGTCTTCGCCCTCATGCAGGATGACATCCGCCGCCTCCTCTCGTATTCGATCATCAGCCAGGTGGGCTACATGGTCGCGGCCATCGGGGCGGGCACGGCCGCCGGCATCGATGCCGGCCTTGCGCACATGGTAAACGACATCCTCTTCAAGTCGCTCCTCTTCATGGCGGCAGGGGCGCTCATCTACCGCACCGGCTGTATGCGCCTCTCCGGGCTCGGCGGCCTTGCACGGCCGATGCCGCTCACCACCGCCTGTGCCGTCATCGGCGGCCTTGCGCTTGCGGGACTGCCGGGCCTGAACGGGGCGGTGAGCAAGGGGATGGTGATCGAGGCGGCGGCAGGGGTCCCGTACCTGCCGGAAATGCTCCTCGCAGGCGCAGTCGTCACCGTCATCTATGTCCTCCGGTTCCTCTGGCTGGCCTTCTTCAGGCCCGCACCGGGAACGGGGGAACCCGCCCTCCCGCGGGAGGCCCCTCTCCCGATGCTCGTGGCGATGGGCCTTACCGCCGCCCTCTGCCTTGCCATCGGGCTCTTCCCCGACCTTCTGACCGGCCTTCTTCCGGGAGGGACGCACGCCCACCCGTTCTCGCCATCGCACCTGATCGAGTCGGCCGCAGTCTTTGCTGCGGGAGGCGCCCTGTTCCTCCTCCTGCGGCCCCTGCGGTCGCCGGGATGGAGCTTTGCATCCGATATCGACCGCCTCTACATCGCCGCCGGGAAGGGGGTCTTCTGGTTCTCCGCCCACCCGCTGGACCGGATGGCAGGAGCAATCGGGCGGATCACCGGCATTCTTGTCGACACCCTGAAAAAGGCCTCGCAAAACCCGCCGGTCGCCGGCCGTATCGCCGGGCGAACGCTGGCACTCCCGGTGGTGCGGGCGCTTGCGGACCCGGAGGCGGCGGGGGCCTACGAAGCGTCGCTTGCAGAGATGCAGCGCACGTACCCGGACGAGCAGATCGGCATCTGGGGCGGGGGATACGGCATCGTCTTTGTGAGCATCGTCGCGTTCCTCTATTTTATCTTCGATCTCCTGTGGTAAGTGGCAGGGGAGAGGGAGGACGGCGCCCCCCGGCGCCGCCACCCGTTGCTCCCGTTGCTCCCGTTGCTCCCGTTGCTCCCGTTGCTCCCGTTGCTCCTGTTGCTCCTGTTGCTCCTGTTGCTCCTGTTGCTCCTGTTGCTCCTGTTGCTCCTGTTGCTCCTGTTGCTCCTGTTGCTCCTGTTGCTCCTGTTGCTCCTGTTGCTCCTGTTGCT
>DSBQ01000066.1 GCA_011045995.1 Methanoculleus sp. | reverse complement strand
GCAGGGACCGCCCCCCCGGCGCTGCTGTCAGAGCGTGCCTCAGGGCGCCTTGTACAGGGTCGTCCGGCGGACCAGTCTCCTCCCGATATCGGTTACCATCCGGTCCATCTCCGCCGGGTCGAGGTAGTCGGTGTTCCTCGCCCCCGCCCCCTTTGAGATCGACTCCTCAAACATCGTCCCCCCGATGTCGTTTGCGCCGGCAAGGAGCGCCAGTTGGGCGAATTTAATGCCGTGCTTCACCCACGAGACCTGGATGTTGTCGATGTTATGCAGGTACAGGCGCGAGACGGCGTACATCAGCAGATCCTCCCGGCCCGTCGCCCCCGCCCGTGCAGCCCCCTGCCGGTAGAGGGGGGTGTCGTAGTGGATGAACGAGAGCGGGACAAACTCGGTGAACCCGCCCGTCTCCTCCTGGATGTCCCGGAGGATCTTCAGGTGCGAAACAATATCCGCCGGGGTCTCCACGTGGCCGTACATGATGGTCGCGGTCGTCGCAATCCCCAAACTGTGCGCCTCCTTGATGATCCGCACCCATGTTTCGGTATCGACCTTCCCCGGACAGATCACCCTGCGCACCGGGTCGGACAGGATCTCCGCGGCCGTCCCGCAGAGGGAGCCCAAACCCGCCGCCTGCATCCGCTCCAGCATCTTTCGGGTGGTAATCCCGCTCTTCTTTGCCCCGTAGGCGACCTCCATCGGGTTTGCCGCATGGATATGCACCTCAGGGGCCTCCTCGTGCAGCAGCCGGATGATGCCGGTGTACGAATCCCCGGTAAAGTCCGGGTGCAGGCCGGAGACGGCGCAGATCTCGGTCACCCCGCGCTCCCGCGCCTCCCGGACCTTTTGCCGGATCACCTCATCGGTATGGAAGTAGCTGTCCGCATCGCCGGGGTCCCGGCGAAACCCGCAGAACCCGCAGGCGTTGATGCAGCAGTTGGTGATGTTGATGTTCTGGTTGCGCACGTAGGTGACCGCATTGCCGCAGCGGGCCGCCCGCAGCTTATCGGCCGCCTTTGCGATGTCGAAAATCGCCTGGTCCTTCGTGGTGAGAAGAAGGAGCGCCTCCTCTTCGGAGAGGATATGTCCTGCGAGCGTATCATCCAGGATGTGGTGAAGTCCGGGCATATACAGATAGTAAACGGGGGGATCGGTATAGCTCTTTCCCGCACCACCTCCGTAAGTGGTATTTCCGGTGGAATGGATTCTCCTGTGCGGGACAATGAAGGGGGGCGCACCTGCCACGCGGAAAAGCGCATTGAAGAGATCATGACAGCCCGGGCCACACCGGCGCCGAAGAGGTCGCGTTCACCTACCTCATCCCGGGGGAGGTGGGGCCCGCCGACTGCCGGGGCTGCTTCGCCTGTTCTACCAAAGGGGAGGAATACTGCCCGATCAGGGATGCCGCCGCGTTTTGGCTCAATTATTTCCCGTCCTGCCTGCAAAGATTGAAATTTAAAAAAACCCCTGTTTGCGTTCGGGATGCTTATGTCAGGATGGACATGCAGCGTGTGCGGGTACGTATATTCCAAAGAAAAGGGTGAACCGGCCACCGAAACTCCTCCCGGAACCAGTTTTTCCGATCTTCCAGATACGTGGACATGCCCGGTTTGCGGGGCAGCAAAAAGCGCATTCATCCTTGTCGAAGAAGAGGACGCGCTTCACGAAGCTTCAGGGAACACGGTTTCTGATGCTCTCATCAGTGAAAGGGAGGCCGGGGGTGTTACTCTCGTCTTCGGCCTTCCCGGCACATCATCGCCCGGACTGGTCGACGCCATCCGGAAAAATCCGAACCTGCGGTATATTGTCGTCCGTCACGAAGAGAATGCGGCAATGGCCGCCTCTGCCTACAACAAGCTAACCGGAAAGATGGCGGTGTGCCTCACCATCGCAGGACCGGGGGCGACGAACCTATCGACAGGGCTCTACGATGCCAAGGAGGACGGTGCATCGGTCCTCTCCCTCAACGGCCAGGTCGAGAGCCAGTACACCGGCCCTCATGGAACCCAGGAGATTGACCGGGACGCGTTCTTCCGGACTGTCTCGGTCTGCAACAACACCGTGTACGAGCGGAACAAGGCAATACTGCTATTAGACGTCGCATTGAAGTATGCCACGCTCCACCATGGCGTGGCGCAAGTCCCGGTTCCAAACGAAATCCAGAAGCAGCTTCCTGACAGAGCCTGCTGCAGGAAGGAGATATGCATTGCCAGCCCCCATATCGTCCCGGACGGGGAGGAACTTGCAAAAGCGGCTGCAGCGATCGAACAGGCTGAAAACCCGGTCATCATCGCCGGATGGGGAGCCTGTGGCGAAGGCGCTGCACCGGGCACCCTTGCGGAAAAGATCAAGGCGCCCATTCTCACCACATTCCGGGCCAAAGGAGTCCTTCCTGAAGGCCATCCCCGGGTGGCAGGGGTTCTGGGATCTGTGGGGTCTCCCCAGGCACGGCCCCTCGCGAATGACGCAGATCTGCTCATCACTTTCGGTGCCGGATTCTCGAAGTTTACCAATGTTTCGACCGACAAGGCGTTGATACAGATGGACACCAGTCCGGTCAGGTTGGGAAGGGGCCCTCGTGCACTTTCTCTCTGGGGTAATTGCGCCCTCACCATCCCGAAACTCACCGGAATGGTTAAGGTGCGTGACCACCCGGAGGTCCTTCCACGGATCTCACAGATGAAATGGGACTGGCAGGAGCAACTGGACCGTGAGGCCGATGCCACGGCGATCCCGGTCCGGCCCCCCTACATCATGAAGGTCCTCTCGGAGACGGTCCCCGGGGATGCGGTGATCACCGTCGATGTAGGCGAGAACCAGTGGTGGTTCGGCCGGAACTTCAGGATGAAACGGCAGCGGTCCCGCGATGTCCGGATACCTCGCCACGATGGGGTTCGGGTTCCCGGCGGCAATCGCGGCAAAGATCGTATATCCCGGGAAGCAGGTTATCGGTATCACGGGAGATGGGGGATTTTCACAGGCGATGTCCGATTTCGTCACGGCGGTCAAGTACAACCTCCCTATGGTGGTAGTAGTGCTGAACAACCACCAGCCGGGGATGATCCAGGTCGAACAGCTGACCGGGCATTACCCGAACTATGCCACTGATCCGTTGAACCCCGACGTTGCTGCATATGCCGGGGTATGCGGGGGTTTTGGGATCACGGTGAAAGAGCCCGGTGAACTGAAGGAAGCTCTTGTCAGGGCGATGTCTCTTGATGTCGCGGTAATTCCCGACGTGGATACTGACCCAAACCGGTTCTGATTTGAGAAATCATCTTCACCTTTTCCACCTGAGGAAGTTTGAGATCTCCCGCGACCCGACGACACTGCGGAGAGCATAAAGCTATGCAGGAAATTCCGTGAAGCCGGGCCTTCGTTTCAGGCAAAAAGGTGAAAGGACCCCTTATCATGTCCTGTTCTGTGTACTGGGGATGTCTGATATTGCAGATAATGCTGTCGGTAAGGGATGCTGTTTCGTATCAGGGGTGTTTCAACACGCACCAGCTCAGGGGCAGTGGGTTCTGCTTCGAAGGTGTCGAAGGACGCAGGGAGGAACCATAAAAGCCCGGATTTTCCTTGCGTTCAATTCCAATGAAAATGGCTGTTTATGAATAGGCATCCCCTTTTTGGGCTCAAGGAGATCCTTCACGTCATCTCGTCCCAGGTTCAGCGTGATGCCCCTCCATCTGTCCTTTCACAATTTTCCCAAGGTTTACGGATATCATACTCAGTGCCTGGAGAATAGCCAGAAGCGCCATAAACACCCCGGATAAGATGAAAGCAATTCCGACCGGCTTGAGGGTCAGGATCACCGGTCCGTATGAATTGGCAATAATCCGGGTATGGACGAGGCCAGGGCTTTCCGATATCGCGACGTTTTCCCATTCGGACGTCGGCAACTCGGCAATCTCTTCGAGCGCCGGTTTGAAGGTGGTAAATTCCACAACGATCGCGGTCATTGCCATCCCGAATCCAATGAGCCAGAGGACTGTACCGATGATCACCATCATTCTGATCTTCTTTTTTGCCGCATCAACTTCCATGCCAGATGCACCTCCTGTGCAGTGGCTGGTAATAGATAGAGTATCCCATAAACATTTGGGTCGTTCTTTCTGGATCTGTCCGCCATCGTGGCCATCTCCGGTGGCCCTGCATGGCGGTGGGTGACCCTGGGGGACGTTGTGGTCCTGGGTTCTGCCTCATCAAAGGCCTAAGACCGCTCTGTCCGCGAGAGGGAATACACTGATGCCAGAAGGGCGATTTAGACAACGCCAGCACTGCTGATGGTTCTCTGCAGGAATGGCCCAATGGTAAGGCAGCTGCCACCACGCCACTACCATTTATCGGGGGACATATCCAGATTGTTTTCTCTCAACTTCTTTGCAAAGAAGTAAAAGTCCCTGAGTGTGTTTCAATCCCCTTTTTCTGATGTAATGTGGAGAAAAAAATCTCTCGACTTTCCCCGACCAGGACGTCCCCGATTTCTTTCGGAGGTTTCGTCCCTCTATTGTACTTCGGGGAAAGTTTCCCCGGATTGAATGAGGGATTGTCCCGATCAGCTGGAGCTGACCAGGATATCCCTCGTTATTTCATCGAGCGTGTCGCATCCGGTCAGGATCATGCCCCGCCGGAGATCATCCTGAACATAGGAAAGGTACATCCGAACTGCCTCCGCACCACCGGCGATGGACATCCGCGCCAGGGGCCGTCCGATCAGGGCAATATCAGCCCCGAGGGCCAGAATTTTTAGCACGTCAAATCCGGTCCTGACGGCCCCGTCTGCGAGGATGGGTATTTTTCCGGAGATCTCATGGGCGACAGCAGGGAGAACCTCGGCCACTCCCTGGCCGCAATCCAGCACTCTCCCGCCGTGATTTGACACGTAGCAGGCGGCAGCACCGGAATCTACAACGCGGGCCGCATCTTCAACGCTCATGATACCCTTGAATATCACCGGTTTACTGGTGCAGTCCACCAGCTCACTGAGGTCTTTTTCACTTTTCCGGTAGACCCGTTTCTCCGGAGTAACCCAGAACGTAGACCCTGCTCCTTCGAGGTCAACGCCGATGGCGACCACGTCACGTTCTTCAGCCTGCCTGAACAATCGGATGAGCCGCTCCTGGGACTGGGGCTTGAAGACTGGAATTCCCCATCCCCCATTCTCCCCGACGATGGTCACCCCCAGGTCTTCAGGACTGGTGGGGGTGTTTCCCACCATGCCGACTGACCCGAAGGACTCTGCACCCTTCAGGAGGCCCCGGTAGAATGCGTCTTCGGGAATGGCATCGTTCAGGCTGGCTTTGACCCCGGAGAGGCTGGCGCCCATCACCGGGGCGGTGAGCATCTTTCCGAAGATCGAAACCGACATTTCAGGTTCATGGTGCGCTTTGATCACCCGCATCTTCAACCGGTGCTGCTGGAGGGCGTTGTAATTCGCCTCAAAGGTCTTGCCCTGACCAGCACCCCCCAGTCCAATAGGCTGTCCGAACTTCTGGCCGGTACATATCCGCCCCGGCTGGCCATCACAGACCGGATACACCCCGCAAAAACCGGTAAGCATCTTCCGGGCAATATTCCGGTAGTACGTTACATCCATCGGCCCTTCTGGCGATTCAGCATAGGCTGACCACTTCAGGGAAAAGACCTCATCCCGGATCTGCCGGAGGTAGGTCCTGGGCATCCCACAGACCGGGCACCGCCACCTGTCGGGGATCTGAGCCAGCAGCGTGCCGGGACCGAGCCCTGTGGCCGGATCTCCCTTCTCCTCATCGTAGACATACTCGCTGCAGTACGTGCAGATGAATTTCATCTCTCCTCTCCCCCGACTTTTGACGTATCTGATGATTCATCCCTGTTTGACTGGTTCCGGTAACGGTTGTCTGAGGCGGCATGTAGATCAAACAGGGTGTCTGCTTCCTGCTCTGACATCATCCCCTTTTCAACCACAAGATCCCTGATTGACTGACGCTTCTCCATCGCCTCCTTCGCGAGTTCTGCCGCCATCAGGTATCCTGTCCCCGGGGTGAGAAGCGTAACGAGGCTCGGGTTCAATTCGGCACCCGTCCGCATCCGCTCGGCGTCAGCAAGGATACCATCAATGCAACGGGACTGGAAGACCGGGAGATAATTATTCAGAAGGGCAACCGATTCAAGGATGTTTGCCGTCATGACCGGAGTCATGACGTTCAGGTCAAACTGTCCGGCCTGTGAGGCAAGGGCGACGGTAGTGTCATAGCCGACAATCTGGAAGCAGATCATATCCAGGCATTCGGCCATGACGGGATTGAATTTTCCCGGCATGATCGATGATCCGGGCTGTACTGGCGGGAGCATGATCTCGCTGAATCCTGCGGTAGGGCCCGATGCCATAAGTCTGAGATCATTGGCGATCCGTATCAGTTCACCTGCAAGTTCACGGAGGGCCCCGGAAAATGCCGCCATCGGCGCCCTGCTCTGCAGGGTTTCCATGCTGTCCCGTGCAGGGTGGAGATCACGGGATGTCAGTGCAGAAAGTTTCCCGACCATCTTCTCACGGTAATGAAGAGGCGTATTTGCACCGGTCCCGGTCGCTGTGCCGCCGATTGCCACTTCGCGGAGGTCATCGCTACGCTGCTGGATTCTTTCTGCTGCCCGCCTGATTGCTGTTCCGTACGCCCTGAATTCATCTCCAAGCCTGACCGGGAGCGCATCCATCAGGTGTGTCCGGCCGGACTTGGGGAGTGAGGAAAACTCATCCCCTTTTCGTTCCAGGGCATGGGCGAGGTTAAGAAGAACGGTGTTCAGACGATCCGCTTCATTCAAAATGGCGATGTGGGACGCGGTCGGGAAGGTGTCATTGCTGGACTGTGACCGATTCACATGGTCATTTGGGCTGAGATACCCGTACGCCCCACGTTCCCTCCCCAGGATCTCAAGCGCACGGTTTGCTATCACCTCGTTCACATTCATATTGAATGACGTTCCTGCCCCTGCCTGGAACAGGTCAACCGGGAACTGGTCCGCAAACGTGCCGGAAGGAATTTCATCTGCAGCCTGCACGATGGCGTTCCCCCTCACGGTATCAAGATATCCGATCTCCATATTGACGAGTGCTGCTGCCTTCTTCACGAGGGCGTATGCCCTGACCAGTTCCGGGCGTTCATGCCTTCCGCTGACCGGAAAATTCTCCATTGCCCGGACGGTCTGAATTCCGTAATAGGCTTCTTCAGGGACCGCCCTCTCCCCGAGCGAGTCCTGTTCACGGCGCATCTTTATCATGGACGCTCTCCTCTCTTCTTCTCGCTCTTCAGCTCCTGGCGGGCCCGGCCGATTGCGAGGATGGGAGGAACTCCTTTTGGACAGACCGTCCGGCAGTTTCCATGAAACTCACAGGCCCACCAGCCGTTTCCGGTATCAGCCCGGTCCAGTCGTACTGTTCCGGATGCGTCCCGTGGATCAATCCGGAACCGGTAGAGTGTGGCCAGGGCAGCAGGGCCAAGGTAGTCCTGATTTTTCCCGTCAACGGGGCAGGCCCCGTAACAGGCAGCACACAGGACACAATTGGTATAGACCTCAAGTTCCCTTACTGCCACCGGTTCCATCAGCCGTTCATCTTCGGGGGGTGTTCCGGTGGGTCTTGCTACCGGCTCCACGAATTGGTATTTCTGGAAAAAGGCCTGCATGTCCACGATGAGATCCCGGATAACCGGCAGGTGGGGAAGCGGTTCAACCAGGACCTCCTTCTCCGGATTCCATGATATCGTCTCTTCTATTGCAGGGTAGAAAGAGAGGGAAACCTGGTTCTTCCCCGCGAGGAGGGATGAGAGCTGGGTCCTGCAGGCGAGCCGGGGGACTTTATTGATGAGCATGGCACAGGAGCCGCAGACCGCCCCCCTGCAGGAATACCGGAAGGCGAGGGAATCATCAAACCGGTCCTGAACTTCGAACAATGCTCCGAGTACCGTCATGCCAGGACGCGGGTCGAGCTCGAACCTGTCGTATCGGGGTTCTGCCATCCCTTCGTGGTACCGGTACACAATCAGATTCATCAGTATACACGCTCCTTTGGTTCAAACATCCCCAGCCTGACCGGCTGGTATGAGATCTCTATCATACCTTCCCGTATCGATGCAAGGGTGTGTTTGAGAAACCGCGAATCATCGCGATCAGGATGATCCGTCCGGGTATGAGATCCACGGCTCTCTTCGCGGGCAAGGGCGCCGCGGGCAACCACTTCGGCAAGAAGGAGCATCCCCTCAAGTTCAAGATACCGGATCAGCGCCGGGTTTACTGCCCGTTCTTTGAACCCGGGGGATATCTGCGAGACCTTCTCCTGCATTTTTTTGATCTCTGCAAGGCCTGCCTGCATGCTCCGCACGTCACGGAATATACCGAAGCTTTCAAACATCGTCTCTTTCAACGCGTCCATGACCGTGATGAGAGGTGTTCCTCCTTCCTGTTCAAGGATCTGCCCGATTCTGGCATCTGCCTCTTCCATCGCGGATTGCACAGGTTCAATGTCCGGCTCGGGGAGTGACGGCATATCCTTTACGATGGTCCCGGCGACAAGCCGCCCGAATACGACAGTTTCCAGGAGTGAATTTCCCCCCAGCCGGTTGGCCCCGTGGACACTGATACAGGCACATTCTCCGGCTGCATACAGCCCCTTGACCGGTGTTGCCCCGTCTATGTCCACATCGATCCCACCCATGGAGTAATGCTGACCGGGCTGAACCGGTATCGGGTCGGTGACGGGGTCCACGCCGGCAAAGTCAATGGCAATCTGTCGTATCCCGGGCAACCGTTCCCGGATGCGGTCTTCCCCCAGATGGTGGAGATCGAGGTGGACATATCCTCCGTCAAAGCCTCTTCCCTCTTCGAACTCCTGTACGATGGCCCGGGCAACCACATCCCGCGGTGCCAGATCGATCGAGGTCGGAGCGTAACGCTCCATGAACCGTTCCCCCTTCCGGTTGAGCAGGATTCCCCCCTCCCCGCGGGCTCCTTCCGTGATCAGGATATTGGTTCCGAAGAGCGTCGTGGGGTGGAACTGGACAAACTCCATGTCTTTGAGCGGGGCGCCGCCCCGCAGGGCGAGGGCCTGCCCGTCTCCGGTATTGATGAGGGCGTTCGTGGACCGGGAGAAGATCCGCCCGAAACCTCCCGTCGCCATGAGCACCGCTTTTGCGGCAAATCCGTGGACCTCTCCGGTCATGATCTCAAGGGCAGTGCACCCTCCACACCGACCGTCGTGGTTTACGAGCGACAGGACAAAGAATTCCTCGTATATCGGGATTTTTCGGTCCAGCACCTGCTGGTAGAGGGTATGCAGGGCGTTATGCCCGGTGCGGTCCGCTGCATAGCAGGTCCTTGGAAATCCCGCGCCCCCAAAGGGTCGCTGGGCAATCTTCCCGTCCTCCAGGCGGGACCAGACCATCCCCATATGCTCCAGTTCGATCACCGCTGCCGGAGCCTGCCGGCACATCCGTGCAACCGCGTCCTGGTCGGCGAGGTAATCGGACCCTTTTACCGTATCGTAGGCATGGGACTCCCAGCTGTCATGTCTCCCATCCTCACCCAGGACGTTTCCAAGCGATGCATTCATTCCTCCCTGTGCAGCAACCGAATGGGACCGCAGGGGATGGACTTTTGATATGACGGCCCCTTTGAGGCCTGCGTCCGAGACCCGCAGGGCAGCGCGGAGTCCGGTCAGGCCGCCTCCGACGATCAGGACATCATACGAATGGATAGTGCTTGTACGCATTCCAGTTCTCTCCATCTGACGAACTGGAATATCCTTCAGGCTTAATAAAGTACAGGCTGGTTATGGCACCCTGAACCGGAGAGCGGGCGGGGTGGGCCTGCAGGCAGGGAATCCCTGCTCCGATGATCTGGAGCCATGGCGGGAGGGGTTGGGACAATTCTTCCCGTGGGATAGGAATAATCACTTCTAAAAAAATTTGGTAAGTATAAAGAAACAGCCCCTAAGAGGTAGCTGGCGAGCAAATCAAACAATTTTCTTCGTTATGGTTGCATCTCCATTCCATCTCTTTGATGGAGAACAGGAACTTTTATGGTGTGTAATCGATCGTTCTTTGGCAGAGCTCCAAAATCCCCCGACACAGTTGATGTACACTTTATCTTGCTTGCGAGGACCAGTGAGAAGGAAAAAAAGGAAGGAGGAACGGGATCTCAATTCTTCTCTTCATTAAAGAATATGTAGTAATGGGTCCCGTCATGGAGTGGTTTGTTTGTCGATCCAATGCAGCGACAGAGGCAGTAATGATCCGATGATTCGGGTTTATTCCCGTCAGGGTCATCCAGTCGGATCTCCCTGCTTACGTGGTATGATCTATTGCGTCCGACGAAGATCTCACGTTCATGACCCCATTCACGCTGCAGCATTCCCTCGCGGGTGATGGATCCCAATGACCGGTTCCTTCTCGGCCTTGACATGGTAAAAGATCCCGATATTCTCACATCCGCATACAGCGACTCCCGCGGAGTCAGGCCGCATTCAATAAAAACATTCTCCACGTAATGAACAGGGAAGCATCCGCAGATTTCGATGTGGACGGACTCGACCACCCTGCCATATACAATCACGAACCTGAACAGGTGGAGATGCACCTTATTGCGAACCGGCCCATGACCGTGACATTCGGGGAGGTCCCGCTCACCGTGAAGATAGAGAACGGTGAGACGATCCGTACCGAAATATCCCGAAAATTCACGCGTGAAGGCATGGAGGAGGTCATCGGATCGGCAGGCCTTGCCGTACGGTCATGGTAGTTCGATCCAGAAGGCTGGTTCTCCCCCGTGGAACGTAGCAGGATACCGGATTGATCACTCTTTCGCCCGTTCAATTCCCGCATTCTTGCTAAGATAAGATGCTGTCACGCGTATCTCAGGATATCAAAGGGCATCAGTGAAGCATGCACATTTTACTGATGGCACATGAAATGGTGAAGAGCTACTACAGGACCTCGCATGCCCCTGTGCGATTTCACGCGAAAAATATGGGGTTTTCTCCTGAACTCTACCAGAAGACGGCGCTCCAGAGCGGGATCGGCTCTCCGATGGTGATGGAGCCCTTCGAGACCATGGGATCATCCATCATATTGCCCATGTTCATGACTTTATAGGTATCATCCCCATTGTCCGTTACCATGAGGACGTCCCCCTCCATCCAGTTCCCAGGTGCGTCTGGGAGCCAGGCAAGCCCTTACTCAAGCAGCATGATCATGTCCTCACCGTAGAAGATGGGGTAGGACGGGTAGCTCTTGTAGAGACCGTGGCCCGCGTTCACCTGTGCCTTATCCATGACAGGTGCGGGAATATTCACATATACCCTTTCATCCGCGTGAATTCCTCCTTTCGTCGGGATAATGACGAAATATGCGCCATGAGCTCCGAGCACCCACATTCCGTTGGGGTTATTCAGGCTCACCGAAGGGCAGACAAAGGGGTTTTCTTTCTCGGGCTTTGCCGCCCCGACCGTGGCAGGTATCGCGGCAAGCACGAGACCGGCAACCAGGGCCAGGATAAGGATCCGTGTTCCTGTAATTTTCATGGCATCACTTCCTTTTTTTTCCGGAGCATGCTCCGTGACCCCTAAATTTATGTCATAAGCAATAAGATTTTCCCTGAATTTTGCACGTGAACGGGTAAATCCGGGGTCTGGGTAACCATTGCCACCGGAAAAGGCTTTGCGCAGAAAGACGAGATCAGGTCTATACCATGACCCGCTATCGCTGCAATGTCTGCAACGTCTTTGAATACGACACAGAACAGGGGAACTCGCTGACCGGTATCAAACCCGGCACCCTGCCGAAGGATTTTCCCGAGGACTGGAAATGCCCGATCTGTTCGTCGGACAAGACGCACTTAAAGCTGCTTCCCCGGGCAGGCCCGGTCGAGTCGGTGAGTGAGACCTTCACCTGCCCGGTCTGCGGGGCCTCGGGTGTCCTCTCGATCTCGCACGTCCACAAGGAGGATGTGTCCGGATACCTTGGAGAATGGGTGCGCCAGTCCGATGACCTTGAAGTCACCATGCAGGAGATCCACACGATATCTGCGACCGGGGAATCCATCATCGAACCGATGAGGACGAAGAAGCCGGTGATCTCGTGGGATGATATCCTCATCAAAGGCGCCCAGATCGCCCGGATACCGCTGAACAGCGATGTTCCGGTCAATACCCGCACCGTCATCGGCCCCCGGGCAGAGCAGCCGATGGTCATCGAGACGCCGATCTACGTGACCCACATGTCCTTCGGGGCGCTCTCAAAAGAGGTGAAGATGGCCCTTGCAAAGGGGAGCGCTGCGGTGGGAACGGCGATGGGCTCGGGGGAGGGCGGGATCCTGCCCGAGGCGCGGCAGTATGCATACCGGTATATCCTCGAGTATGTCCCCAACCGGTACAGTATCACCGAAGAAAACCTCAGGGCGGCCGATGCCATCGAGATCAAACTCGGCCAGTCCGTGGAGCCGGGTATGGGGGCACGCCTCCCGGCAGAAAAGGTGACTCCAGAGATTGCCCGGATCAGGGGCTACCCGGAGGGGACAGATATCATCAGCCCGGCCAGCCACTCGGATATCAGGTCCCCGGAAGACTTGAAAGAGAAGGTGCGCTGGTTGCGCGAGAAGTCCGGAGGACGGCCCATCGGGGTGAAGATTGCGGCCGGTGATCTTGAGGAGGATCTCGAGGTCATCCTCACTGCGGGGCCTGACTTCATCACCATTGACGGGAGGCCGGGCGCAAGCGGAGCCGCCCCCAAGTCGGTGAAGGATGCCACCTCGGTTCCCACCATCTATTCCCTCTACCGGGCACGGAACTATCTGGACTCCCATGATGCCCGGGATATTACACTCATCATAACCGGAGGGCTCCGGGTCTCTGCCGACTTTGCCAAGGCCCTGGCGCTGGGAGCAGACGCGATCGCCATCGGGACCGCTGCACTGATGGCAGCCGCCTGCCAGCAGTACCGGCTCTGCGATACGGGCAAATGTCCGGTCGGGGTGACGACCCAGAACCCCGAACTCCGTGAGCGGCTGAAGGTGGACATCTCGGCCAGGAAACTCGAAAACTTCCTCCGCGTGTCCACCGAGGAGCTTAGGGATTTTGCCAGGCTGACTGGAAATGATGATGTGCATGCCTTAAAACTGAGAGATCTCTGCACAACAAATTCGGAAATTTCCCAACATAGCAAAATCCGGCATGTGTGAAGACCGATGGATTCAGAGGAATCCAATTCGGCCAGCAATTTATACAACATGGGGCCCCATGTACGAATAAAAGGGAGCAAATGAAAATCATCGCTGATCCAAGGATTTATTCATCACCATGCCGGAGAATGTCCGGGCCGGGTTCATGCTCCGGCAGCAATGCCGGTCATATGCACTGATGGGCTGCAATGAGGGGTTTTTCGGATTTGTTTTCGTGCAGTCGTCTCCGTATCCGATCCCCGGGCCGATATCTGACGCCCTTGCAGCCAACGCGTCCCCGGGTCATTACGCGGCCATCACTGCCGAATCGCTGAACCCGGTGAGTGACAGGTACTTTGAGGTGACCCGTGATATTCCCCGGATGATGGACGAGTATTTTCGCGGGCATTCTCATCAATTGACGCGATTTCCACGACCATTCCCAGGGGTGCATTCTATTTTTGATGGATCTGAATTCGCTGAAACCTGAACCCGAGAGGAAAGGCATCGTTTTTTACTTAGAAAAGAGGGGAAAGGATCAATTCTTATTTCGGGCCTTCGGTCCCGTAAAGGCAGAAATATCCACCCTTCAGATTGTACCGGGTAAACACGTCGCACCCGAAGCAGTTGCACCCTTTGTCGACCGCTTTTTCTGCATCCTGTGATTTGCCCCGTGCACAGAAGAGGGCGTGGGGCGGGGATTCCTTCAGCCGGTTCTCCTTGAACGTGGGACAGGTCCCACAGAACTTCTTGCAGATCTCCATGTTTTCTTCATTGTCTTCGACGATACTCATCTCATTCACCTGGTTTTTTTCTTTTTATCTGGCAAGGTCCGTTTTTTCAAGGGAGGTTACTTCCCCCTCTGTTCTTTTTCTGATCCTTTTGCACAAAAAACGGCATTCGTGAGCCCCATCATCCCCGTAACCGGGCAGGTTGGGCAGAGACAACCCTTCAGCTCGACATTACATGCGCTTTTTCCCGTGGAACAGAAGAGTAATTCATTCTTTTCCTTCATGCAGGACGTATACGACGGGCACTGTGCACAGGTGCACATTGACCGGTTCTTCATCATCACCTATTTTCTCTCTTCGGGAGACATCTGCTCCATCTTCTTTGCCATTTCCATGAACTTGTCCATGACCATTCTCATTCCCTTTTTTGATAGCCCCAATTTCCTATACCAATATATATAAATATGGGCGCCGGGTCAGCGCCTGAACCGGGGGTGTGGCCGACGGGCGGGCGTTGCCTCCCCGCCGGTGCGCCGCAGAAGTATGTTCGGCCGCGGGGGCGACCTGGTGCCACCGATGATCACCGTCCACTGCGCCTCGTGCGGGACTAAGCTCTTCCGGTACCAGAAGATCGGCAAGGGGCGCCTGCTGCACTGCCGGAAGGCCCGCATCTCGGGCGACCACACCGTCCGCCGGGAGGAGGACGACGGCGCGGGGACGGTCGTGGGCGTCTACTGCCCCCGCTGCGGCCGAAACGTCGGCGTCGTGGAAGCGCAGGGGATCAATATGCACGGGGGGACGTTCACCGTGACGGGGTCGGCCCTGAAGAAGTGAGCGGCTTTTTCCGGCGCACGGGCGGGGCCCCTCCATCGCAAAGACGGGTGCCGGAAAAAGGCTTATCCATCTCCTGCCACCATACCCACTTCTTAGGGAGCGGTGCGATGAAGGTCCTCGTGATCATGGGAAGTCCCCGGAAAGGGAACACCTGCCGGGCGGTGCAGCGGATTGAAGAACAGATGCGGTCCCGGGCCGGGCCCGGCGGGGAGGTGACCTTCACGTACCTGATGCTGAGGGATGCGGACCTTCGGCCCTGCCGGGGGTGCTTTGCCTGCTTTGAGAAAGGCGAGGAGCACTGCCCCATCAAAGACGACGCCCCTGCAATCGAGGCGCAGATGCACGAGGCCGACGGGGTGATCTTCGCCTCCCCGGTCTACGGCATGAACGTGACCGGCCTCTTCAAGACCTTCGTCGACCGCTTCGCCTACATCTTCCACCGCCCCCGCTTCTTCGACAAGAAGGCGCTTCTGGTAACGACGACCGGGATGGTCGGCGCGAAGGATGTCCTCAAGTACATGCACCTCGCCGCGACGGTCTGGGGCTTCGAGGTCGTCCACCGGGTGGGGCTCGTCACCCTCGCCGACCCGCTGCCGCCGGCCCTTGCGGCGGAGAACGAGAAGAAGCTCGCGGCTGCGGCGGACGCATTTCTCGAGGCCCTCCGGCGGGGGCAGCGCAGGCCCCCCTCCTTCAATGACGTCCTGATGTTCCACGGCCAGCGGGCCACCTTCGCGGAGCTGGAGACCATCTTTCCTGTCGATTATGCCTTCTGGAAGGAGCGCGGCTGGCTGGAGAAGGGGACGAAGTATTTCGTGAAGGATGTGCGGGTCAACCCCCTCTATCATCTGGCGGGGTCGGTCATGGAGTGGTTCGTGCGGCGGCAGGTGAGGTAGCGTGCGGGGGGATGGGACGGATGGGGAAACCCCCTCCGCGGCCGTTTGCAGGAGAGATACCGGCATCGGCTGGATGGCCGATGGGAAGGAAATGGTGGTGGGGATACCTGCCAAATACTAATTTAGTATATATTAGTAGTTTTTAGTAGTTGGCTATCGATAGTCGCCCAATTGTTTCTGTTGCGATGGATCATCCTTTTGCGAACCATCGTTCCAGAGGTCGCACTTCTCGTTAAAGATAAAGACAAACTCCTTTCCGCGTTTTTCCTTGACCACATATCCCAAATTCACGAGAGAGAGAAGATCAGTCCGTGCTGTCTGGTAGACCACATCGTACATCTGTTCGATCTCCCGGATGGTGAAATATTCATCGCTTCTCTCCATCATCTCCCGCAGGATATCAGCCTGCCGCTGGTTGATCTCCCTGATATTGCGGATGATGGCCTTTGTCGCGTTCTGTTCGCTCTGTTTTCTTTCAAGATAGGAGAGGAAGTCCTTGAGCGCTTCCTTCAGGCATGCGATATTGTAATTGATGAAATAGGTCACGTCCATATCATCATACTCCGAGTGGAGATACGCGAGGGAGTATTTTTTCTTCGATTTGAGAATGGTCCGTGAAATCGGCATATATTCCAGGAGCCAGTAGCCCCGTGAGAGGACATACCAGTAGAAGATACTCCGGGCCGTCCGGCCGTTCCCGTCGTTGAAGGGATGGATGTAGCCGATGAGAAAGTGGAGGATGATGCCCGAGATGATCGGGTGAACGAAGGCGGTATCGTTCTCCCATGCATCGTCCTTATGGAGATTTGCGAAGGTGCACAGCTCGTCGATGTGCTGTTCTATCTCGTGATAGTCCGGCGGTGTATGATAGATTGTCCCGGAGATGGGGTTGGCGACGACGATGTCATTTCGGTTTCTGAACCTGCCGACGGATTCCTCTTCGATGGTGTTGCGGGTGACCAGCCGGTGAATCTCAAGGATCAGCTCCGGTGTCAGCGGCTCATCCTTCTTGTCGAGGATACACCGCATCGCCTCGTAGTTGTTGATCACCATCTGCTCGCTCTCATTCGTCGGCTTGCGGCCCTTCCTGAGCATATTTTTGGCAGCCGTCCGGGTCGTTGCCGCCCCCTCGAGGATGCTGGACGCGATGGCCTCCTCCATGAGGGAATTGATGACATAGGACTGTTCCATCCGGATGGTCTTGTTGTGAATCTGGATCGTACCGGAGAGATACCGGTCGAACATATGGAGGGCCTTGGTGATCTCCGGGGTGGTGGAATATTTCACATCAAGTGAAAGAGAGGGTATATACTCGTAGCGTAACGCCCGTATTAATTTCATTATCGCCCAGACGGCGTAGCGCTTTTCTTCATCCGTAATGCGGTATCTGAGCTCGTCCCAGTAGAGGTAACGCTTATTGTACTCTGCAACGAGGGACTGAATGTCCGGATTACGGGTATAGGGCTCGAGATCCGCGAGTGAAGTGGCACGATCGGGAGGGTGCTCAGGGAGGTTCTTCATCGTCTTTACAAATACTAATTTTACACATTTTAGTATTTATTAGTAATTGGGGAAGGGAGGGCTCTCTCTCTCTCTCTCTCTCTCTCTCGTTCTCTCCTTCTATCGGGTGGCTGGAGAAGGGACGACGTACTTCGGAGGGGGGTGTGCGGGTCAATCCCGGCAGTCACCTGGCGGGAATGGTCATGGAGTGGTCGGTGCGGAGAAGGGCGAGGAGGCTTGCGGGGGAGATGGGGGAGTGAAAAGGAAGCAATGGACGCAAAGGACTTCGTGAGGACGGAGAGCCATGCGCTGCGGCTGAGGCCTACGGGTGAACAGAAGGTGACGGAAGAGGTTGACGCTTGGTTCATCAAGACAGTTGTGAGCGGGCGGCGGACGAGGCGGCCCGCCTGCGCAATCGTGCAGTACTCGAAGGGGGCGGGCCGGCCGGCGAGGTCGAGGTTGCTCCGGCCTGCGTTCATCAGGAGGTCCGCCGCCGCCCCCTCTCCACCAGAAACGATCCTTCTTCCCGTCGCGGAGTTTTCAAAGCCGTCCCGCTCCGTTAGATGAAAAATATCAGTAAATTTCTGGCTCTGTAGAATTCCTCAACAAGAACAGCAAAGAATAATTTTTCATCACTATCCTGAGGTTATAGAGAATCAGTTTGATCTTGATCTTCTTGACCTGATACCAGTACTTGCGTGCTTTCAGGTTCTCCCCGAATCTCCTTTTGAGGACTGAGAAGACCGTTTCGACGAGATTCCTCTGGTGATAGATCTCCTCATCAAACTCCGCCAGATTCTTCCGCCGGTATCTCCCTGAGATCCGTTTTCTCTTTCTCTCCCGGACCGGGATCATCGATCCCGATTGCAGTTCTTCCCTGATCTGGCGGTGGATCGATTCTGCATCGTATCCCTTGTCCATAACATACCAGGTGGCCTTCCGGATCCTGTGGCACTGCCTCAGGACGATGATTGCATTCATGGAATCGTGAACCGGGTTCTGTGAGATCTTGAATCCAAGGATGATCCTGTTCTCGGTATCAACTGCAATTGATGTCTTCAGGAACCTCTTTCTGGTTTTTCCTGTCCTCCATGAATAGTAGTGACTTGCATCGAACTGGTGAATCCCGAAGAATCGATGGCAGTTATCGGGATTCTCTCACCCCAGAGATAAAACTGGGTAATCACCCTGTTGAGAATTCTGTTGAAGGTGATGGAGCTGATTCTCGTCGTAAATTTATGTAATGTTGTATAGTGAGGAATCGTGTCCAGATCGAGTCTTTTTCTGATAGAATCCATCACAGCAAGCAATTCAACGGTATCGCGGTAGTCCTCCTGCAGATACTCTTTGAGCAGGATGAGAACCATCAACTGGTGCTGATTGTAGGTCTTTTTTGCGAATCTGGAAGAATAGAGAGGTATCCTTGATGCCTTCACCGCATCCAGAGCCGCATCAATAAAACTGATATACTTATTCGTCGATCCATGTACCGGCTCCTTGGTTGTTATGGGCATAATTATTCAAGGAGCCCCCGTACCTTTGATCTTGCGGTCGATTTTTAATTCCGGCTTAAGATAGCATTTCTACAGAGCCCGTATTTTATTGCTTTATTAAGATCTTTGGTGCAATATATGTCAAAACCTTCTTTTTGAATATTTTCTGCTGAGACCATTGCTTCAGTAATTTTCTCATCTAAGAGAAGATTAACCCACAAATGCAAATCTTCAGCCAAATGAGAGCGAAGTGTTTTATTGAGATATAGTTCATCACTCGTTTGTACTTTATCTGCAGCAGCAAAGATGTGCGCAATGTTCGATGGGCAATGAACACATCACCTCTGCACCCAGGTAGGGCAGACCTGATAATATCGGCATGAGTGCTTCCATGATAAAAAATCATCATGTCTGGAATAGGAATCGTATTATTTAGTTGGATTCTCTCTCGGGAATTCTTCTATGGAATAAAATATTGAGCATCAGGGAAGGCGCAAGGTTGGAATTCATACTATTAAATGGGGGTGCCGACCTGAAAACAGCCCAAGAGAAATAATGACATATAACGGGGAACAGGCCGGTGTAATATTACCTGCTCCTCGGTACTCTGATACATAGCAAAATAATTTCGCTACCGGACCTGCCCATATGACCGGGATTCGTTCCATAAACAAAAACACCCTGTTAAATCCGTCTCAGAAATTATCGCCCTCCTTCTTGAATTTTGAATGACCTTTAGAAAAAGGCCCGGAGAATTTTAATCGCACAGAACTCCCCGCACATCGTGCACTCCTCCCCCTCATCGGAAAATGCCTGTGCCCGGTCAGGATCAATAGCATGGCGAATCTGCCCATTTTGATCCAGTGCCGCTCTAATAACTGCGATCTTTTTGTCTTTTGCATCTTTCCCGTACTTTGCGGTATCACCAATATGGGCCGCAATCTTAAAAGCGATCAGCCCCTCCTTCACTGCTTCCGGGCTCGGAAGGCCGAGATGTTCAGCAGGCGTGATATAACAGAGATAATCGGCACCGGCAGCGCTTGCCATACTTCCACCAACGCACCCCGCGATATGGTCGTACCCTACGGCGATATCCGTTGGCAGCGGACCAGCAACAAAGAGCGGGAACGGCGATTGTTTCTTGTACTGCTTCACGTACCTCGTGATTCGATCGCTGCGGATATGCCCGCCGCATCCTTCAATGATCACCTGAACACCGTTTTCATGGGCCTGCTGTGCAAGGGCGATATTCTGCCGCATTTCTTCACGTTGCATCTGGTCCTGGCGGTCGTGTATGCAGCCGGATCGTGCTGTATTCCCAAGAGAAAGAACGAGATCATGCTTTATACAAAGGGAAATCACCTCATCAAAACGCTCGATAAAGGGATTTTCGCATTTGTTGATGAGCATGAATGCGCTCGTAATCGAACCTCCTTTCGAGACCATCCCAAGAACTCGCTTTTTCTTCCGGAATAACTCCAGCATGGCTTTGCTCACGCAATGGACAACGACCGAGCTAACTCCATCATTAGCCTGTCGGCGGAGCGTGGCAAAGAGATCATCAGCAGTCATTTCTTTCAGGCCATTTTCGACAACCGCCTGGTAGATCGGGACAGTCGTTATGGGCAGCGTAGAATTTTTAAATATTGCTTTCCTGATGGCGTAAATATCCCCTCCCATGGAGAGGTCGCTTATGGTATCTGCACCGAACGTTTCGGCGATCCGGACTTTTTCGATTTCGTCTTCCACGTTGATTTTCCCGGTCGAAGTACCGAGATTGACATTAATTTTGGTCGATAACCCGGCACCAATGCCAGTCTGGCGGTCGCCGCGCTGCATGATCACAATGCTGCCCGCCGCTATCCGCTCAGCGATGATTTCTGGATCGAACCCCTCAGCATGGGAGAGAACTTCCATTTGGTGCGTTATTATCCCTTTTTCTGCACATCTGACAAGCGTATCCATATTATCATCCCACATCTTAGCTTTCCTGAGACTCTAACTATCTCATTTCACCCTTATTTTAGATATTATCTATTTCATCACTAATCGACTTTCTCAATCTGGTCTTTTTACTCCCAGTAAAAATCAGAGATAATTTCAAATCGTATTCTCTTATCCCGCTCGTGAAATAGAAGTGAAAGATACGCTCCCCGCACTATAGGCAGGAGATTTACATATCATTCGATCGGGAGATATCTCACCTGAGGAATAAGGTCGAAACGGTCTTTTAGGTCATCCAAAGAAGATTAAAAAGGCACTGAAAGCGAGAAAGTTCCGCTGCCATCTCAAGAAGATCAATAGTAAATTGATTATCCACAATATCGAAGGCAGTTTTATCAGAGGTTCTTGTTGTCGCAAGAGAGGAATTGTACAGAGCCAATAATCGTCCTTATTGGATAATATGGAGGGATATGGGGAGATTCCTGAGGCCTTTACCACATCCGTAGCCGAATCAATTAAACTGATTTACTTATTCATCGATCCATGTGACGGCTCTTTGTTGATTTTAGCCATAAGATTCAAGGAGCCATCGTACCTTTGATCTTGCAGTTGATGTTTAATTCCGGCTTCAGATAGCATTTCTACAGAGCCAATAAAATAGCGATTTTTAAGGATTCTTTAGATATTTATCACTACTAATCACAACCCCCGAATATTATTCGGAAAACACGATCGAACCGTCCCCGCTCCGTTAGATGAAAAATATCGGTAAATATCTGTAAAATTTACCGTTTGATGCAAGTTCGGGGCAAAGGGGCGAGAGGAGAATCGGAGTTTAAAAAAACCGGACAATCACGACCGATGTCTGCCCTGTAGAAATATTATTGGTCACGCACACCAAGGGGACATATCATGACGGTTGCGATTACCCTGAAGGTGAATGACGGTGTTGTCCTTGCCGCAGACAGCGCAAGCACCATTATCGATCAGGATGGCCGGGTTGTCAATGTCTACAATAATGCAAATAAGGGCTCTGTAGAATTCCTCAACAAGAACAACAAAGAATAATTTTTCATCACCATCCTGAGGTTATAGAGAATGATTTTGATCTTGATCTCCTTGACCTGATACCAGTACTTGCGTGCTTTCAGG
>DSBQ01000034.1 GCA_011045995.1 Methanoculleus sp. | reverse complement strand
CTGTGGAACAGAAGTGAAGGGTCACCTTTCCGGGCAGTCGCTCAAGGCGCTGCACGCGAATGGTGTTGAAGGCGGAAAGATCGTTGGTTCGCAGGGTGCAATCGCATTCATCGAGAACCTTGATGCAGCCGCAATTGAACGGTTCCAGCAGCAGGTCGAAGTCATCGATATCATGGAATCCGAGGACATGGGTGCAATCACCGGGAAGATTGCAGAGTGCATAGGGAAAGACCCCGGTGCATTCGATGCCGACCCGATGGTTGTTGAAGTGTCCGAGGAAGAGGGCGGCGCCGGTGGCGCAGTCTCGGCAACTGCAAACCCGCAGTTCCTTGAAATTGAGGCAAAACTCAATGCAATCGAGGACAAACTCGAGTTTGCAGAGGCAGAACTCGCACAGAGATTCGGACGCAAGGTTGGCCGTGACATCGGCATTCTCTATGGCCTTGTTGCCGGTCTGATCGTATTCATGATGTTGTTGGTATTACTCCCCAAATTAGGCGGATTCATCTGAGGAGGAGTGACAAGTATGTTCAAATTCGAAAAAGAGCAGACGGTACATGATTTTAACGGTACCAAGATTGGCGGGCAGCCCGGGGAATACCCGCGGGTTCTCGGAGCCTCCATCTTCTATAACAAGCACGAGTGTGTTATTGACGATGAGAAGGGCATAATTGACAAGGATCGCGCAGAGGCGCTCTGGAACAGGTGTCTTGAACTGTCAGACCAGACGGGCATCAAGCACTTCATCCAGATCATCTCTGAATCAGGAGAGGCATTTGAGAACTACTTCTCATGGTTTGACAGCATTGACAACAAGAATGCATTTCTGATGGACTCGTCCATGCCTCCGGCACTTGCCCACGCATGTGAGTACGTGACCGAGGTCGGTCTTGCAGACCGTGCAATCTACAACTCCATCAATGGTTCAATCCTCCCGGAGAACATTGAGGCACTCAAAAACAGTGACGTCAATGCAGCAATCGTGCTTGCGTTCAACCCCGGTGACGCCTCGGTTATTGGCCGTGAGAAGGTGCTCTCGGAGGGTGGCGTTGCAGGACAGGAGAAGTCCATGCTCGCGATCGCAGAAGAGTGCGGTATCACCCGCCCCATTCTCGACACTGCGGCAACTCCCCTTGGCCTTGGTTCCGGCGGTTCATTCCGTGAGATTCTTGCCTGCAAGGCAATCCACGGTCTCCCCACCGGTGGTGCCTACCACAACATGACCGTGTCCTGGACCTGGCTGAAGCGCTGGAGAGGGACGGCAAAGAACCCTTCCGTGCTTGCCAAGCAGTATGAAGGCAAGGACCTCCTTCTTGAGCAGATGTCCCACCACCACTTTGGCGGGTTCGATGGTATCAAGCAGGCGGCATGGTCGGCCCCCGACATAGGCTGTAACATCATGGCAGCGACCCTTGGTGCAGACCTCATCATGTACGGACCTATCGAGAACTGTGAAGGAGCAATGACTGCTATGGCCTTTACCGATATCGTCCTAGCTGAGGCAGGGCGTGAACTCGGCGTCACACTTCAGACCGAAGACCACCCGCTCTTCAAGCTGTGCTGAGTTCTCACCCCCCGAAATATTCTTTTTTTTATTCCTCTTCCGAACCGGGTGAGGCATAGGGAATCTCGATTTCTCCTCTTAACACCGTGAGGAATACGTAATGTCCGTACCTCTTCCGAACCCAGATAGGAATAGGTAATGTCTCCTCCTATTCAGAAGCCCGCGAGGCATGAATGGCTGTTCCTGCTCCAAACAATGCGATGAATATTGCATGCCCCATTCTTTTCAGTACTCCGTGAAGACTATCGATCGTCGTATTCTCATCAGGTCAGCACCGGCGGGGGTGGATGAGAATCCTTCATCGGGCATTTTCCCGTGAAGAGGCCTTGGTAGTTGCACGAATAACAGGCAGGAACCTGCAACTGCTCTCCTGAAAGAACAAAGCACTCCGAAAAAAGGGGTAAAAAAGTTACAGGCGGATCGTCTGCATGCCCGGCAGGATCTCAAGCGAGATGTCTGTGCTGGTGACGGTGTGGGTCAGGCTTCCCATACTGATGACATCGATATCGAGGACGGCATACCCCTCGAGGGTCTCTTCCGTGATGGTTCCGGACACCTCGATTACCACCCCCTTTCGCATCCCTTCCCTCTCCAAAAGGTCAAGGGTCTTCTGGACATCGATGGGTTTCATATTGTCAAGAAGAATGATATCGGCTCCCGCCTTTGCCGCTCTCAGGGCATCTCCGGGGGTCTCGGCTTCCACTTCTATCTTCTTGTAGAGGGTCGCCGCCCGGGCGCGGGCGACGGCCTGTTCGACGGGGACGATCTGGAGGTGATTATCCTTGATAAGCACCTGGTCGGAGAGGCAGAACCGGTGGGGTTCCCCGCCACCCAGCTGCACTGCCTTTTTATCAAAAGTCCTGAGCCCGGGCGCAGTCTTGCGCGTTGCGGCAACACGGACCCGGGGGTTTGCCAGCGCCGCGATCTTTGCTGCGCGGACGGTTGCAGTCGCAATACCACTCATGCGTCCCATCAGGTTGAGGACAGTGCGTTCCAGCAGGAGAATTGTTGTGGTTTTCCCGGCAATCTCGATGATGGTCGCACCTGCCCCTGCCCGCTCCCCGTCCCTGACGGTCTGGCGGACGGTGCACCCGAAATGCGTAAAGAGGAGTGACGCTTCTTCCCCACCGGCAACGGTGCATGGCTGCCGGGTAAGGATCCGGGCATTGCACTCCCGTTCCGGCGGGATCAGTGGTTCCGAGGTGATATCGCCGAAGGGGGCGTCTTCCTCTATGAAGCTGAGAAGACGGTCAATTGTGGTCATACATCTACCTCAGTGCAAGCATTCGCTCAATGGGTGCCCGTGCCCGGTTCATGATCTCGTCGGGAAGGAGAATTTCGTAGGTGTCGGTCCTCAGTGCCCGTAGTACCGACTCGAGGGTGGTCTTTTTCATATCCCTGCATATGGCTTCCTCCTTGACGTGGAACGCCCTGTCGGGAAAGAGCGTCCGCAACCGGTGTGCCATATCTCGTTCGGTCAGAAGTGTCCAGGACTCCGCGTTTTCAGCCATTCGCACCATTCCCCCGGTGGATGCCACAATGTCCGACCCGCCCCGCACCTCGCGGGGGCATTCGGGGTGGCATATGGTCACATCGCCCCGGTCCGCCGCCTCGATGACGTCATCGCAGGTGAAGAGCTCATGCACATAACAGTGGCCCTGTGGAGGAAGAGGAATGATGGTTTTTTCCGGAACCTTCGACTGGACATAATCGGCGAGGTTCGAGTCGGGGCCAAAGAGGATGGTGGTTGCATCGAGGGAGCGGACGACCTCCACCGCATTTGCAGATGTGCAGATGATATCCGCCTCGGCTTTTGATGCGGCAGTGGAATTGACATAAAGGACCACGGCCGCGCCGGGGTGATCCCTGCGGGCGGCAATGACCATTTCCGGCGTAAGAAAATCTGCGAGCGGACAGCCTGCATCCTTTTCGGGAATGAGCACGGTCTTTTTTGGATTGAGTATCTTTGCCGTCTCTGCCATGAACCGGACCCCGCAGAAGACGATGACATCTTCGCGCGCTTCTTTTGCGCGGATGGCAAGTTCGAGACTGTCGCCGAGGATATCCGCGATATCCTGGATTTCAGGAAGCTGGTAGTTATGCGCGAGAATTACCGCGTTTTTGCGTTTTTTGAGTTCTTTAATTTCGCGAATGATCTCTTCGTTCATGCTGTTCAGGTCCCGATTTGTAATGGTCGTTCAATATTTCGCAGCAGGGTGAGGATCGACAGGGCGGCAAGATAACTCGTGGCCGGGTTGTCCGGGCTTGGATTGTTCCTGACGGTAATCGTCACTTCACCAAATTCACCTTCATAGGTGAGTTCATGGATATTCCGGGTTGCCGCTGGATCCACCCAGAGTTCGACTTCTGCCTCCACGCCGGATGCAAGTTCTATCGCAACGGCTACATTAATATTTTTCGGGAATTCCCTTATGCAGTCCGCTGCGGTTCCTTTAAAGACCAGCATCCTCTTATCGGTTGCAATACCGAGGGAGGACGGGCTCTTGGTCGTCCGCAGGACAACGCGGCTTATGTCGGCAAATATTCCGGTTTTCAGGCCGTCAAGTCCGACAATGGCCCCTGAGGGGATGTAGACTTTTCTTCCGGTTCTGGCGGCGAGTCCTTCAATGGAACCCCGTAATACGGGATCGGCAAGCGCACCGACGCTCAGGATAACGATGTCTTTTCCCTGTGCAAGGACTGCCTGTGCATATTGCCTGACGGCGGCGACGGATGCCGCCTCGACGATGATATCCGCGTCCGATTCCATGAACCCGGCAAAGTCGGGGTATACCGCTGCTCCGCAGAGGTCTGCAACCTCTTTGGCCCTCTTGGCATTCATGTCATATACTGCGGTCACGACGAATCCGTCACACCTTTCGGCAATGATATGCCCGACATTGCCACACCCAAGGAGTCCGACCTTTTTCATCTGTATATATTCATTGCGATGGCATGGTTAATGTATTTCGCCCGGTCGATGGTGAGGTAGGGATGTTCCCGGACAAACCTTTTTATATTTCATGAGACGAATATCTCGTCAATGTGTGGTGAATGTTTTTTTGCCCGTGATTGCTTTTATCACCGGTAGCCCGGGCCACGCAGACTGCACCTATCGTTTTAGCATTTTTTACCAGCACTATAGCGGAGAGAACGTATTCTTTAACCGGTTTACGTGGACTCTCTGGTAGATGCCGGAATTATTCTCCTGATCCCGTTTGCATCCAACCGGGGAGGAATACCAATGAGAGGAAAAGAAATCCGTCTTGAAAGAATTATGAACCGTGACACGGGCACTACCGTCATCGTGCCCCTTGACCACGGGGTATCGTCCGGGCCCATTCCGGGTCTCATCGACCTCGATGATACGGTAGGCCTGGTAGCCAGGGGAGGAGCGAATGCGGTGATAGGCCATATCGGGCTTGCCCTGCATGGCCATCGCAAGGGAGGGCCTGACATCGGGCTCATCCTGCATCTCTCCGCAAGCACCGATCTCGGCCCCGACCCGAACGACAAGGTGATCGTCAATACGGTCGCCAATGCCCTGAAGATGGGTGCGGACGGGGTAAGCGTCCACTGCAACATCGGTGCAGAATCTGAGTCGAGAATGCTTGCAGACCTCGGCCGCGTTGCAGTGGAGTGCATGGAATGGGGCATGCCCCTCCTTGCCATGATGTACCCGCGCGGCGCGAAGGTCGTGGATGAGAAGGGGGTCGAGAATGTCAAACACGCGGCACGGGTGGCTTCCGAACTCGGTGCCGACATCGTCAAGACCCCCTACACCGGCGATCCTGACTCCTTCCGCGAGGTGACCATGGGCTGTCATGTCCCTGTGGTCGTCGCCGGCGGGTCGAAGACCGATGATCGCAGCACCCTTGCGCTGATCGAAGGGGCGATGGAGGCCGGTGCTGCGGGGATATCCATAGGCCGTAATGCATTTCAGCATCCGAATCCTGACCTCTTTGTACGGGCCATGGCTATGGTCGTGCATGAACGCCGGAGTGCCGATGAAGCAATAGAGTGCCTGAGGGTGTAATATGGAAATTGGAAAAGCAATCCGTCTGGAGCGGATAATGGACAGGAACACGGGAAAGTCGGTCATCATACCGATGGATCACGGGTTCTCACTCGGACAGATTTACGGCCTCTCGGATATGCCGCAGGTGATATCCGATGTCAGTGAGGGGGGAGCGAATGCCATCGTCCTGCACAAGGGGATGGTCCGGCACGGTCACCGGAAACACGGCCGCGATATCGGCCTCATCGTCCATCTCTCGGGGAGCACCAGCCTGAATCCTGACCCGAATGACAAGGTCAGCGTCTGCACTGTGGAAGAGGCGATCTCCCTCGGGGCCGACTGCGTCTCCATCCACATCAACCTGGGTGCACCGAACGAGTCACGGATGCTGGAGGAGGCGGGAAGGATCTCCAAGGAGTGCACGCAATGGGGGATGCCGCTGCTGGTGATGATCTACCCCCGCGGTGACCACATCGACTCCACCGACCCGCATGCCATCGCCCACTGTGTCCGCGTGGCAGAAGAGCTCGGGGCAGATATCATCAAGACCAGCTACACCGGGGATCCTGTGACGTTTGCGGCCATCACGAGCGCCTGCGCCGTGCCGGTGGTGGTCGCGGGTGGAGAGAAGGGTGGCGACGTCGCCGCGCTTGCCATGATCCGCGATGCGGTGGGGGCGGGTGCGGCAGGCGTTGCGATGGGACGCAATGCATTCCAGCGCGAAAGCCCGTCGGGATTCATCCGCGCCATCTGCAGGGTGGTCCATGCGGGGGAGGATCCCCGCACGGCACTGGAGGAATGTGAGTGAAGCTCTTCTGGGTGGATGTGCGGCCGTGGAACAAGGAGATTGCGACGACGGCACTGGAACGCGGTGCCGGGGCCTTAGTGGTCGATGATCCAAAGAGTGCCCGCGCCCTCGGCAGAGTGACAACCATCGGCCCCGGCGGTGACCTTGAACCCGGCAGGGATGTCTTTGAAGTGGTCATCGACGGAAAGGCGGGCGAGGAGGAGGCCCTTGCCCGTTCGAGGCAGGGGTATGCGGTGGTGTCGACGACGGACTGGTCGGTGATTCCGCTCGAGAACCTCGTTTCGCAGTCGGACAGGATAGTGGCCGTCGTTCAAAACGCCGAAGAAGCCCTTGTGGCGCTCACGGTCCTTGAAAAAGGCTGTGCGGGCATTCTTCTCCGGACGGATGACCCGGCCGCCGTCACCAAAGTGGCCGCCGTGGCCGAGGCGGCGACGCCTCCCTGCGATCTTGTGCCCCTCACGGTGACAAAGGTCGAGCAGGGGATTATGGGTGACCGGGTCTGTGTCGATACCTGTTCGCTTCTGCACCACGGGGAAGGGATGCTCGTCGGCAGTTCGTCATCAGCGTTTCTTCTGGTCCATGCAGAGACGCTGGAAAACCCCTACGTCGCGCCACGGCCCTTCAGGGTGAATGCCGGGGCGGTTCATGCCTATGTCATGATGGCGGACGGGAAGACCAAATACCTCTCCGAGGTCCGGGCGGGAGACCGGGTGCTCGTCGGCGCCGCCGACGGCTCCACCCACGAGGCGATGGTCGGGAGGGTAAAGGTGGAACGCCGCCCTCTTGTGCTCTTCGAACTGGAAGCGCCGGACGGCACGGCGGTCAGTGGCGTTCTGCAGAATGCGGAAACCGTCCGGCTCGTCACCCCTGACGGCGGTGCCCTGTCGGTGGCGTCCATCCGGCCGGGAGACGTGGTGCTTGGGCACGTGGAACGCGGCGGCCGCCATTTCGGTGTTGCCGTCGAAGAGACCATCGTGGAACAGTGACATGAGAAAAGTGGGTATAATCGGCGGAACCGGTGCGATGGGAAGGTTTTTTGTCCCGGTCTTTACCCGTGCCGGGTTTGAGGTGGAGGTCTCGGGAAGAGCGACGCCACGGACGAACAGGGACCTTGCTACGGATTCGGATATCATCATCGTCTCGGTTCCCATCCGGGAGACGGTAGCGGTCATCGAAGAGATCGCTCCGTTTCTCTCCGCGGATCAGGTCCTCTGCGACGTCACGTCCCTGAAGGTAAGGCCGGTTGCAGCGATGCTGAAAACGCCCTCGCAGGTGCTTGGCCTGCATCCGATGTTCGGGCCGGGTGTCTCTTCCCTTGCCGGCCAGACGGTGATTGCGACCCCCTCCCGGTGTGCGGCGCCCGTCTGCACAGAGATTTTGGACGTATTCAGGAACGAAGGGGCACGCGTGACGGTCACCACGCCGGAAGAACACGACCGCGTCATGGCGGTCATCCAGGGACTGATGCATTTCTCGACCCTTGTCGTCGCAGAGACCATGCGCAGTGCGGGCTTTTCCCCGCTGGAGATGCAGCGGTTTACGAGCCCCGTGTACCGCATCAAGACCGGCATCGTGGGAAGGATCCTCGGGCAGGAGCCGGACCTCTATGGTCCGATTCTTCAGGAAAACCCGGTCGTGGGGGGTGTTGTCGCATCCTTCGTACGGGCGTCCGAACGGCTGGCTGCAGTGGTGGAAGGCGGTGATGCCGAGGCATTCGATGCATTCTTCATGGCAAACCGGGAGTTCTTCCTGCCGCTGATTCCCGAATGCACGGAGGTTACCGACCGGCTGATTGCGGCACTGGTGGACCCATGAAAGCGGTATGCCTGGGTCCCTGCGGGACATTCAGCCATGAGATGGCGATGAAGGTATACGGGGACGACATCCTCCTCCTCCCGACGATAGGTGACGTCTTTGCCGCCGTCATCGACCAGGGCTGTCCCGGAATCGTGCCGGTGGAAAACAGCGATGCCGGGGCGGTGGGCCCGGTGATGGACTGCCTGCGGGAGTACCCCGTCTCCATCACCGGCGAGGGATACATGAATATCCGCCACCATCTGGCGGCAAGGGACCCCCATAGCCAGATAACGGTCATTTATGCACATCCGCAGGCCCATGACCAGTGCCGGCGGGTCCTCGATACGCTCGGGGCGGAGATCATTCATACCAGCAGCAACAGCGCAAGTGCACGTATGGCCGCAGAGACCGTTGACGCGGCTGCGGTTACGACGATGGCCGCCGCCCTCAACGAAGGGCTTGCTATCCTGCAGGAGGACATCCAGAACTCGCGGATAAACATCACCCGGTTTATCCGCATCGAACGGTCGCCGGGACCCCCGATCACCGGGGGGAAGTGCAGTCTTATCATCGACCCCGGAGAGGACCGTCCGGGTCTTCTCTATGAGATCCTCGGGATCTTCTACGCACTCTCGCTGAACCTGACGCGGATTGAATCGCGGCCGTCGAAGCGCGACATCGGAAGCTATGTCTTCTTCATCGACGTCACCATCGGCGAGGGGCTTGAACGTGCCCTTTCGCGGGTCCGTGCAGTGGCAGAGGTGAAAAATCTCGGGTGCTACGGCAGAATGGAGGTGGAATCCTGAATATCCGTCTTCCCCGTCTCGAGGGCGTCGACCTGCGCTTCACGGCGCCGCCGTCAAAGAGCGGGACCCACCGGGCCCTCATTGCGGCGTCGCTTGCGCCCGAAGGGTCTTCGGTGATCTCCCGTCCCCTCCGCTCGGAGGACACTCTCTGCACCCGTGAGGGGCTGTGCCGGATGGGGGTCCGGATGACCTATACGGGAGAGAATATCCATGTAGACGGGGCAGGATGCCGCCTTGACGGCGGTGAGGGGGAGGTGACCATTGACTGCCGCAACTCCGGGACTACGCTGAGGCTTCTCACCTCTGTTGCTCTTCTCCACCGCCATCCGGTTACCCTGACCGGGTCCGCACGGATGCAGGAGCGGCCCATCGGCCCGCTGGCTGACGCCCTCCGGACCATCGGAGGAGATTTCGTCTATGGGAAAAAGTATGGGTACCCCCCGTTCACCGTCAGCGGCACCCTTCTCGGCGGGCGCGTCAGCATTGATGCGGGCATATCCAGCCAGTTTGTCTCTTCGGTCATGATGGCCGCACCCTGTGCCCGCGAGCCGGTGGAGATCACGCTGTACGGGCGGGAAGTATCCCGGTCGTACCTCGATATGACCGCCGATGTGATGGAACGGTTCGGTGCAGGGGTTACCCATGCAGGAGATGGCAGCATCCAGATAGACAATAGTGGGTACCGGGCGACGGACTACCGGGTTGAGGGGGACTATTCATCCGCCTCGTACTTCTTTGCGATGGCGGCCGTGTGCGGCGGGCGTGTCACCGTCGGCAATCTCAATCCCTCCTCCCTGCAGGGAGACCGGCGGATGCTTGCCATCCTCTCGGAGATGGGGTGTTCGGTGAGTGCCCATGGTGAGGAGGTGACGGTTGAGCGGGACGGTCCGCTGTGTGGCCTCTCCCTCCCCATGGAGCAGACCCCGGACATCATCCAGACCGTCGCCGCCGTTGCATGCTTTGCACAGACTCCCACGACGATTGAAGGCACGGCAAACCTGCGGCATAAGGAGAGTGACCGTGTGGCTGCCGTTGCAGCGGTCTGCAGGTGCGCAGGGGCTGTTGTCGAGGTCGGTGAAGATTCTGTTGTTATTCATCCGCGTTCATCTCCCGGAGGCGGGATTCTCGACCCGGCAGATGATCACAGGACGGCCATGAGTGCCGCCGTCGTCGCCATGGGGCGCGGCGATGTCACCATTACGGGCGCTGAGTGTGTTCGAAAATCCTTTCCGGGATTCTGGGATGCCCTCAGGGAGGCGGGGATATGAAACGGATCGTGCTCACCGGGCCGCGGGGGTCCGGCAAGTCCACCGTTGGCCGCATGGTGGCGCGGGAGCTTGGAGTGCCGTTCATCGATACGGATGAGGAGATTGTCCGGTATACCGGGCAGCCGGTGGAAGTGCTGTTCAGCAGAGAGGGGGAGGACGCGTTCAGGGAGTATGAGGCCCGGGTCATAGAGGGCCTTCCCGGCGGCCCCCTTGTGATCGCCACCGGCGGCGGGGTCGTATGCAGGACAGAAAACGTCCGTGCGCTGAGAAGGGATGCGATGATGGTCTTTCTCTCTGCCTCTCCTGCGGTCCTTGCGGCCCGGACCCGGGGGAGCACCCGGCCCCCGCTCACCGGCCTCTCCCATGACGAAGAGGTGGCGGCGGTCCTGGCACATCGGCTGAACCGGTACCGTGCCGCTGCCGACGTGTGCCTGCAGACCGATGAGGGGACGCCGGAAATTCAGGCACGGATGATTTGCGATGCTGCAGACAACGGCCCCCTCGCAGCTCGCGCCATTCCTGGGTTTCTGTCGTTTCTTGAGGGAACACGGATACCAGAGGCGGAGTTTTCACTGGTCAAAAGCCGCCTTGATAAGGGGCCGTCCTGGCATAACGGTCTCTTTGCCGTGATTGGCAATCCCTGCCTGCACTCGATGAGCCCGGCCGTATTCAACCCGCTCTTTGTAAAGTACCGGCTTGATGCCCACTATACCCGCATGGAACACGAGGACCTTGCGGCGATCATGGCACAGTTTACAACGACCTCCATGAAGGGCCTCTCCGTCACTATCCCGTTCAAGCAGGAGGTGATGAGGTTCTGCGATGAGGTGCACCCTGATGCACACGCCATCGGGGCGGTGAACACGGTGGTGCAGTGCGGCGGCCATATCACCGGTTCGAATACGGACTGGCTGGGTATCCGCCGTCCGCTTGAGGGAACGCCGCCGGGTGAAGCGGTGGTCTTCGGTGCGGGCGGGGCGGCATATGCCGCCATCTATGCTCTCGCATCGCTGGGGTGCGGGGTGACGGTACTCAACCGCACCGCCGGCCGCGCCCGGGAGGCGGGACGCCGGTTTGACGTTGCATACGGGGTGCCGGATGACTATAAGGCGGATGCATTCGATATTATCATCAATGCAACATCCGTCGGGATGGGCGGCGCATTGCCGCCTCTTCTCCGGCGTGATCGGATGCACGAGGGGCAGACGGTCTTTGACCTGGTCTATACGCCGCCGGAAACGCCGCTCATCATGGAGGCGCAGGCGGCGGGATGCACCTGCATACGGGGAACAGAGCTGTTTGTCCACCAGGCATGTGCCCAGTTTGAATGGTTTACCGGCATTGCCGTCGGGGCGGATGAAGTCAGGGAGCTGATAGGATGAATACGTTCGGGTATTATTTCAGGAGTACCACCTTCGGGGAGAGTCATGGCAAAGCCCTGGGCGTCGTTGTGGACGGCTGTCCTCCGGGAATTTCGTTTTCTGAAGCTGATGTCCAGCCATATCTCGACCGAAGGCGGCCCGGGACCAGTGATCTCACCTCCCCACGGCGCGAGGAGGACCGGGTGGACATCCTCTCCGGTGTCTTCGAGGGGCTGACCACGGGTACCCCGGTTGCCATGATCGTTTCGAACACCGATGTGCGAAGCGGGGATTATGCCAATCTGCGCGACCGGTTCCGGCCGGGCCATGCGGATCTCGTCTACCAGCAGAAGTATGGCATACGGGACTTCCGCGGGGGCGGCAGGAGTTCCGGCCGGGAAACGGTGGCACGGGTGATGGCAGGGGCGCTTGCCGCACGCCTCCTTGCAGAATGCGGAATTGCGGTATCCTCCCGCATCGTGTCGGTCCACGGAAATACCGACCCTGACTGGTTTGAGGATGAGATCCGTGCGGCAAAGGGGGCGGGAAATTCTGTCGGCGGCGTGGCGGAGGTGAGGGTTGCGGGCTGCCCCCCCGGCATCGGGGACCCGGTGTTCGGGAAACTTGATGCCGCCCTTGCCGCGGCGATGATGTCGATTGGATCGGTAAAGGGTGTGGAAATCGGCGACGGTTTTGCGGCAGCGGACCGGTTCGGCAGTGAGAACAACGATGCCATCGGTCCTGACGGGTACCTGACGAACCACGCCGGGGGGATCGCCGGCGGGATCTCAACCGGGGAAGAGATTGTCGTGCGGATTGCTGTCAAGCCCACTCCGTCCATCGCCCTTCCCCAGTCGACGATCGATGCCGCCGGAAGGCCGGTCGTGCTGTCTGTTGCCGGCCGGCATGACCCCTGCATCGTCCCCCGTATCCTGGTGGTGGCAGAGTGCATGGCAGCTCTTGTCCTTGCCGATGCAACGCTTTCCCAGTCCGTGAACCGGTGGTTCTCAGAGAGAGGCGGCGGCAATGGCGAGAAGGAGGAGAAGGAGAAGGAGAAGTGATCAGGGATGCCGCCTTCATCCGGCCCTACGCTGATGCCGATTTTGAAGATGTCTGGAACATGAATGCCGGGATGCAGGGTGCATCCTATGAAGGGGCCGTCTTCGTCCGGCAGGCAGCGTTTCTCTATCCTCAATCATTTTTTGTCCTGCAGGGTCCGCAGGGGGTCTCGGGGTTTACCATCGCCGCCCTGGTGCAGGGACACCACCCCCCGGAGGGATGGATATTGCGGCTTCATGTGGCAGAAGAATACCGGAGGAGCGGGTACGGGCGTATGCTGTTGCGGGCATCCATCCGTTCGCTTGCCGTATCGGGTGCAGGGAAGGTGCTCCTCTCCGTTGCGCCCGACAATGTCGCCGCACTGGATCTCTACACGAGTGAAGGGTTTGTGCTCGTCTCACGGGCGGAGCGGTATTTCGGTCCTGGCAAGGACCGCCTGATCATGGAAAAATCCGTCTGAGGGCGGACTCAGGCTGCAGGAAAGCTACTTTTTACCTTCCTGGAAACGAAACTGGTGTAGACAGGCCCGTGGGCCCCTTCCGGAGTTCTTCATGCACGAACTTGTACATCGCAGATTTCATATCGAATCATACGGCTGCACCTACAACCATGCCGATACGCAGAAGCTGATCACCATAGCCACGCGCCAGGGATGCGTTCAGGTGCTCCCGGATGAAGCGGAGGTGATCATCATCAATTCATGCACTGTCGTAGCTGCGACGGAGCGGACCATGCTCCGGCGGCTGAGGGCCTTCCAGGATAAGGAGGTCATCATCACCGGCTGTATGCCCGTGGTCCAGAAAGAGCTCATACTGGAGATGTTTCCCCGTACCCGTATCCTCATGCCGGACGAGATATATGCCTCCCACCCGTGGAAAGGCGTGATGCTCTCGCCTGCGGTAGGGGTGATGCAGGTCGGGCCGGGGTGTATGGGGGCATGTACCTACTGTATTACCCGGGCAGCCCGTGGAAGGATGAAGAGCATTCCCGTAAAGACCATCGTCACGGAGATCGAACGTCTTGCCCGGGCAGGTGCAGCGGAGGTTCAGCTGACGGGGCAGGACCTGAGTGCCTACGGCATGGACTGCGGTACGGATCTTGCCGTCCTTTTGGAGGCAATCGGCGAATGTGTGGCCGATGTGCGGGTCCGCGTGGGTATGATGAACCCCGCGACCGTTCTCCCCATCCTTGACCGGCTCGTGGACGCCTTCAGGTCGGAGAAGATATTCAGCTTTGCCCATCTTCCCGTCCAGGCCGGGTCGGACAGCGTCCTTCAGGACATGAACCGCGGCTACAGCGCCGCGGAATACTGCATGATTGTCGATGCTTTTCGCCGGGCAATCCCCGATATCCGGATATCCACGGATTTTATCGTCGGGTTCCCGACAGAAACGGATGCCGACTTTGAAGCGACCCTCTCCCTCCTCAGGACTGCCTGCCCTACAAAAGTCAACATCACGCGGTTTTCCGTCCGGGAAGGCACCCCGGCAGCAAAGTTCAGGGACCTGCCCGACCGTGTGAAAAAGGACCGGTCGCGGGCACTTACGGTGGCAGCCGCTGCCATCAGTGATCGGCATAACGAAGCCCTGATAGGAAAGGAATTCGATGTTGTCGTCACCGAACAGAAGAAAACAGGCTCAGTCATTGCACGGAGTCCGGGGTACGAGAATATCGTCATACAGCAGGAACTTCCCTTGGGATTCAGGTGCCGCGTGATGATTACGCGGCACCACAGGCATTATCTGATTGGACGTCCACTCTGAGGTGTGCGTGCGGTTTCTGCCCGCAATGGAACGAAAAGGAAGCGTTAATGCGGAGGCAGGGCAACCGGTACGAAGTACAGGAGAGGAGCTCTTATGGACATAGTGGAAGAAGGATACAGGGCCGCGATAGAAAAGGCAAAGGAATATAATGGGAAAATCTCTGAACTCTCCGCCGAGGCAGTCGGTGAAACCGGCACTCTTCTGAGAAAGATGGCGGAGCTTGCCCGCCCCATCGTGCCTAAGGCAGGACTCCAGATGATGATCAGGGGAAAACAGGATGGGAAGGGGGAGATCTATGATACCATCTATTTCGACCAGAAATACCTCCTTCTCGGGAAGACCGAACCTATGCCGTACCGCCCGGATGACATGGAGAGGAAGGTCGATAATCAGTACCTCGTGCTCGGTCAGGACGGCATTTTTTATGAGCTGATGTACAGTGCGGACGGCTTTATGATCGATTCGTACCAGCGTGAAATCAGCCCGGACGACATCATCGATCTGTATGGCTTTGATATTGTCGTGATGCTGTATAAGGCGATAGAAGAGTATGTGTCCGACCAGAAGGGACTGGTCGATGCCCTTGAAAAGGTTATTGCCTTTATCAGGAATTAAAAAAATTTTATTTTTTCTGTTTAATCTCAAAGAGTGGAAACATCGGCTTTAAGAGGTCATCCTCGCCTTTTCCGAGTGCAGAGAGGCGGCTCTGTCCTTCATACATCAATCCATCGGCATCTTTCCAGGTAATGGCTGCCTTTGCCTCATGAATCATCTCGTCAGCTTCCCATGCATACTTCCCGTCCGGACCGATGGTTTCCACATCAAATTCCTTGTTCAGGGGGACGAGGGCGACATGAACGGAGTATGCCGGATCGTTTCCGTGATTTCTGATGATGATCTTTTTGGCATCGTCGGAAAGGACTGCATCCAGGTCCGGGGTTGCCCCCAACGTCCTGCCTTTTTCATTGAGATAGAGGCATGCTCCCAAGGTCGCAGCGAGGATAAGACCGATACCCCCGATGAAGATATCGCCGATGACAGCCATTGCAATGACGACGAGTATTCCGGCTGTTATGAGCAGGAGGGAACGATTGTTCATGATCGATAATTTGTTGCCATGATCCTATTAAGGCTGATGATTTGGTCTCCGATGCGTCGCATGAGACCCTTCGCTCATGGATTCATACAGGAAAAAGTGAGAATGGGCCCGGTGCGACTCGAACGCACGACCTCCCGGTTATCAGCCGGGTGCACCACCGACTATGCTACGGGCCCTCGCTGAATTACCTAATTAGATGGGATATTGATGCTAATAAGGGTTTTGCATTGGTCCCTCTCAGGAGGGTCGAAAGGCCGCACGACGCCCTGCTCTGCAGCCTCTGGCGGGCGCCATGGCTGTGGGGATCAGAATACTATAAACCCCATCTTATCAAAGCTTTGAGCAGGTATGGCTACACGATATATGCTGGGAAATGAGGTGATCGCCCACGCATGCTGCGAGGCGAACATCGATTTTGCCAGCGGATACCCGGGTACTCCTTCATCCGAAGTCATCGATATTCTCAGGACCCAGGATGTTCGGGATTTTTACGTGGAATGGTCGGTGAATGAAAAGGTCGCCCTTGAAAACGCCCTTGCGGCGGCATGGACGGGGGTCCGTTCACTTGCGACCATGAAACATGTCGGACTGAACGTTGCGGCGGACCCGCTCATGACGAGCGCCTATACGGGCGTTACCGGCGGGCTGGTCATCCTCTCGGCAGACGACCCGTACGCCCACAGCTCACAGAATGAACAGGACAGCAGAAGGTATGCCCTCTTTGCAAAGATTCCCTGTCTTGACCCTGCCACCGTGCGTGAAGCAGGGGCGATGATGGTCGAGGCCTTCTCTCTCTCCGAAGAATTCGGGCTTCCGGTACTCTTCCGCCCGACGACGCGCATCTGCCATTCGAAGAGCGATGTCGAACCGGGGGAGGTGGGCAGCGATCACCGGACCGGACACTTCGAGCGCAATCCGCAGCAGTACGTGGTCATTCCCGCCCATACACGGGTGCTCCATAAAAAACTCAATGAAAAACAGGCGCCGGTTGCACGCGCCCTCGTCGAAAAAGGCGTTAATACGGCGGTGGTGAAGGGCACGACCGGCATTATTGCGGGAGGTATTGCGGCCTCGTATGTCCGGGAGCTCCTTCCGGAAAATGTCTCCTTTGCAAAGATCGGGGGCTATCCGATCGACCCCGACTGGCTTGCCGCCTTCGTCGGGCAGCATGATAAGATACTGGTAGTGGAAGAACTCTCTCCGGTCATCGAAGAGGCGGTGCGGATGGTGGCAGCCTATACCATCATCCGCGGCAAGATGGACGGGTATCTCCCGCATGAGGGGGAACTTGACCCTGCATCCGTCGCCTCTGCGATGAAAAAGGCGGGCATCATTCCGCTCCGTGACTTCCCGCAGGTGACGCCGGTCCCGGATATCCCCCGGCGACCCCCCATCCTCTGTGCAGGGTGCGGGCACCGGTCGGTCTTCTATGCGATAAAACGGGTCTTCAAAGACGGGATATTTCCGAGCGATATCGGGTGCTATACACTGGGAATTCAGCTCGGGGTGGTCGATACCACCATCTGCATGGGGGCGTCCATCACGGTGGGCAGCGGGATTTACCGGTCCGGCGAGGAACGGGATATCGTCTGCACCATCGGAGACTCGACCTTCCTGCATACGGGGATTCAGGGCCTCTTAAATGCGGTGTACAACGGGGCAAACATGACGGTCGTCATCCTTGACAACCGCATCACCGCGATGACCGGCCACCAGCCCAACCCGAACACCGGCGTAACGGCGACAGGGGTGGAGTCCCCGCCGGTGTCTCTGGAGGCGATCTGCCGGTCATGTGGGGCTACCTATGTGGAGCGGGTAAGCTCCTATGACCTGACCCAGTGCCTTGAGGCGATGAAAGCCGCCAAAGCGCGCAAAGGGGTGAAGGTTATAATAGCCTACCAGCCATGCGTGATCAATGCGCGGCGTGCCGGCATTCGCCGGAAGTCCTTCACCGTGGACCCCGATGTCTGCACCGGCTGCAAAACCTGCGTACGGTTTGGCTGTCCGGCCATCGAGTTCCATGACGACAAGGCCTCGATCAATGAGCTCTGCAGCGGGTGTTCGGTCTGTGCACAGATCTGTCCCACCGGCGCCATAAGGATGGAGGGGAAGAAATGAGCGGAAGTTACGATGTCCTGATCGTCGGTGTCGGGGGCCAGGGGACGATCCTTGCATCAAACATCCTCGGTGAAGCATGCCTGATTGAAGGGAAGAGTGTCCGTGGCGCCGAGACGCACGGGATGGCCCAGCGTGGCGGTTCGGTGGAGACCCATATCCGGATCGACGGGAAATTCGGGCCGCTGATCTCGCCGGGGACCGCGGATCTCATTGTATCGTTCGACCTTCTGGAGGCGCTCCGCTACTCGCATTTCCTGAAAGAAGGAGGGGTGATCATCACCAATATCGAGACGATCATCCCCACCTCCGCATTCCAGCACGATGCGGATGTGCCGGGACAGGAGGATATCCTCAACCTGCTGTCCGGACGGGATGTCATCACCGTCGATGCTGCGGCACTGGCCCTTGAAGCAGGGACCATCCTGACCCAGAACGTCGTGATGCTGGGTGCAGCCGCACCCTACCTCCCACTTGCCGTCGAGAGCCTGAAAGAGGCGGTACGGCGTTCGGTCCCTCCCAAGACCGTGGATACCAACCTGAAGGCATTCGACCTCGGTCGCGGTGCCCCGGAATAATCTTTTTTTTTAAATTTCAACAGTTGCCCGGAACGATCGTGTGGGACTTTTTTGGCAAAAAGCAGGGTTTCCGGGCCGGCCGTCCCGTCTCATCCCGGTGAAGACGGTGCATCCGGTGCCGAACAGAGGCGGAACCATATGGCGGCCTTCGTGTTCTCAGAGGCAATATATACCATACATACCTTTAGGGGGATTATGAAACCTCTTGCAAAGGGCGTCGTCGGGGCCCTCCTGCTTCTCGGTGTCGTTGCCTGCGGGTGTACGACATCGCCCGGAGGGGACGGGATGGTAACCGGGGCGGTATGGGTCCTGAACGGCTATATGGACGAGGGCGGTGCGATGGTTGCGCCGCTTGCATCGGCATCGGTCACAGCGGCATTTGCTGACGGAAGGATGGGGGGCTCGGGAGGATGCAACAGGTATGGTGCTTCCTATACGATCTCCGGGTCGTCGATGACGATTGAAATGCCGGTCTCGACGTTGATGTACTGCCCGGAGGACGGGGTGATGGACCAGGAACAGCGTTATCTTACCCTTCTGCCGGAGGTGGCCGGGTATATGGTCGACGGCGGCACGTTGACGATGATGGATGGTTCGGGGAGGGTTATCCTAAGCTTCGAAGCGGTTGATCAGTCGCTGGCGGGGTCCTCGTGGACGCTTACCGGGTATCATGACGGGAAGGATGCCTTCGTCCCGGTGATCCCCGGCACCAGGGTCACCGCGGAATTTGGTGTTGACCGGCAGGTGACGGGCAGTGCAGGGTGTAATCATTATTCCGGGTCCTACTCCGCCGATCAGGGAACCATCGCCTTCGGTCCGCTGGCGTGGACCGAGATGTACTGTGCGGAACCCGAGGGAGTGATGGGTCAGGAGACCGCGTACCTTGCGGCGTTGCAGCAGGCGAGGGGCTACAGCGTCGGTGCCGGGGAACTGACGCTTACGGACATATCCGGGATGCGGCTGGCAAGCTATGTCGTCTCCGTGGAACCATCGGAGGAGAACATTGCCGGGAAGGAGTAGAGGCCGGTATCCTGTAGTATTGGAAAGGCGCCGGTTCCCCGGTCATGACCCGGAGATCCCCAGTCGTTGACCAATGGGCAGGTGACCGGCAGCGCCGGGTGCAGCAGCTGCTGTGCCGGGTATGCGGCGATGGAGGGACAATCACGGCCGGGCTGGTGGGGATGGCGAAGGGTCCTGCACACTCAGACCTGCATTATCCGTCGATGCCGGGTGGTTACTGTAGGAACCATCCCCGGCCCCGTATCACCCTTTCCTCTCTGCATAATGCTGCCTGATATCCCTGCCGAGGATCACCAGGAAGTAGGAGGCGGCGGCGATGAGGATGATCGCCCCTCCCGAGGGGACGTCCAAAATATACGAGAGGCATATGCCGGAGGTCGTGAAGACCGCTCCGAGAAGGGTGGCGCAGAGGATCATCGTCTTCATACTCGAGCTGTATTCGCGGGCAATGGCGGCGGGAAGGGAGAGGAGCGCAATGACCAGGATGACGCCGACGACCTGGATGAGCATGACGACCGTCAGCGCGGTCAGGCCGATGAGGGCAAGCATGATCGCCCGTGCAGGCAGGTTCATCACGATGGCATACTCTTCGTCGAAGGTCACGGCAACAAACCGGTTATAACAGATGGTGACGGTGATGAGGATGATGCCGACCAGCAGTGCCATGAGAACAAGGTTTTCGAACGGGACGAGGAGGATATTGCCGAAGAGATAACTGAACAGGTCCGGGGCAAAGCCGGGAGCAAGATAGATAAAGAGGATGCCAAGCGCCATCCCCGACGACCATACCGCCGCAACGAGGGTATCGAGGTGCTGGTGAGCCTGGTTCCTGAAGTGGGTGATGATGCCCGCTGTCGCAAGAGAGAAGATGGTCGCACCGAGGATGGGGTCGACGCCAAGGTAATAGCCAAGCCCGATGCCGCCGAACGCCGCATGGGAAATGCCGCCCGCGAGGGAGACCATCCGTTTCACCACGATGAAACTGCCGATGCATCCGCAGGCGATGCTGGCAAGCAGTCCTGCCGCAAGGGCGTTTCTGAAGAATTCATATCCCAGTGCCTCAAGGATCAACGGTCAACCTCCTCCTCATCTGTTATTACATCTTCTTCTGCCATCTCGTCATGACGCCTGAAGACCCGGTGGGGGACGCCATGGGCGATGAGATCCACCGGACACGGGTAGACGGCACCGATCATCTCTTCGGTGATCTCCCGGGCGTCATGGGTGAAGATACGGTGGTTCAGGCAGGAGACGGTGGTGATCTCGGGGGAGAGCGCACCGACATCGTGGGTGATCAGCACGATGGTCATCTCCTTTCTCAGGTCCTCGAGGATATCGTAGAAGTGGGTCGCCGTCGGGGTGTCGACATACACGGTCGGCTCATCGAGGAGCAGGACGCGGGGATAGCCCACCAGTGCCCGGGCGATGATGGCCCGCTGCCGCTGGCCTCCGGAGATGTCGGCGATCTCCCGGTCGGCGATATCCGTGATGTCCATGGTCTCGAGCGCACCCTCGGCGGCGGCGTAGTCCTCGTCTCCATAGCGCAGTTGTGGGCCCATGTGGCCGAGCCGCCCGGAGAGCACCATCTCCCGGACCGAGATGGGGTAACGGAAATCAAAGGTCCGAAACTGGGGGACGTATCCCAGATAGCGGCGGTTATCCCGGACACTCCCCCCGAGAATCCGTACCGACCCTGCCTGGGGTTCCAAAAGGCCCAGCATAATCTTGAGCACCGTCGTCTTTCCGCCGCCGTTGGGCCCGATGATGGCATGGAATTCCCCTTCCCGGATTGCAAGGGTGACATCGTCAAGTACGGGATGCCGGTTGAACCGGAAGGTGACATGGGAGAGTTCAATTACGGGGGATGTCATGCGTATCAGGGGGAAAGGCTGCTTCTGCCATGCGGTGCATCGTTGAGAGGTAATCTTCTTCGAGGGAGCTGATATAGATAATCCTGCTCCCGGTTTCGCGGGCAATCACCTCGGCGCTCCTGGTGGTGTGTTCGGGGGAGACGATGATGGCGGAAATTTCTTCCTGCTTTGCACGATCGATCATCGCCCGGAGGTGCGCGGGGGATGGCTCCTTGCCGTCCTCTTCGATGACGATGAGGGGGATATCGTATTCGCGGGCAAAGTATGCCCATGCCGGGTGGTACACCATCAGCGGCCGGCCGTCCCCGGCATCGGAATACGCATGTATCGTTGCATCGAGCGTATCCAGCCGGGTGATGTAATCGCCAGCCCCTTTGGAAAAGCGGTCGCGGTAAGAAGGGTAGAGGCGGCTGAGTTCCCTTTCGATGGTCCGCACCATACGTTCTGCGTTGGCAGGGGATGTCCAGATGTGGGGATCGGTGCCTGCCTGCCCTCCTCCCTCCCCGGTGGCGATGAGAACGATCTCTTCTGATGTGTCGATGACCGGCATAGCCGGGTTCATCGATATCATCCGGTCCATCCAGACGGTTTCGAACTCGATGCCCGACCCGACCATGACATAGGCATGGGCGTCTGCAAGCGACCGGAGCTGTCCGGGCGTCGGTTCATGGGTATGGGGGCTTGTCCCGGGGGGAACCATGACGATGACCGACACCAGAT
>DSBQ01000063.1 GCA_011045995.1 Methanoculleus sp. | reverse complement strand
TGCTCCAGAGCAAACGACTGAAATGGACGGTCCGCCAGGCGGCGGAGGTGCCGTTCTACCGGGACCTCTTCAGGCAGGCGGGGATATCCCCCGGCGACATCCGGTCGGTGGAGGACATCGAACGTATCCCGTTTACGAAAAAAACCGACCTTCGGCAGGGCTACCCGTTCGGCTTTCTGGCAGTCCCCCTCAAAAAGGTGGTCAGGATACACACCACCTCGGGGACCACGGGGAAGCCGACCGTCGTCGGGTACACCCGCCGTGACCTCGACAACTGGTCGGAGCTCATTGCCCGGAACATGACGATGGTCGGCCTCACCGACGATGACATATTCCAGAATGCCGTCAACTACGGGCTTTTTACCGGCGGCCTCGGGTTCCATTACGGGGCGGAGAAGATCGGCATGACGGTGATCCCGTCGGCGACCGGCAACACCCGCCGCCAGATTGAGATGATCGACGACTTCGGCGTGACCGCCCTGCACTGCACGCCGTCCTACGCGATGCATATAGCAGAGGTGGCGGAGAAGGAGGGGACTACGCTTCCCACCCTGAAGACCGGGATGTTCGGTGCCGAGCCCTGGTCGGACAATATGCGCAAGGTGCTGGAGGAGAAGCTCGGGGTCACCGCGTACGACTCGTACGGGATGAGCGAGATGTACGGCCCCGGCGCGGCCTTCGAATGCCCGGAGAGATGCGGCCTGCACATCTGGCATGACATGTACTACGTCGAGATCATCGATCCCGAGACCTGCGAGGTGCTCGGCCCCGGCGAGCGCGGCGAACTCGTCATCACCCCGCTGGTCAAGGAAGCGATGCCGCTCCTCCGGTACCGGACCGGGGATATCACGATGCTTTTGGAGGACGAGTGCCCCTGCGGGCGTGGCGCAAAGCTCGCACGCTTCTCGGGCCGGTGCGACGACATGCTCGTCATCCGCGGCATCAACGTCTTCCCGTCCCAGATAGAACACGTGCTGCGCTCCATCCCTGAGGTGGGCGACGAGTTTTTGGTCTATGTCGACCGGGTGAATCATCTCGATGAGATGACGATTGACATCGAACTGAAACGTGAATTTTTCAGCGGGGAGCTCGCCGACCTCGCCCGGGTGCAGAACAAGGTCATAGGAGCGCTCAGGGAAGCACTTAATCTGCGTACACGTGTAAAACTTGTTGAACCGGGTTCACTGCCCCGCTATGAAGGAAAGGCGAAGCGTGTGGTGGACCGGAGAGGTGATTCACTGTGATTGCATGGGACCCGAATATGGAGATGATGCCCGAAGCTGGACTGAAGAAGCTGCAGTTCAGGCTGTTGAAGACACTGGTGTACAGGCTGTACTCCTTCTCGAACTTCTATCATGAGCGGATGGTACAGCACGGGGTCCACCCGGATGACATCACCTCCCTCGATGACCTGAGAAGGCTGCCGTTCATGTACAAGACCGACCTTCGCGACGGCTACCCGGACAAGATCTTTACCGCCGAGCAGGACGAGCTCGTCCGCTACCATGTCTCGTCGGGCACGACCGGCAAACCGACGGTCGTCGGGTACACGAAGCATGACCTCGACACCTGGACCGAGTCCCTTGCCCGGGCGCTCACCTCCTGCGGCCTCGGCCGCGGCGATGTAGTCCAGGTCAGCTACGGGTACGGGCTCTTCACGGGCGGCCTCGGCCTCCATTACGGTGCGGAACGCATCGGGGCCTCCGTCGTCCCGACATCGGTCGGCAACACCGAACGGCAGATCGAACTGATGCAGGACCTCCTGGTCACCGCCATCTGCTGCACCCCGTCGTACCTCATGCATATCGGGGATGCGGCAAAGAAGATGGGCGTCTCCATCAGGGACGACACGCACCTGCGGGCCGCCATCCTCGGGGCCGAACCCTGGTCCGAACAGATGCGGACCCGCATCGAGGACGAGATGGGCATCAGGGCCTACAACATCTACGGCACCTCCGAACTCTCCGGGCCGATGTTCTGCGAGTGCACCGAACAAAACGGCATTCACATGTGGAGCGACATCTGCCTCGTCGAGATCCTCGACCCGGAGACGGACGAACCCGTGCCCGAAGGGGAGAAGGGAGAGATGGTGGTGACGATCCTCCAGAAGGAGGCGCTCCCCATCATCAGGTACCGGACGGGGGATATCACCTCGCTTGATACCAGCCCGTGCCCCTGCGGGCGCACCCACCCGAGAATCGCACGCCTCGCCGGGCGGGTGGACGACATGCTCATCATCCGCGGCATCAACGTCTTCCCGTCGCAGGTCGAACACGCCCTCCTCGGCATTCCCGCCGTCTCCGGCCACTTCATGATCGAGGTGAGCCGCAGGGGGGCGCTGGATGACATGCTCGTCCGCGTCGAACTCAACCCCGAGGCATTCTCGGATAAAATAAACGACCTGATGGCCATCCGCGGCATGGTGGCACACACATTAAAGAATGCGCTGAACGTAAGTGTGGATGTGGAGATAGCAGAACCCGGCTCGCTCCCGCGGTTCGAAGGAAAAGCCAAACGTGTTATTGACAGGAGGGAGTACTAATGGACCCGCGAGCATATACCATCAAACAGATCTCGGTCTTTTCCGAGAACAAACCCGGCCGCCTGATGGCGATCGCCGGTGCACTCGAAGAGGAGTCAATCAATATCCTGGCGTTTTCGATTGCCGAGGCAAACGGCTTCGGCGTCGTCCGGGCGCTCGTCGACAAACCCGAAGCTGCGTATAAAAAACTCAATGCGATGGGGTTCATGGTCTCGTTTACCGACGTGATCGCGGTGAAGATGCGTGACGTTCCCGGCGGCCTCTTTGAGATGGCAAAGCTGCTTTCCGATGCCGGCATCAATATCGAATACTCCTATGCTTACTCGGGCCGCGAGGCCGCCGTGCTCATCCTGCGGGTGGACCAGGTGGAAAACGCGGTAAAATCCATTATCTTCCGGGGCGGAAACCTCCTGAAATCCGCGGATTTATCAGGCAGTCCCTGAAACCCCTTTTTCCCGTCTCGTTACGGGTTGCCCGTACGACTCGTTTGCCATTCCGGGAGAGGAGCGTGAAGATATCGCTGCCTTCTTCGTTCGCCCTCATGAGCCGTTTCTTGCACGGCACATCAAAAAAAGTGCTTCTCACCCCTCTGTGCAGATGAGCGCCCGCAAAACGGAGGGGAGGCATCCGACTCATCCGATCGGTGGAGGAGAGGGGTCTTCAGGAGAAGAGCAGAATCCTGAGGCCGATGAGAATGAGGATGATGCCTCCCACGATCTCTGCCTTTCTCCCGATCAGGTCGGCCACCCGTTTTCCCAGAAAGATGCCGGCAATGGAGAAGAGAAAGGCCACCACCCCGATGACGGCCGCGGGGAACATGACGGGGATGCCGATCACGGCAAAGCTCAGGCCCACGGCGAGGGCATCGATGCTCGTGGCAACGGCGAGCAGGAGGAGCCCTGCGGCGGACCGGATAAGGATACAGCCCTCATCGCCCCGGAGCCCCTCGAAGATCATCTTTGCCCCGATGCCGAGGAGGAGGGCGAAGGCGAGGAGCGGGGCAAAGGAGAGGACCAGTTCCCGTATCCCTTCGCCCGCAAGCCACCCGATGACGGTCATCCCCGCCTGGAAGCCGCCGAAGGCCGCGGCAATGACAAGAGCCTTTCTCAGCCGCTCCTCACAGATGGTGGTGCCGGCCGATATCGAGACCGCAAATGCGTCCATCGCAAGCGCGACGGCAATGAGGATCAGTTCTGCTGTGTTCATCTTCCTGGAGTGCCCCGGCCACCCGCCGGATGGTGATGGTTTCGGGCAGTAGTGTACCATTGTTGGCGGTGCAGCGTGATGAATATCGTGTTTCGCCCCATCGCACGGACCCGGCGATGGCGGTTCCTGCGGATGGGAATCAGGGGGAGGCTGCAGGACTGTTCATGCACCGGTGCTGCGGGGAAATCCCTGAGGGCGGGAGGGGGCGGGCCACTCGCCCCTTCTCCGGTGCGGACCACTCAAAAAAATCAAAAAAGCCGGGAACAGTGCCTACCGCTTCTCCCATTTGAGCAGTTCGGAAAGCGAGGCGAGCGTGTCGCCACGGCGTATCTCCTCCCGGATCCGCTTTTCGGTCTTGGAGACCTCGACGGCCCGGCGGGCGACCTCGTAGGCACGGGCCTTCGGGACGACGACGACCCCGGACTCATCACCGATGATCCAGTCGCCCGTGTGGACCTCCTGGCCGCAGCAGCGTATCTCCGCCCCGATCTCGCCAAGCCCCTTCGGCTCCCCGGCATTCGGGCAGGTGGCGGTTGCAAAGACCGGAAATCCGGTCTTTTTGATGTCGTCCACATCACGGGCCGCCCCGTCGATGACGACGCCTGCAAGCCCCCGGCTGATGCAGGAAAGGGTGGCAAGCTCTCCCCAGGGGGCGACGTCGGATGCGGAGGAGTTGTCGATCACGATCACCTCGCCCGGCCGGGCGACATCGATCGCCTCCACCGGTTTTGCCCAGTCCCCGCCGAAGGTCTGGACGGTGACGGCAGGCCCAGCCATCCTGACCCCCCCGCAGAGGGAGAAGAGGCCTGCCATCGCCCCCTTCCGGTGCATCGCATCGGTGATGTTCGGGGCGGAGGCCGAGAGGAAGAGGCGGCGGATCTCCTCGGTCGGGTCGGGCTTCTCCTTCGGCGCCACCGACGGATTCCGGATGGCCTCGACGATCCGGCGGGCCGCGCCCGTCACGTCATCGGACCGGATGATGCTCCCTCCCACGATGACCACATCTGCGCCTGCCGCGACCGCCTGGGCTGCCGTTTCTGCGTCGAGCCCGCCCGCCACCGCAAGCGGCACGCTCACCGCATCCGCAATTGCCGCAAGAAGGGAGACCGAATCGCCGCCGATCATCTGCTGGTCGATACCGACATGGGCGTTGATGATATCGACCCCCATCGCCTCGAGCTCCTTTGAGCGGGCAACCGGGTCGCTCACGTTTAACAGGTCGGCCATCGTCCGCACCCCGTAGAGGCGGGCCGCCCGCACCGCCTCCCGTATGACCGCATCATCCGCATCCGCAAGGATGCAGACGACCGTCGCCCCGGATTTTGCCGCCATCTCCACCTCGATGGTGCCGGTATCGGCCACCTTCATGTCGGCCACGATCTCATGGCCGGGAAACTCGTCCCTCAGCCGTCGGACCGCTTCCATCCCGACACTCTTGATCAGCGGGGTACCCGCCTCGATCCACTGGGCCCCGCCCTCGACCGCCTCGTGGGCGATTTTAACGGCCCGTTCGAGCTCCTGCAGGTCAAGGGCCACATGCAGCACCGGCGATTTCATGTACTCTCCTCTGTGCCGGAGACCGTATAATCCTTGGGGAACGGCAGCATCATGCGGGCCGCGGTGCCGTCAATGCCCGGGGATACGGGGCGGATTTCGGCGCGGACGCGCCGGAAAAAGGGGATTATTTGTATTCTTCCCGGAAGGTGATGTCATCCAGCTCTTTTTTCGCGGGTATCGTCATCTCTTCGGGATATCCGGCCGGAATCAGGGAGACGAGGGCATACTCATCCGGCACGTTGAGGAGGGCACGGATGTCTTCTGCGTAGTCCATCTTTGCACCTGCGACCCAGCAGCTGCCGATGCCATAGGACCAGAGGGCAAGGATGATATTCTCGGTTGCCGCGCAGCAGTCTTCGACATAGAACTTCTCATCCCGCAGCCCGAATACGGCAAAACAGGCCGGGGCGTCTTTGATGAACTTGCCGTGGGTGGCAAGACCGGCAATCTTTGCGAGTGTCTCCCTGTTTTGGACGATGCCGAAGACCCACGGCTGGCTGTTTCGGGCGGTCGGCGCGAATTTTGCGCAGTCAAAGGCGTGGTGAATAGCCTCTTCGGGAATGGGCGTATCCTTGTACTTGCGCACACTGCGCCGTCCCTTGATGATGGTAATTCCAAGATTCATAATGGGTAGTAGTGGCAATCATCTTAGATATATTCTTCCCAAATATGACTAAAAGAGGTCAGAAGGGAAGGAGGCCCGCAAGAAATGCCGTTAGGTTGGCAAACCCGTCGGTGAGGATCACCCTTGGGTCGACTCCCAGGATGGGCATGATAACGAGGATATAGGCAAAGGTCCCGGCCATGCTCCCGATATTTGCAAGCGCCGCGACCAGCACCACCTTGAAGAGCGGAATTCTGCGCATCTCCGTGATCGTTTCCGCCTTCATGATCGCGGCGAAGTCACTGCTCTTCGGCCTGCGCAGCTTTGCCTCCGTCGCGGCGGCAAACCATCCTGCGGCCATGAACGGGTTTAAGGAGGTCATCCAGGCGACGGCAAAGGCCGTGAGGGCGGAGAGCGGATGCCCCCCGGCAACCAGAGTGCCCACTGCTGCGAGGATGCCGTTGATGACCACCCAGTAGAGCACCGCCGAGAGCAGGACATCCATGCCTGCCCCGGAGAAGGCGATGAGCACCAGGAAGAACGCAAAGATGGCGGCGATGAAGATGCCGAATGCCTTTCCCCAGGGAAACCGCTTCGGCTGTGCGGTCAGGCTCTGCCGGGGCGGGAGCGTCTCGGGAGCCCGGATGAACCGGTTGATCCCCTCCACGTGCCCGGCACCGACCACCGAGAGCACCCGTTCATGGGTGCCGGCAAGGGCCAGAATATTGTATGAGAGGTAGGCATCCCGCTCGTCGATGAGGGCTGCCGCACCCTTCGGTGCAAAACGGTGAAACTCCTCCATTGCGGCGGATATCATGTCCTGGTCGGTCAGCTGGTCGATATCGATCTCATCTTCGGACCCGATGCCTGCAAGCGAGGAGACCATGGCCCACCCGATCCTGACTTTCTCGAAGAGCGGCATCAGCGTCCAGAACCGGGAGAAGGTGATGTTGATGTCGCGGTCCGCAAGCGCATAGGGGATCCCGCGCTCCTCGGCCACCTCCACCGCCGCCATCATCTCGGAGCCGGGGGGAACCCCCGTCTCGTCGCCGATCTTGCGCTGGATATAGGAGAGGAGCCACTGTGCCAGGATCAGCGAAAAATTGCCGCTCTTCAGGACATCCTCCACCGAAGGCGGGGGAGCGTTCCCTTTCAGGGCGGCGAGGCGGCCCCGGTCGAGTTCGACGGCGATGATGTCCGGTGCGAACTCATCGATCGCCTGCCGGACCTCATCCACGCTCTTTTGCGAGACGTGGGCGGTCCCGACGATACGTATCTCACCCATGGAGGAAGGTCACCCCTTCGCTGTCGATGACGCACCGGTCCCCCTTGGCAAGCTGCGCCTCGCTGAAGACCTCCGCGGTCTTCTCGTTCTCGGTCTCCTCCATGGCGGAGCGTGCGAGGAGGTCTCTGGCAATAACCTCTGCCTCCTTACCGCCCGCGCCCTCGTCTCCCAGGCCCGGACATTCGGATATGCAGAGGCACCCGTCCTGGAGCATAAAGGGGTAGGTGCGGCAGATGGAGGGGCGGTGGTCGTAGATGGTACACCGGCAGTCCTCACCAAAAAAAATGCATCCCCGTGCGGTGCGCTTCAGGCACCAGGCAAGCGTATATGAGGCCCCCGAGGGGTCGTCGATGAACTCCGGATAGGGGTCGGCGATCTCATTCCATTCGAGGCCGGTTGCGCCCATGATGGTCCGTATCTCATCCGGTGAGACGATGACCTCATTGCCGTCTTTGGGGCCGCCGGCACAGCACCGGCCGCAGCGGCGGCACACAAAGCCGGTCTTTTTGATCTCTTCCCCGAGACGCGTCGTGGTATTCATGCGGTGTTAGTCCCTGTCCAGTGTGATGCGGTTGAAGTTATGATAGAGGCGAACCCCCTCAAAGGTATGGCTCACTTCCGGGTGCCACTGGATGCCGAATATCTGTTCATCCGGTTTTGCCATTGCCTCGACACCGCAGATCGCCGACTGTGCGAGGAGGGTGAACCCGTCGGGCATGGTCCTGACCTCGTCCGCGTGGGACGCCCAGACGCTGATGCGGTCCGGGTACCCGTCCAGGATCGCGTCATGCTCGAAAATACGTACGTCCACCCCGCCGAAACCGCCGGAAGTTCCGGGATGCACCGTTCCTCCCCGGCGGGTCGCGATGATATGCAGGCCGAGACAGATCCCCAGTACCGGCAGGCCGAGGTCTACATATGCCGGCGCATTGCCCGCCCGCCCGAGCGATGGCCCGCCGCCGAGGATGATCCCCCGGCACCCTTCCCGTACTTCGGCGGGAGGGGTGTCGTTCCTGATCATCTTCGCATCGATCTCGTTGTCCCTGAGCATCCGGAGGATCAGGTGATTGAACTGGCCAAAATTATTAACCACGTATATTGGGCGCATCTTCAGATCATATGGTCATTTAAAAGGTATAGTCTTTTAGAAGGTGCGGGTTCCTGTTCGATCTCCGCCCGGATGGCATCGGCAATTTCGGCGTCGGTAAACCTCTCTTCCCCGGCAAGTACGATGGCACCGCCTGCGCCCATCCCCTCCTTGACGGTGCAGATGCAGCTCCGCCCCGCCCCCGGGCCGATATCCGGTTCGGCATAGAAGGCCCGGACCCCAAGGGCCGTTGCGAGCGCGGCAAAGGTGCTGTCAGGGTCGTCCCTGACCCAGCCTGTCGTTGCAATCGCCGGCAGCGGATCGGCGCCTGCCGCTTTCATCAGTGCGGCGACGGCGGACATCTGGGTGCCCCCGGCAAGGACAACCCTGCCTTCGAACCCGGCGGCAAGGCCGCAGGCGGCGGCCATCATCGGGTCGCCGGTCTCATGGACGATCGCAAGGGGGACGGCAGGCATCTCATCCCCCAACCGGCTGCGCACGCCCGCCCATATCTCTTCTTTGAGAAGGCCGGGGCTGGTGGGGAACGCCGACCCGGACCGGGCGGGATACCCGAGTGCCCTGAGGACGCAGAGGGCGGTGGTGGTGCCGCCGGGGACGCATTCCCCTACATAGAGGGTGTCCGTGCAGCGTGAGAGGAATTTGCCGAGGGTGCGGCCCCGCCGGTAGAGGGTATGGGCGTCCGGAACCGCAGGAAAGGTGCGGGGGTCACGCCCGGGGAGGCTTCCGATGGTGACGCAGGGGAAATACGGAACGGTACCCAGCCCCGCATTTACAAAGAGCGGTGATATGCCGCAGAGGCGCAGACAGCTCCTCGTAACGGAGGCCGGCGTGGGGCAGAGCGGGGGGTATCCCCCCTCAAGGATATAGGCGGCGTCCCGTATCGGTGTCTTCCACGTATCTTCAGGATCTTTGCCTGCACCGGAGAGTCCCGGGATCAGCGAGAGTCCGGTGTTTGCAAGAATGAGGACGAAGGCGGGGGGGGGATGACCCTCCTCGCCCCGCACTCTGCGGGATGCCATAGGTACCTCCCCATGGCAAGGAAGGAAGAAGAATGTTGTGGTGGGATGCTTCAGCGGTAGTCCTGCATAAAGTCCAGGATCTTGTCCCAGATCGCCTGCTTGGAGTGTCCCATGACCGCCCCGAGCCAGAGCGCACCGCCGGCGCCCGCCCCTTCCTTGACCTCTCCGGCACAGTAGCGGGCTAGCCCGTCATGACCGATATTGCCGAAATCTGGATCGACGATCCAGGTGGTAAGCCCGATCTCCGCGGCGGTGCGGGTAAAGGTGGCATTGCCGTCGTTCTTCACATACGTGGTGGTGACGAGGGGAGGAAGCGGGAGGTCCAGCGCCTTCATCACCGCGGCGACCGCAAGCATCTGGGTCCCGCCGGCGAGGACCGCCGTCCCGGTGTAGGTGGCGGCGATGCCCGCAACCACCGGCATCATGGGGTCCCCGCAGGCCCGCACCACATCGAGGGCGCCTGCCGCCCCCTCGCCTGTTGTCTTTGCAAGGGCTGCAGCGACGATCTCCTCCTTGAGGCTCGCCGGGTGGTCGACATGGCTGGAACTGACCAGCGCCTCATAGCCGAGGGACCTAAGGACGCACAGGGCGGTCGTCGTGCCGCCGGGGACACTCTCGCCGAGGACGAGGAGGTCGGAGTACTGGCTGAGATAGGCCCCGATGCGACGGCCCCGTTCATAGAGGGCACGGGCCTCCGGGACGGCATCCTCCACCCGCGGGTCCCTGCCCGGTGCGCCGTAGACATCGAAGGATGCATAGGAGGGAGCCATCGCAAGCCCGGCATTCACCACAAACGGCTGCAGCCCGCAGAGTTCTGCCATGGCTCTTGTCAGGGTCGCAGGGGTCGCACAGCCCGTCGGGCTGACGGGGATGACTGGAGCACTGGTGATCTTCCCGTTGACGATGATCTCCCCGTCAAGGACGGAGGTTGCAAGGGTCGCCTCCGGTGTGGGTCCTGCGGCCGAGATGCCGGGGACGGTGGAGACGACAGTATTGCCGATGACGACGCCTATCATCGGACGGGTAAACGTGATATCCGGAAATTCTGAGAGATAGTCCATTGGGCAACAGGTTATTGGGGCAGGGTATTAAAGATTACACTATTCATGCGTTAACTCAAGTTTGCTTGATCCCATGGCAAGTGGCGCTTCGCTGCCGCATCGAAGAGGAAAAGAATAACCGCCAGACGACATAACGCGTGAACAGGATAGTTCGTATGGTACTTTCGGCAGTAAAGGCGCTTCTCCAGTTCACGACGGTCCTTCCCCTGGGCAGGCATGCCGGGTATGATGCCTTTGCCCGGGCGTCATGGATCCTGCCGATTGCCGGGTACGTCACCGGCGGGGCGGGCGCCCTGGTCGCCCTTATCATGCCGACTCCCGTGCTTGCGGCGGCGGGCGCCCTTGCCACCATACTGGTGGTAAGCGGCCTGAATCATTTTGACGGGCTGCTCGACCTCGGGGACGGCCTGATGGCCCACGGCGGGCGGGAGAAACGGGTGAACGCCCTGACCGACCGGCAGATAGGGGCCGGCGGCGTCGGTGCGGGGATCATTGTGACGATGCTTGCCTTTGCAGGGCTTCTCTCGGTAACGGCAGTGGCGTGCGCGGTGATCATCGGCGAGGTGCTGGCAAAATGGGTGCAGTCGGCACTCATTGCGCATGGGCGCCCGTTCCGTGAGGGGATGTTCTCCTACATCAGCGGGTTCTCCCGGCCGTGGTTCTCCGCGGCCGCCTTCCTGCTCTGCCTGCCACTTCTCCTGCTTCCGGTAGCCCCTGCAGCACTGGCCGGGGCGGGGGCTGCCGCGGTGGTGACGTTTCTTGGCGTCATGATGGTCGCCCGCCATCTCTTCGGCGGCATCAACGGGGATATCACCGGGGCCGCAAACGAAGTGGCCCGGGCGCTGGTCGTCATCGCCCTCGCTCTTGCGGGGGTATGAGCCCGGAACAGGGCAAAAAATGTGTTGTGGTTAGATCCGGGTTTCTATTACAGGGAATAGAGGTCTTTGAACCCCTTGTTGGCATCGTCCTTGCAGGCGATGGCAGACCCGTCCCGTATCAGCGTGTTGAACATCATCTGGGCGTTTAACAGGTCATCATCTCCGGCCATGCCATAGCGCATCTTGTCGGCCTTCTGCTTCTGCGGCATCGGGATCAGGCGTTTGCCGACGACGACCCCATCGCAGTTGGCGCAGTACGCGCAGCGGCTGTAGACAGAGACTTCCCCGTCTGCACAATCGACTTTGACCATGTCATTCGGACCGGTCCTTTTCAGCGGAAGGATCTTCATACAAAGAACTAGGTAATGCGCGAATCAGATATGATGGTGTCGATAGCGGGTATCCGGGGATTATGCAGCGTTCCCGCGCCAAAGAAATCTTTTAAATAGCTATGTCTCCTATTAATAATACTCGTTTCAAAACGACCGGGCTCTCCCCCAAAAAGGGCCTATCATCACATTGGAGGTTAACAGGATTATGGCAGCAGATAAGCCACACATGAACCTTGCTGTGGTCGGACACATTGACCACGGAAAGTCTACTACTGTCGGTCGTCTTCTCTTTGAGACTGGTGCAGTCCCTGCACACATCATCGAGAACTACCGTAAAGAGGCAGAATCGAAAGGAAAAGGCTCATTCGAGTTCGCATGGGTTATGGACAACCTGAAGGAAGAGCGTGAGCGCGGTATCACCATCGATATCGCCCACAAGCGGTTCGACACCGACAAGTTCTACTTCACCATCGTCGACTGTCCCGGCCACCGTGACTTCGTCAAGAACATGATCACCGGTGCATCGCAGGCTGACGCAGCACTGCTCGTCGTTGCAGCACCCGACGGCCCGATGGAACAGACCAAGGAGCACGTCTTCCTTGCACGGACCCTCGGCATCAACCAGCTGATCATCGGCATCAACAAGATGGATGCAGCAAAATACTCCGAAGAGCGCTACAACGAAGTAAAGAAGCAGCTCTCGGACCTCATCAAGATGGTCGGGTACAAGCCCGATGCCATTGAGTTCATCCCGATGTCCGCATTCGTCGGTGACAACATCGCAGCCCGTTCGGCAAACACCCCGTGGTACAAGGGCCGGACACTCCTCGAGACCCTCGACACCCTCGTTGCACCCGAGCTGCCGCTGACCCTTCCGTTCCGCCTTCCCATCCAGGATGTCTACTCCATCTCCGGTATCGGAACCGTCCCTGTCGGACGTATCGAGACCGGTATCATGAAGAAGGGAATGAAGGTCTCCTTCATGCCGGCAAACAAAGAGGGTGAAGTCAAGTCCATCGAGATGCACCACGAAGAAATCCCCGAGGCACGCCCCGGTGACAACGTCGGTTTCAACGTCCGTGGTATCGGCAAGAACGATATCCGCCGTGGTGACGTCTGTGGGCCCGCAGAAAAGCCCCCCACCGTCGCAGAGGAATTCACTGCACAGATCGTGGTTCTCCACCACCCCAGTGCACTGACGGTCGGCTACACCCCGGTCTTCCACTGTCACACCGCACAGGTGGCATGCACCTTCGTTGAACTCCAGAAGAAGCTCGATCCCCGCACCGGCCAGGTAAAGGAAGAGAACCCGACCTTCCTGAAGACCGGTGATGCAGCAATCGTCAAGCTCCGCCCGGTCCAGCCGATGGTTATCGAGAAGATCAAAGAGATTCCACAGCTCGGTCGTTTCGCCATCCGTGATATGGGTTCAACCATTGCAGCAGGCATGTGCATTGATATCGATGCCAAAGATATGAGATAATCTCCTCTCAATATTTTTTAGGTGAAATATCATGCAAAAAGCCAGAATCCGCCTTTCAGGGACTGATTTCAATAAAGTAGAGATGGTCTGCGATCGGATCAAAGAGATTGCAGAACGCACCGGGGTAAATCTTGCAGGCCCGATTCCCCTTCCGACCAAGAAGATGGTCGTACCTGTCCGCAAGAGCCCTGATGGTGAAGGTACCGCGACATGGGACCGCTGGCAGCTGCGGGTTCACAAACGGCTCATTGACCTTGACGCCGATGAACGTGCACTGCGTCAGCTCATGCGCATTCATGTGCCGAAGGATATTGGCATCGAGATTGTACTGGAGAACTGAGGGTGCGGCGTGAAAGCCGCAGATTTCTCTCCAAAATTTCGGGGCTTTTTTACATTTGAACGTGTTTTTCTGCTGATTCTGCTCGCTGCATTCATTGTGCGGTTTCTCTTTCTGGACCTCAGGCTGTTCCACCATGACGAGGCGATCCACGCGTGGTTTTCGTACCGGTTGCTGACCGAAGGGACCTATACGTACGATCCGGTCTATCACGGGCCGTTGTTGTATTATGTCACCGCCGGTATGTTCGCCCTCTTCGGCGATTCGGATTTCATTGGCAGGATAGTCCCGGCGTTTCTTGGCACCGCCTCTGTTGCGCTTGTATACCCAATCTGGCGCCTCGGCTACCTGGGCAGGAACGGTGCGCTCATTGCGGCGCTCTTCCTTGCACTATCGCCCAATATGGTCTATTTTTCCCGGTTTCTCAGAAATGACATATTCATCGTCTTCTTCACCATGCTGCTCCTTGTCGCAGTCCTGTATTATCTCGAAGGCCGGCAGCGGCGGTATATCCTGCTTGCGGCAGTTGCCGCCGGACTGGGAATGTGCTGCAAGGAGAATATGCCGATTGTCATCGGCACCTTCGGGTTCTGGCTGGTGGTGCTTCTCCTGCGCAAAAAGATTGTCCTTCAGCCCGGGTGGTGGAAGGATGCCCTCCTCTGGGCCGGGGGGACCGCCTGTATCATGGCGGTCTTCTACTCCTCGTTCGGGACCCAACCCGAGGTGGTGATGACGGGATGGCTCGATGCCATCAGCCACTGGACATCGGTGCACGGCCAGCAGCGCCTCGGCGGCCCGCCGTACTTCTACATCCTGCTCTTCCTCCTCTACGAGGTGCCGATCCTCTTCTTTGCGATGGTCGGCATCGGGCAGTACGCCACCAGCTGGAACGACCGGCGCCGGGCTTCGTCAGGGCAGGGGCAGGACATTCCGGCCAGTTCCCCTGCCGGTGACGGGGCACCACGCCCTCCTTCCTCTCCGGATGACTTCGGCGTCGTCTGCGCCCGTGCACTGGCACAGCTGAAAGGCGAGGCGGTGCCGCCGCGAGAGGTGGCCGGCCGGAGGAGTGAAGGGGACAGAGCAGGCACCGCCCTTCCCTGCACGTCCGGGCGGCGGCAGTACGAATTTGCTGCCTTTGCCATCTTCTGGCTCGCGGTATCGCTTCTCGCCTACGGCTATATCGGGGAGAAGGTGCCCTGGCTGATTCTCCATCAGCTGCTCCCGATGATCTTCGTGGCGGCGTACATGATGCCGTCGAAGAGGGCCGTTCTTGCCGTGGCCGCATCTATCTTCCTCGTGGTGATGATGGTCCACGTCGCCTTTACTCCCGCCGACATCAACGAACCCATCGTCCAGGTGCAGAACTCGGAAGACCTGCGTATGGTCATGGCATGGATCGACGCGTCCGACAAAAAAACGGCGATCACCGGGAGCCATTACTGGCCGATGCCGTGGTACTACCGTGGAGAAGGATCCAAAAAGATCTCCTATCTGGGTTCGGTAACCGACCCGGACTACTTTGCGGGCGGCGAGTACGGGGTGGTCATCAGCGACTATCCGGCAGGATTTGATGCAGTGCCGGGATATGAGCACGTCCTGCTGAATCACTCGTACTGGTACTCCATCTATGAGAACCGTGACCGCCTTGCCGAGTATTATTTCAGAAGGGACGGGACCATCGGCAGCGTCAAATGGAATGTATTCGTCCTGCCGGAGACAGCCTCCGCCTCTGGCTGAGCCTTCTTTTTTTTACGCCGTCGCCCGAAGACTTCCCTTCACCGGCGGGACCGCAACCACTGGTATTCAGACCGGACCTGAATGAACAGGACCGGAATGAAACGTAAAGGATATGGACGGTTCTCCATGGCCGCTCTGGCCGGTTTTGCCGGCGTGATACTGTCGCTCCTCTTGGTGCTCTTCTCTTCTTCGGGACAATTCCTCTCTTCTTCCAAACTATTCCTCTCTTTTCCCGGCTGCTCTTCTCTTTCATACGTACAGGCGGGCGGGTGACGGGGGATGCCTGCTGCATCGTCACTGCCGGGGCCGGTACAGGATATGCTGCATTTTTCTGTCGTCGGGCTGGTTGCCTCCTCCTCCCCTGCATCTGGTTCGGCCTTCTCATCCGCAGCGGCCGGAGCGGGTACAGGTCCTGCTGGCAATGGGACATGCCTTCCGGTGCTATGGTGGATGGGTAAAGACAGGAGACCCCTTTTTTACGGGGTGACGTCTGAGAGTGCGGGCGGCAAAAGGAACCCGGATGAACGAATCGCCGTGGAAAGAATGAACCAAAAGGGAAAAAAGGGAATGCTATTCAGGTTGTTGGGGTGGGTGATCCGGGTTTACCCAAGCTCGTCCCACTTGGTGAAGTGCCGGTAGGCCGCATATCCGACGGCGCCGATGACCACCACGGCAACGAAGATCAGGATGTAGATCCCAAGGCCGCTCATGTCGGGGAGCAGCCCGCCGTCGCCGATCTTCTCACGCAGCGCTTCAGCGCTGTCAAGCGCCTCATCCGCGGTCAGTTCGGCTTCATTCGCGTTCAGGCGCGCCTGGTAGTAGTCGCCCTTGTCCCTGAAGTCCTTGGCCTGCGAAAGCTTCGTCTCTGCAATGGCAAGCTTCTTTTCGATGGCGGTGACCCGGGAATCGTCGGCCATGTTGCGTTCATCGACAAAGTACGTGATGTGGGTGTTGGTATCGTCGATGATCGCCTGCGCATCGGCAATCAGTTTGGTTGCATGGCCTTCCTGCACCAGGTCGTCCGCCTCTTCAATAAGCGTGCCCGCCTCGGCAAGATACACGTTTGCCTGGGTGTAGCTGCTGGTCTTGGCACTCGTGATTGCCTTCTTTGCGTCCTGGTACTTGCTCTCCGCAGCAGCGACATTTACGCCTTCTGCGGCGATGGTATCGATGGTGGTCCGGAGCTCGGCGAGTTCACTCTCGCGAACGGCAAGCACCTTGTCGATATCCTCGGGGTTCAGGATGGTCTTTTCAAGGAGATATTCACCGTTGGAAACGATGTTTCCGTTTGCATCCTGCTCACGGATACGGATGACGTCGACATCACTGGTGGCGGAGACTTCGGGAGCCTTCCCCTCCAGGGTGATGTAAATGTGCACCTCATTGCTGTCCGGGTAGGACAGTTCCCAGCCGGAGACCCTGATGTAGCGGGTCGTTACGATCCGGGTCTGCTCCACGCCGTTGATTGAGATGGTATATTCGTACTGCGGGTCAGCAAGATCGGTATAGATCTCGAGTTCATTGTAGCTGTTGAAGGTCTGTTTCTCGGACCCGGTCAATTTGATGTCAATATTGGTAATGATCCGGTCACCGGGAGATGCCGGACCGGTCGGGCTGATGTCACTCGACTGTACAGAGTAGCCTGCTGCCATTGCCGGCGGAACCAGGCACAGTGCCAGCAGGATACAGAAAATCGCTATAATTCCTCGTTTCATACCTAACCTCTGCGTTTATTCAAAGAGCGGGTCGACCTCTTCGTCATCGAACATGGTTGCCCGGCGCTCTTTGGATTTGATTACATCCTCTTTCGTCTCCTTTGCGATTGCAAGGAGTTCCCTGATACGGGGTGCATCGCCGATGGTTGCAAGCACCACCACTGCCGCAACCTTGGAACTCACGGTCGGGTAGTCGCCGCCACGCACCTCCACGCCGGCGATATTCTCCTCGACCCATGACTTGGACTTCTCGACGCCTTTGCGGTCCATGTCGTCCGGGGGGCCGGCGATCAGGACCAGGGCGCGTTCGGCGGTCGAATAGTCGCACTGGAGCGTGAGCCGTCCGAGCATTGCCCTTCTGACAAGACCGATGATCTTGGCGGATTTGTCCTCTCCGGTCAGGACCTCCTCCGCGGCCTCCTTCTTTTTAAAGCCCTTCAGGAGCCCTGCCGCCCGTCCCTGCCGCTGTTTGGTGCTCTTGCTGACGGTATCGGAGACTGCATATCCGACGGAGGATATGCCGCCGCCCCTCAGGGTGTTGATGATCTCGCTGGAGTCGACGACCATCTCACCGACGCCGCTCTTGCTGACCTCGCCTGCCCTGAACAGCACGCCGAACCGGCGGACGATCTCGTCATTCAGGCGCTGGTAGGCACCGCGGACACTCTCGCCCTCGTTCTTCCAGGCACTGTTGTCGAAGATGAAGGTATTGTCCGCCTCATTGACCAGTGTAGACAGACTGCGGGCTGCATTGTACGAATACAGCCGCCCCTCCTCCGGAGCCGGGAGAATACCGAGGGCATAGACCGGCTCCCGGTAGATCCTCTTCAGATGGCGTGCAAGTACCGGAGAGCCACCGGACCCGGTACCCCCCCCAAGACCCGCGACAATGACAAATGCATCGATGTCGTGGGTACCGCGGTCGTCGATGATATTGATGATGCTGTCAATTTCATCTGCGGTAATCTTGGCACCGGTTACATTGTCCGTCCCGACCCCGTGGCCCTTGACAACGGTCTGGCCGATGAGAATTCTGTCCTTGAGCTCGATCTGGTTGAGCCCCATGAGGTCGGTCCGGGCAGTGTTCACTGCAATGGCACGGAAGGATCTCGAGGGATGTTTCTTGTCCTGTTCAATGAACATATCGACAATTTTGCCGCCGGCCTGGCCAAACCCGATAAAAAAAACTCTCATGTATATACCATCCGAATGTTGAAGATGATCGCCTCTTCAGGTAATTAAATTGTTTATTTCTTAACTTCAAAAACTTTCTTATGAGGGTTGCATGCATACTATAGATGAATGAATATATGCATCATTGGCGGAGGATTAACGGGTCTGACAGCGGCGTTTGCTCTTGCAAAGAGTGCCTCTGTGGACGTCCTTGAGGCCTCTCCCGTGCCCGGTGGACTGCTCTCCTCGACCCGTGTCGGTGATGCATGGATTGAGAATTATTATCACCACTGCTTCTCCGGTGACCGTCTCCTCCTCGGTCTCATGGATGAACTCGGACTGCGCGAGAGCCTTGAATGGAGGAAGGGAAGTACGGGATATTATGTCGACGGGACCATCCATCCCCTGACGACCCCCCTTGAGATCCTGCGGTACCCCGTCCTTACCCTCGGGGACAAATACCGCCTTGCCCGGCTGACCCTGTCTGCAAAAAAGCTCAATGGCTGCGACCTTGATGATGTGACGGCGAAGGATTTTCTCCTCGACCGGTGCGGGAGGCACACGTACGAGACGTTCTTCGAGCCCCTGCTTAAAAGCAAGTTCGGTGCAATGCGGGACCAGGTCTCGGCGGCGTGGATGGTCTCACGGGTTGCGATTCGTTCCGACCGTGGCCCGGAGGGTGAACGGCTGGGCTACCTGAAGTTCGGGTATCACAGCCTGGTTGATGCACTGGTCCGTGCCATCCGGGAGCAGGGGGGCGCCGTCCACACCGGCATTGCCGCCCATTCGGTGCGCCGGATGGAGGACGGGTCGTGGGAAGTGAACGGCGCTCCCTATGATGCGGTCATCTCCACCATCCGCCCGTCGATCCTCGAAGCCATCGGCGGCCCCGCACTGCCGGATATTCCCTACCAGGGGGCTGCCTGCGTGACGATGGGAATCTCCCGTGATGTCACGAACGGCATCTACTGGGTCAATATGAAGGACGAGGCACCCTACGGGGCGGTGATCGGGCATACCAACTTCATCCCGAAAGAGCGCTATGGGTCCCATATTGTCTATCTGGCGTCCTACTTCCGTGACCATCTCCCGGAGAACCACGAACAGGCGATGATCGATGATTTCTGCCGGCGGTTCTCCGTGCGCCCGGATGAGATCGCATGGCATTTCATGACCGTCGACACCGCCGCTGGGCCGGTATACACGACCGGCTACCGCTCGCTGATCGCCCCGTACGGGAAGGACGGGCTGTTCATGGCAGGAATGTTCTCCCCCACCAATTACCCCGAGCGGAGTATGGAGGGGTCGGTTGCGGCAGGCTATGAGGTTGCCCGCAGGGTGACGGAGGCACGACGATGAGCGGGTATGACGTCTGTGCCGTGCTCCCGGTCTTCAATGACCGCGAGGCGCTGGAGACCGCCATTCCCGCATCGATCGAAGCGCTCGGCAGGATTACGGACTCGTTCATCCTCGTCGTCGCAGAAGACGGCAGCACCGACGGGAGTCCCGAATTCGTCAGGGAATGTGAGGAGCGCGACCCCCGTGTCCGGCTCTTCCATTCGGATGAACGCCTCGGCCGCGGTGAGGCCCTCAACCGTGCCTTCCGGTCGGTGGATGCCGATATTGTCTGCTATTATGATGTGGACCTTGCGACCGACATCGCCCACCTCCCCCGGCTCATCGGTGCCATCCGCGAAGGGTACGACATCGCGACGGGATCCCGGCTCATGAAGGAGAGTGACATCGTCCGGACGCAGGAGCGTGAGGTGGCGAGCAGGGGCTACAATATGCTCGTGCGAACGGTGCTGGGCAGCGCCCTGTATGATCACCAGTGCGGCTTCAAGGCGTTCAACCGCAGCCGCCTGCTCCCGCTCATTCCCGCCATCGAGGCGCACCACTGGTTCTGGGACACCGAGGTGCTGGTCCGGGCGCAGAAGAAGGGCTACCGGATACAGGAGTTTCCCGTTCGCTGGCGGACCAGCGACAAGACGACGGTCCGGTTCAAAGATGTCTTTGAGATGGGGTCGGCGATAGTTCGCCTCAGGTGGCGCCTGCATGCTCAGAAAGATTAGTGCGGTAGTGCTGCCGACCATCCTTGCCGTTGCGATCGTCGCCTTCATGCTTGCACGGGTATGGGATGATCTGCTGATCGCACTCGACCATGCGGTCTACTCGTATCTCCTCCTCGCCGTGGTCATCTGCATCGGTGCGTGGTTTCTCAGGGGATGGCGGTACCTCTATATTCTCTCGTCGCTTGCGGTCACCGTGTCGCTATGGCTCTCGACGGCCTGCATCTACCTCTCGCAGACAGCGAACCTGATCGTCCCCGCACGGCTGGGCGATCTGATCCGGATCTTCGTCCTCCATCACGAGGTGGATGCGAAGTACTCCGAGAGCCTCTCCTCGATCGTGGTCGAACGGTTCTTTGACATCATCACGGTGGCGCTGTTGGGGGCGCTCGCCCTTCCCTTCGTCCTCAATGTGCCCGACTGGTTTGTCACCATCATCTATGCCGCCATCATCCTCTGCGGCGTCTTCGTCGTCTTCCTCCTCTTTGCCGGGAGGTTCGAGTCCGGGAACAAATACCTCGCGATGGGCCTTCGTCTCATCGCCCAGGTGAGGGCGGCGTCGCTCTCGGTGGCGTCGGTGACCATCCTTTCGGCAAGTTCGATAGCAATCTGGATCACCGATATCGTCATCTGCTACGTGATCGCCCTCATGTTCGGGACCTCCGTCCCGTTCATCATCGTGGCCCTTGCCATCGTCATCGGCAATCTTGTCAAGGCGGTGCCGGTCACGCCGGGCGGGATAGGGACCTATGAACTCGCGGTCGCCCTCACTTTGGGCCTTGGCGGGGTTACACCGGCCATCGCGACGCTCATTGCGGTCATCGATCATCTCGTGAAAAACCTGGTCACCCTCGCGGGCGGGATCGTCTCCCTCTCGCTCTTTGGCGGCTGGTCGGTGGATCTGATGCGCCGGGCCTTCTCCCGCTCTCTTGATACGGAGGAGGTCGCGAAGTGATCGCGGCGGGTGCCCAGGCACTGGCCGTCATCGGCTGGCTGTGCGTCCTCAAGCTCATCCAGATGGCCCTCTGGCCGTGGCTCGGGGAAGGATTCGGGAAGCTTGCCTACGGGGCGGCCTATCCCCTCTCCCTCCTATTGTTTGCCCTGCTTAGCTGGTACTGCGCGATCATCCATCTCCCGGTCCAGGTGGCACTCCTCCCCTTCCTTGTCCTCCTGGGCATGGGGCTCTGGCGCCGCAGATATTCCCTCGACGCCATCCGCAGGGAGGCGCACTGGGACGTCCTCTTCCTGCTCTGTTTTGCCTTCATGCTCGAGGTGCGGTTCTTCAACCCCTCGATCTCCTATGCGGAGAAGTTCATGGACCACGCCATCCTGGCATCGGTCATGAGAAATCCCGTGGTTGCCCCTCTCGACCCGTGGTATGCGGGGGGGGACCTCTCGGTCTACTATTATCTCGGCCACTGGATGATGGGGGCGGTGGGGCTTACGGCGGAGGCCCCCTCCCCTGTTACGTTCAATCTCATCCTTCCCACGGTCTTTGCCAATGCAGCGGTTGCCCTCTATGCGGCGGGGCATGTGCTCCTGCAACGGCTGCGGTTTCTGCCGGTCCTCACCCTCCTGCTGGTCAATCCCTCGTTTCTCGTGCTTGCCGCCTCGGGGGCAGGCGCCCATTCGGTCATGTGGGATTCGACGAGGACGATTGCCGACACGATCAACGAATTCCCCCTCTTCTCCTTTCTCTGGGGGGATCCCCATGCCCATGTGATCGCGCTCTTCACCCAGGCGCTGCTCATCTTCATCATCGTTTACGCCTACCGCGAATGGAATGATCTCTCCGGGCG
>DSBQ01000036.1 GCA_011045995.1 Methanoculleus sp. | reverse complement strand
TTTTATAATAAACTGCGCGATTTAAATAATGAATATATAAGCAGGTCCACAACCGGTTTTTAAGTTCATCTGAAACCGATTCAATCTGAAAATTGTCTGGATACTCTTTTATCTTATTTCTATAGGAAAACCTCTCAATATATGAAAATTGGGTAATGAAATGATATTCCTTTCTAACAAACCATTATATCGTAAATAGAATTTAGTAAATAATTATACAAAAGAAGATTCAAATAAGGGAAATGATTTGAAAAATGGATGAAAATGATTCAGATAGACTATTTATTGAAGATTGGAAGGTAACAAAGGACAGAATAAAGCATTTTGATGATATAATTTTGAAAATTCGACTTGAAGGAATTCCAATAGCTGTTGCTTTATTCTCGCTTGGCTATTATTTGATTCCCACATTGCAAACATATGAATTTCCAATATTTGGAAATGCTGCTCCTATTCCATTTTTATCGGCATCATTGTATATCTGTGGATTGATGGGCATGGATGTTGTTCACTTTATACTATTATTGGATTCTGTGAAACATTCAATTTGGATTGAAGATTTGCCTCAATTTAGGGGAAAATTACAAATTACAACGAAATTAACTGACGATAAAATCACTTTTTTCCATATATTATACACAGCAATGTTTTATGTTTCAATATTGGCTGTGTCAAGCTATATGGGATTTGCATTATTTGGTGATGTTGTTATACCAGTGTAAAAAATAAAAAAACAGAATGACCAATTAAAAATCAGTCATAATTCTGAACTGATCGATCTCTTCGCTGTTGAGTTCTTCCAGGAATCCCTCGGCGGCATTGCAGATATTCTTGGAGGCGGTGATGGCCCGTCCGACGACAAGGATGTCGGCCCCCGCCTTCAGTGCGTCCTTGACCACGTGCTGGCGGATGCCGCCGGCGGTGGCGACGAGGAGTTTTCCACCCGCGGCCTTCTTGATTGCCGGGATGTCGCCCCAGTTGTGTTCGTCGCCCTCGGCGTCGATGGCCCGGTGCAACTCGACGATGCTGGGGACGGCGCCGCGCCTGGCGAGTTCTGCCACGAGTTGTGCGGGGTTTTCAACATTGAGCATGTCGATGACCGAGTAGATGCCGGTCTTCTTTGCCTCGATGATGAATTTCTCAATGGTTGAGATGGGGGCAAGGCCGGAGACGACGACGGCGTCTGCCGATGCGTTCGCCGCCATCCGTGCCTCGAGGTTGCCGGTGTCAAGGGTCTTTAAGTCGGCGATGATGAATGCCTCGGGGCGGTATTTTCGTATCTCGCCGATGACACTGAGGCCGAACTGTTTGATGAGCGGGGTCCCCGCCTCGATGAGGACGTGGTCGTTTTCGGGGACATTCCTGAGGACACGTTCGACCGACTTCATATCGACGAGGTCCATGGCGACCTGGAGGTAGGGCGGGTCCCAGAGGCGGTGCACCTTGAATCCCATGACGGCGTGGCCCGCACGGTCCTTCTCGTGGATGAGGGTCTGTTTGTCAGGGAATCCTGCAATTGCACGCTGGATGGCCTGTTTGGTCGCACCGTAGTTGTAGCGGTAGATGCGGTTGTAGTCCGCGGCGGTGGGGTGCAAAAAGGCGCTTGCGAGGATGACGGTCTCCTCGAGGTCCATGCCATCGAAGATGCCCTCCTCGACGGAGTCCGCGACCGCTTTTGCGACGGCGGCCTGGACGGCACCGAAGATCGCATTGACCTGCTCTTCCTTTTTCAGGGTCACCTTCGGGATGATAAGGGTTGCCGGTTTCGTCAGCAGGTTGGGGCGGATGACCGCGAGAAGCGGCGTGTGGCCCGCGGAAAGCTGTGATGCGGCATTTGCAAAGGCCATCCCGACGGGGCCGTTTTTATCGCCGATCATCAGGTCGATGTGGGCAAGTTCTGCTCCCTCGCCTTCGAGAGATTCTCCTATAAGAAACATGATTAAATTCCTGCGTTATTATGGGACTTCTCTGTACATAAATCCACGTGTCGGAAGAACCCCCCCCTCCGGTGACAACCGGGGTATCCGTTCGGCAAAAGGCCGGAACCGGCCTGCACGGGCCGGCTCATTCACTGAATGAAGACGTGGATCAGAAAAAATGCCCGAAATGGGGCCTGATGTGCCGTATGGCCCCCTTGGGAGTCGGGTTATTGTGCCTAAGAGGGGAGGGCAGCGAAAGATTTATCACCGCGGAGGATAGGGTGCGTCAGTACCTGAGGCGATCCTACGATGGAACATGATCGAATATCCTACCATGCCTCCGTGCGTGCGATGTATGACAAACTCCGTGAGGACGGCATGTCGAATGTGTGGGACCGGTATGAAGCACAGGGCTTCGGCGACGACCCTGACAAACGGTGCGGATTTTGCATGGGCGGGTCACGGTGCGACCTCTGTTCCAACGGGCCGTGCCGCGTTGACGCGGAAAAGGACAAACGGGGCGTCTGCGGCATATCGGCCGACGGGATAGCGATGAGGATGATGCTCCTGCGAAACCTCATGGGGGCGTCCACCTACCACTACCACGCAGAAAAAACGGTGCAGACCCTTCGGGACACCGCCCTTGGAAAAACGCCGTTCTCTCTTGCAGAACCTGAAAAACTGGCGACGTTCGCCGAACGCCTGGGGATAACCCCCGGCAGCACTCCCGAGGAGACGGCTCTCCGGGTCTGCGATTTCGTGGGGAAGGACTTTGCGGCTCCCGCCTACCGGGAAAGCACCGTCGTTGCAGCGCTCGCCCCGTGGGAGCGGCAGGAGACCTGGAAAAAGCTGGGAATATTTCCCGGCGGTATCCATGCGGAGATCATGAATGCGACCGGTTCGTGTCTTACCAACGTGGACGGGTATTACGTCAGTCTTGCCTTAAAGGCGATGCGGCTTTCGATCGCGATGGCCTACCAGAGCCAGCTCGTCCTCGAACATCTCCAGGACGTGCTCTACGGCATCCCGCGCCCCCATGAGGTCAGGGTGGATTTGGGCGTGCTCGACCCCGACTACGTGAATGTGCTCCCGAACGGCCACGAACCCTTCCTCGGGTTTGCCCTCATCGATGCCGCGAAAAAGGAGGAGTGGCAGGAGAAGGCACGGGCCGCAGGGGCAAAGGGCCTGCGCATCATCGGAAATATCGAGACCGGGCAGGAGATGATCCAGCGCCTGGAGACCGACGATGTCTTCTACGGCTACACGGGCAACTGGATCATGCAGGAGGCGGTGCTTGCGACCGGTGCGGTGGACGTATTTGTCGCGGATATGAACTGTTCGCTCCCGCTGGACCCCGTCTATGCCGAAAAGTACCGGTTTGTCCTGCTCCCGGTCAGTGAACTGGTGGCCTTCGAAGGGGAAGAAGCGCGGCTGAACTATGTCCCCCGTGAAGCACAGGAGCAGGCAGAACAGATCCTCGGGATGGCGGTGGCCAATTATCCCCGCAGGCGGGCGGAGGTTGCGCCGGTCACCGGCCTTCCCCAGGGGACGGCGGTGGCGGGATTTTCTCCCGAGAGCATCACCGAAGTTCTGGGAGGAACGCTCTCCCCCCTTCTTGACGCCATAAAAGACGGGACGATCCGCGGGATTGTGGGGCTCGTCTCCTGTACCACCCTCAGGGATGCCGGGCAGGACGTGAAATCCGTCGCCCTTGCAGAAGAGCTGATGAAAAGGGATATTCTGGTGCTCTCGATGGGGTGCGGCAGTGCCGCCCTCCAGGTGGCGGGCCTCTGCTTACCGGGGGCAAAGGACCGTGCCGGAAGCGGCCTCAACGGCCTCTGTTCAGCCCTCGGCATCCCGCCGGTCCTGAGTTTTGGCACCTGCACCGATACGGGGCGGTGTGCGGACCTGCTGTATGCGGTATCAGAAGCGCTCGGCGGCGTTCCGATCTATAATCTCCCGGTTGCGGTCGCCGCTCCGGAGTACATGGAACAGAAGGCGACGATTGATGCGATCTTCGCTCTTGCGTTTGGCCTTTATACCTATGTGAATCCCATCCCGACGGTCACCGGGGCGCCGAAGCTGGTCAGGCTCCTCACCAAGGAACTGGAGGATATCACCGGCGGCATCCTCAATGTCGAGCAGGATACGAAGGCCGCGGCGGATGGCATTGCAGACCACATCGAAGGAAAGAGGGCAAAGCTCGGGCTCGGGTAAACAACAATCCCATACACCCTTTTAAAAAGTGGGGTCGGTGAGATTTGAACTCACGATCGACGGGTCTCTCCGACATGCGAGAGAGCACTGCATTTACGTCAGTGCTCCAACGGGTCATCATCCGAAGTGTCAGGAGACCCATTGTTCATCATTCGCAAAGACCGCTGGAGCCCGTCGCCATGCCGGACTAGGCCACGACCCCTCCAAAGGTGCACAACAACTATGCAACGGGGTAACTTAAGAATTGTGTTCTTGATCGTGAGAGCTAAGTATCCGGCATTCGTATAGAATTGGGATGGTTCAGCCAAGTTATGCAAGCGGTATTTCCAACATTCCACTGATAGGGATGACGATAGGTGAGATGCTGGACGAGACGGTCAGGAAATATCCTGATACCGAAGCTGTGGTCGCTGTTGATCAGGATATCCGGTGGACCTATCGTGAATTCAATGAACGCATTGAACAGCTTGGCAGGAGCCTGATGGCCCTCGGTGTCCGCAAGGGAGACCGCGTCGCCATATGGGCGATGAACTATGCCGAATGGCTTCTCGTCCAGTTCGCCACCGCAAAGATCGGTGCGATCATGGTCAATATCAATCCGGCCTACCGTACCTTCGAGCTGGAATACGCGCTGAAACAGGCTGAAATCCATACGATTTTTCTTCAGGGCAGGTTCAAGTCCTCGGATTATGTCGGCATGTTCTATGAGGCCTGCCCCGAGGCGATCGAGTCGAGGCCGGGGAAAATATCCAGTGACAGGTTTCCGTTCCTGAAAAATGTGGTCTTCATCGGGGATATCCCGTACAACGGCATGTTCACCTGGGACGAGATCCATGAGATGGGGGAAAACATCAGCCCCGACGAGCTCCAGGAGCGCATGGACTCCCTCTCGTTCGACGACCCCATCAATATCCAGTACACCTCCGGGACGACGGGGTACCCGAAGGGGGTGGTGCTGACGCACCATAATGTGCTCAACAACGGCTTTACCATCGGCGAGGGGATGGGCTTTACCGAGAAGGACCGTCTCTGTATCCCCGTGCCCTTCTACCACTGTTTCGGGATGGTGCTCTCGAACATGGCATGCGTCACCCACGGGTCGACGATGGTGCTCCCCTACCCGGCATTCGATGCCGAAAAGGTCCTCCAGACGGTGCAGAATGAACGGTGCACGGCTCTGCACGGCGTGCCTACCATGTTCATCGCCGAACTGAAACACCCTGACTTCAAGAAATATAAATACGACACCCTGCGGACGGGGATTATGGCAGGGTCGCCATGCCCCATCGAGTACATGCGCCAGGTGGCCGACAGGATGAACATGAAGGAGATCGTCATCGTCTACGGCCAGACGGAGACCTCACCGGGGGTCACGATGACGACCACCTCCGATCCGCTGGAGCGCAGGGTCTCGACCGTGGGCAAGACGTTTCCGAATGTCGAACTCAAGATCATCGACCCCCAGACCCAGAAGATCGTGCCCCGCGGGATGCCCGGCGAGATATGCGCCCGCGGTTATGTGGTGATGAAATGCTACTACAACAACCCCAGCGCGACCAGAAGCACCATCGACGCCGACCGGTGGAACCATACCGGGGATCTCGGCATCATGGATGAAGAGGGATACGTCCGGATTGTCGGGAGAATCAAGGAGATGGTGATTCGCGGAGGAGAGAATATCTATCCGCGTGAGATCGAGGAGTTCTTCCATACCCACCCGAAGATAGAGGATATCTATATCATCGGCGTTCCTGACGAGAAGTACGGCGAGGAGCTGATGGCCTGGGTAAAACTGCACGAAGGTTTCCAGATGACGGCAGAAGAGGTGAAAGACTACTGCAACGGCCGCATTGCCCGGTACAAGACGCCGCGGTACGTGAAGTTCGTCGATAGTTTTCCCATCACGGTGACCGGAAAGATTAGAAAAATGGAGATGCGCGAGATCTCCATTAAAGAACTGGGCCTCGAACATGAGGCCACCATCGAGACGGCGTAATCTTTTCAGTCAAGGAAATCCGCCCACAGGTCGCGTCCCCGTTCCGTCTCTTCGGCAGGGTACTCCATGAGTTCGTCCGGGTAGGGGGCAAAGAATGTCTGTTCATGCAGGTATTCGTCCCCGAACCGTGCGATCCAGGACTTCAGGATATTCTTCGGCCCGGCGACGGTGCCGTTGCCCGCACGGTAGTTCTCGACTGCATCAAGAAATACCGCTTTTTCTTCATGGTTCAGGAGGTGTTTGAACCGGCCTTCGCTGTGAAGCATGACATTGATGGTGCGTGAATATGTCGGCGCTTTGGCGATGGTGGGGAGGAGGATTTCCCGGTACCGGGCAATCAGGTCGTCTGCGGGTTCGTGGTTGGCATGCGAACCGACCAGCCGGCCGAGGTTCTGGTATCCTTTCAGGTTATGGGCCATCAGGAGGAGTTTGTTCTGGGAATGGAAGCGGACGAGAGCGGGGAACGAATTCTGTTCTTCGACAATGCGAAAATCTGCGAGGGTGTATATCCGGGTGAGGAAATGGTCGAGGATCCGGTGATTTTTCAGGCGCCCTTCGTCTTCAATGGGGTAATAGGGATACCTCATGAGCACCTCTCCCCCGAAAAACCCCGGTCCGTGGCCCACCGGTGCCGACGGGCGTGCCGACGGATAGATGCGCACGCCGCTGATGCCCGATGTCGGGGAGCGGTTTTTGAGGATGAACCCGTCGACGGGGGGGATTGCATCGATAAATTTTTTCGTAAAACTCTGCATCTCTTCTGTTACATCCCGCCCTGTCGACGGCTGGATGAGATGGTTGCCCCCGTCCATCCTGACGATGCGTATCGTCTCACGGGGGATGCCGAGGCCGATCTCCACTTCCGGGCAGACGGGAAGAAAATCTATGAAGGGTTTTAGCCGGGCAACTTCCCTGCTGGGGACCATATCCCCGTTGTACCGGACCGGATCGAACTCGATGCACCTGCTGACAACGACCCGCGGCCGTGCAAACCGGCGTCTTTTGCTCTCCTGCGCCATGATGCAGAATACCTGAAGAGGGCAATAAACATATCGCAAAAAAGGGGGGGGACGGTCAGGTCCGGCCGGAGGCCCGTGCAACGAGGCCCGTGGCACACTGCTGCGCCATGGAGAGAATCTCCGCTTCGCCGGGAATGACGCGGTCGTGCATCAGCATGCGCCCGCTGCAGAAAACGGTATCGACGGCGCAGCCCGATGCGGCATACACGATATTCGACCGGCAGTTATGGAGGGGGACCATCGGGGGGGTACGGGTGGTAAGAAGGATAAGATCCGCCTCCTCTCCGGGGGCAAGGGTCCCCCCGCCGGTCCGCAGGGCACGGGCACCGGCGGATGTCGCAAGGGTGAGTGCCTCATCCGCCGGGAGAAGAACGCTGGAATTCCAGGAATATTTCTGGAGGAGGGCGGCCACCTTCATCTCTTCGATGAGGTCAAGGTTGTTGTTGGAGGAGCAGCCGTCGGTCCCGAGGCTTACCCGGGCGCCTGCCGCTTTGAGCCAGTGATAGGGCATCGTTCTGCCGACGGCAAGTTTCATGTTGGAGACCGGATTGTGGGAGACCGTCACCTCACGATCTGCCAAAAGGCGGCATTCGTCTTCATTGAGCCAGCAGCAGTGCGCTGCGACGGTGCGTCCGGTCAGGCAGCCGCATCGGTCGAGGAGCGCCGCCGGGCGCATGCCGTGAAGAGCGATGCAGTCGTTCACCTCCCGTTCTGTTTCCGCCAGGTGGATGTGGAGGCCGATGTTCTTCTCACGGCTGAATTCCGCGCACCATGCAAGGCCTTCCGGCGAGACGGTATACGGGGCATGGGGCCCCACGGCTGTCTGGAGTGCGGGGTTGTTCATCGCCGCAATCGATGCATACAGCTCTTTGGTGGCCCTGATCTCCGCCTCGCGCTTCTCCTCGTCTCCGAGGTCGATGAACCCGTGGGCGAAGGTCCCCTTCATCCCCGCATCGGCGGTGGCGCGGGCCGCGTCGTCCATGAAAAAATACATGTCATTGAAGGCGATGGTGCCGGAGCGGATCATCTCGAGGCATGCGAGACGGGTCCCCCAATACACGTCGTCGCCGGTGAGATGAGCTTCGAGCGGCCATATCTTCTCGCTGAGCCATTCCTGGAGGTGCATATCATCCGCATATCCCCTCAGGAGGGTCATTGCGGCGTGGGTATGGGTGTTGACGAGGCCCGGCAGTGCTATTTTTCCGTGCGCATCGATGATCCTGTCCGCTTCGGTGCGGTAATCACGGGAAATATCCGTTCCGGTTGCGCAGATTTTTCCGTCCCTGCCGATATAGATGTCCTGCACCTGCGCCTGTTCGCCGGTATAGGCGCCGGTGATGAGGGTCGACGCATTCCCGGCAAAATAATCCTGTTCAGTGGTCATTGGCAGCTCCAAGCTGATCGATGACTGATTCGACGATCCTCTCCGTCCGGGCGGTATTTGCCTTTGCCATGGCGAGGATGTGGTCGTACGAGAGGATATCCTCGGTCACCCCGTGGGCATAATTGTCTATCATGCAGACGGCGGCAAACCTGATGCCGAGCTCATTGCAGAGGGCGGCTTCGGAGGCGACCGTCATGCCGACGACATCGGCTATCTGTGCGAGGGCGCGGATCTCCGACCGCGTCTCGATACGCGGTCCGGCGGTCTGGGCATAGACGCCGCCATTTCGTGCATCTTCAATGAGGTCGGCGAGGCGGGTGCGAAGGCCGTCGTCGATCGCGGGCATTACATGCTCGCGGGTGTGGTTATGGATGCTGGGGACCGGCGCGACCGACAGGTAATCGTCCGGGAGGAGGATGGTCCCCGGGGGATGCATCGTCCTGAGGGACCCGACGGACCCGAGGGCTACGACCCGGTCGACGCCTGCAAGGGCAAGCGCCGATGCCATGGCCCTGAAATTGATTCTGTGGGGCGGCCGGTTGAACTGGTGCCTCAGCAGCAGCGCAACCTCTCCCAGGTACAGCTCGGCCGGCCCGTACGGGGTGTTGGTCACGGTCTTGGCGAGACGCGGGAGGTTTGCATGAAAAAGGCTCGTCCCCCCGATTATTCCCAGCATCGTCCTCCCCCCCTCTCCCGCATCCCGGTGCGTGTGCCATCCGGTCTCTGCACCATTGTATTCATTGCTATCATGTTTTTTTGTCCTTCTTCTTAAGATGTGGGACACCATTGAAAATCCATATGCTTATCCGGTAAGAATCTGACCAGTGACCATGGACAGGTTCGGGATGGTCGATGAGAGGACAATCACTGAAGGAAACTGCACGGATATCTATTTTGATCGTACGATGGCGGCCCTAAAACAGGATGGGAGAAATCCGGTGGTGACGGCAGAGATCACCGCATCCTCGCTCCCCTCGGAGTGGGGTGTCTTCTGCGGCCTCAATGATGTGGTGACCCTTTTGGAGGGCACAAACGTCAGCGTCTCGGCACTTCCCGAAGGGAGCATCTTCTATCCGGGCGAACCGGTCATACGGATTCAGGGGCCATATCTCGCATTCTGCCGGCTCGAGACGGCACTTCTCGGGTTTATCTGTCATGCCTCGGGCATCGCCACCTCTGCGGCCCGTATCAAGGCTGCCGCGGGAGACCGGCAGGTGCTCTCCTTCGGGTCGCGGCGGCAGCACCCCGCCATCGCCCGGATGATCGAACGGGCTGCATGGATCGGCGGTGTCGACGGGGTGAGCAACACCTGTGCGCCGGGGAATATGCCGGTGGTGGGCACCATCCCCCATGCCCTCATCATGTGTTATGGCAATGCAGAGGACGCATGGGCGGCGTTTGACCGGTCGGCACCGCCGGATGTGCCCCGTGTCTATCTCTGCGATACGTACTGCGACGAGAAACGGGAGGTGCTTGCGGCGGCGCGTGCAGGCGCCACCGCCGTCCGGCTGGACACCCCCCGTTCCCGGCGGGGGGACATGCGGGCCATCCTCGAGGAGGTGCGATGGGAACTGGATGTGCACGGGTTTGAGAAGGTCGGCATCTTCCTGTCCGGCGGGCTTACGATAGACGATGTCTGCGCCTACCGGGATATCGTCCAGGCGTTTGGCATCGGCGGGGCGATTGCCAATGCGCCGGTCATCGATTTCTCCCTTGATATCGTCGAGATTGAGGGAACGCCGGTATCAAAACGGGGAAAGAAGAGCGGGGTAAAGGAGATCTATGCAGGCCCCGGCATCCGCGTCGTCCGTCCTGCCGTCCTGCCGCCGCCCGAAGGGGCACAGGCGCTCCTCGAACCCTATATAAAGGGCGGCGTTGTCATCGGACCCTGCGCAATGGACGCGGCACGGGCCCGGGTACGTGCCGGCATCCTCTCGTTTTCTGCGTCAGAAAAATAAGAGTTTTATCGTAGAAGGTGCAACATTAGCTGCACAACGGGCCGATAGATCAGGGGAAGATCGCTACCTTGGCATGGTAGAGGCCGCGGGTTCAATTCCCGCTCGGTCCACTTTAACATTACAAAGCTTTTTTCTTAATTTCTGATGATTGATTATCAGGTGTTATGTATGGGGATGCGCGACTGGATTATACCTCAGGACGATCAGTTCTTTGATCTGCTGGAACAATCCGCACAGAATGTCCGGGCAGGTGCCGAACATCTGGTCTATACGGTTGAAAACTTTGAGAATATCAAGAACAAATGCCATAAAATGAAGGCGCTGGAGCATAAGGGCGATGATATTATGCACCAGATCTACCAGCTGCTCAATAAGACGTTTATCACCCCCATCGAGCCGGAGGAGATCTCCCGGCTGGCGGCATCCCTTGATGATGTCCTTGACTTCATCGACAGCGCCACGAGAATGATGTACCTCTATGGCATCACGCAGACGGACCGGTATATGGTCGAACTCTCCAAACTGATCCTCGTATCCACGGAGGAGCTTGAACTGGCGGTAAAAGGAATACGGGACCTGAAGCACGCAGAATTCATTGAGCAGCAGTGCATCGAGATCAACCGGCTGGAGAATCTCGGTGACGAGGTTCTCGGTGATGCCATTAAAAATATTTTTACCTGCTGCGATGCATTAACGGTGATAAAATACAAGGATATCTACGAAAAACTGGAGAGCGCTACGGATAAATGCGAGGACGCAGCCAATGTCCTGAGTGATATTGCCATCCGGCACTCCTGAAGGAATATATGGATCTTCTGCTGATTGGATTGGGAATTTTTCTCGCCCTTGCGTTTAACTTCGTCAACGGCCTGAATGATGCGGCAAATTCTATTGCAACGATCATCGCAACCCGGGCGCTGTCGCCGCTGAAGGCGGTCGGGCTTGCCGCCGTCTTCAATCTTGTCGGCCCGCTCGTGTTTACGACCGCAATTGCGGCGACGATCGGAAAAGGGATAGTGAACCCCGATTTTCTGACGACCCATATGCTTCTTGCCGGGATGTTCGGTGCTGTTCTCTGGGTCTTTGCGACATCGATGCTGGGCATCCCCGTATCGAGTTCGCATGCACTCATCGGCGGACTTCTTGGTGCCGGCATCGCCGGTGCGGGGTTAGGCGCCATCCTCTGGCCCGCGGCAGAGATCGTCAGAAACCTGACCATCTACATGGCCGTCGGCGGTACCATCGGGGTTATCTTCCATATCGCCCTGTCGTATTACCGGCAGGATGACTGGAAGCCGAGGGCTCCACTGGCATTTCTCATGGGACTTACCATCACGGTACCGGTGCTGATCATCGCGGGCGTGGTCAAGGTATCGGGCATCCTCGCGGTGGTGATCTTCATCGTCATATCGCCGATGCTGGGCATGATGGCGGCGTTTTTGCTGGGAAGCGTCACCATGTGGCTGGGGCGCAGGCAGAATCCGACAAAGCTCAATATGCTGTTTCGCCCCCTGCAGATTGCCGCCGGCTCGTTCCAGGCCATCGGTCACGGTGCGAATGATGCGCAGAACGCGATGGGCGTCATTACCGCCCTTCTGGTCGCAGGAGGAGTCCTCACGGAATTTGCCGTGCCCTTATGGGTCATTCTTGCATCGTGCATCGCCATCTCGACGGGAACGCTGCTCGGGGGATGGAGGGTGATCGATAAAATGGCGAATAAGATCACCAAGATACGCCCGTACCAGGGATTTTCCGCATCAACGGCGGGGGGCCTTGTCCTCTCGCTGATGACGTCGCTCGGCGTCCCCGTCTCCACGACCCACGCGATCAGCGGGGCAATCATGGGTGCCGGGGCGACGAGAGGGTATTCCTCGGCGGTGAAATGGGGTATTGTACGGGAAATTGTCGCCGCATGGGTCCTCACCATTCCCGCAACCGCCGTGGTCGCATGGCTGGTCTATATCTTCTTCGAAGTGCTCTTCCTCTAAGCATCCTCTCCTTTCCGCGGAATGTTTTAGGCCGTTCTTTCGTTTCTGTTGTTCCTATCCCTTTGTTTTCACCGGTTCGTAGGCATCTCTTCACGGTCATCCCTGCGTGCGCTCGGGCAGAGATGCGAGAGGATGCATTCGCCGCATTTGGGGTGCCGCGCTGTGCAGATGCGCCGCCCATGCGAGATGAGGAGATAGTTGAGATATTGCCAGGCAGAAGGGGGGAACAGGGAGAGGAGCGCCTGTTCGATACGGTCCGGGTCGGTTTCCCCGGTAAAACCCAGGCGACGGGAGAGCCGTTTGACATGGGTGTCAACCGCAACGCCCTCGTGAATGCCATAGGCATGGTTAAGCACGATGTTCGCCGTCTTTCTGCCGACTCCCGGCAGGGAGATGAGGTCCGTCATCGTTGCCGGCACCCGGCCGTCGAACCGTTCCACGATGCACCGTGACGCGGCGATGATATTTCGTGCCTTGGTATGGTAGAACCCGGTCGGGCGGATGATCTCCTCCACCTCCCCCACGTCGGCCGCGGCGAGCGCCCGCGCGTCGGGATACCTGAGGAAGAGCCGGTCGCGGATGCGGTTGACGGTCGCATCCGTCGTCTGGGCGGAGAGGATCGTCAACACGAGAATTTCGAAGGGGTTCTCAAAATCAAGAAAGCACAGGCGGCTGTCATCATGGACATATTCCCGGTAGAGCAGAGAAAAGATGTCACAGGCATGTTCGCGCTGCATAGGAATGGGGCAGGGCAGATTCGAACTGCCGTCAAAGCGTCCCAAACGCTCTAGGATGGACCAGGCTACCCTACTGCCCCGTGTAGCCTGTAATATTGTTCACGGCATCAAAAAAAGTTACCGATAGGATGCTATTCGAGAGGCAGGACCGGTTCGGGGGTTCTGCTGACAAGGGTGCCGGCAAAGACGCCGTCAAGGAGGGCGGCAGCGATCGTTTCCGGGTGTTTTCCGTCGATCACGAGGAGGGGGATGGTATTTCGCTGCACGATCTTTGCGGCGACGAGGTCGATGACATTGTTCGCCCCCGCATCCATCCGTCCGCCCTGCACGATGGCGAGGAGTTCCTCGGGGGAGAGGCGGTCGAGTTTTTGGGCGCCGGAGAATTTTCTCGGGTCGGCGGAATAGATCCCGTCGACAGACGTCGCGTTGATGAGCAGGTCGGCCCCGGCACGTTCGGCGAGGACGGCGGAGACGGCGTCCGTCGTCTGTCCCGGTGTTACGCCTCCCATGACCACGATCCTCCCGGCCGTCGCGGCTTCGAGGGCTTCATAATGCGAGGCCGGCACCGCCGGGTATGCCGCCCGTCCCAGTGCTGCGATGAGCATCGCCGCATTCAGCCGGGTGACGAGAATGCCGATCTCATCCGAGGTCGCTTCGTCGATGGTCAGGGAGCGCGCCGCCGCGATATACCTGCGGGCCTCTCCCCCCCCGCCCACGACGATGAAGACGCGGAACCGTTCGGCAAGACGTACCAGCATTTCGGCGTATGCTGCAATATTATTGGATTCAAGGGAAGGTACGAGCACCGAACCGCCCAGAGAAATTACTATTGTTTTCATCTCACCCATCTATTGGTTTGCACAGCATATAGTTTTTTGAGGGAGGAGGCTCCTTACCATCCTACCGAAAAACGCCGGGGACGCGGATTACCATGGGAGATGCTGAAGAACTGCATGAAGCGGAGATGTATCGAAAGGAGGAGGACGGGAGTGTTACCTGCGCCCTGTGCAGCCATCGATGCCATATTAAGGAAGGAAGACGGGGAATATGCGGGGTCAGGGAGAACCGCCGGGGGACGCTCTATGCCCTGACCTATGGGAAGATCAGTGCCGAGGCGATCGATCCCATCGAGAAAAAACCGCTGTTCCACTATCTTCCCGGTACGACGACCTATTCGCTCGGAGGGATCGGGTGCAACTTCCGGTGCAGGCACTGCCAGAACTGGGAGATTTCGCAGTCGGATGATTTCTCGCACCTTGCGTTTCTGAAGGTGGAGGATGCGGTGGCGCGGGCCCTTGCATCGGGCTGCCGGAGTATTGCATGGACCTATAACGAACCGACGATCTGGCATGAGTATACCCGCGAGATGGCCGCGCGTGCGCGGGCGAAGGGACTGGGAACGGTCTACGTCACCAATGGCTACATCACGCCCGAGGCACTGGCGGAGATGACGCCCCATCTTGAGGCCTACCGGGTGGACATCAAGGCATTCACCGACGATTTCTACCGGACGGTCTGCGGGGCGCACCTGGACCCGGTCCTCGCATCCACGAAGCAGGCGTATGAAGCGGGGATGCATGTGGAGACGGTGACGCTGGTCATTCCCGGCATGAATGACGACCCGGAGGACATCCGTGACCTCTGCCGGTGGGTGGTACGGGAGCTGGGGCCTGAGGTGCCGATGCATTTCACCGCATTTCATCCGGACTACCATATGCGGGATACCCCGGCAACACCCGTGGCGGTCCTCGAACGGTGCCATGCGATCGCCCGCGAGGAAGGGGTGCAGTACCCGTACCTCGGCAACGTCTTCAGCCATCCCGCCCAGCATACCCACTGCCACGCCTGCGGTGCCCTGCTGATTGAACGGGATGCGTTTCATTCCCGCACCGTCGGACTTGAGAACGGCCGCTGCACCGCATGCGGCGAGACGATACCGGGAATGGCCGGGAAAAGGGGATGAGGTGTGCCGGTATTATTCCCGTATCCAGCCGAGCGACCGGAGGTAGGCATATTCGGACGGCCATTCGTCCCGGTGGGCGCTGACGAGCGCCGTCATGCGCTCCCTCATGCCTTCGTGGAATGCCTCCTGTTCAGGGTACGCCGCCCTGGTGGCGACTGCTTCGACGAGGTGTTCGCCGAGGGCGCGTGACTCGTCCATCGCGGCTGCAAACCGGTCCTCTCCCTCCGCCATGACGGCCGCCGCCCCCCCTACGACGTCCGCCCCGAAGACCTGCCAGGCCTCTCCAAGGTAGCCAAGGACACAGTCCGTGCCTCCGCCACCCCCGGACGCAAGAAAAGCTGCATATTTGCCGCGGAATTTCTGGCAGTGGACGACATCCGCCATCCGGTCGATGAGGGTTTTGAGCTGGGCGGTGATCGCATTGATGTACACCGGGGATGCCACCAGAAATCCGTCCGCCCCTTCCATCGCCGCAAGAATGTCGGCATAGTCATCCTCGAGGATACAGCTGCCGGATGCATAGCAGGTGCCGCACCCGGTGCAGTAGGCAATATCATGCCGGGCGACATCGAAATACTGCACCACGGCTCCCGCCTCCTCCGCCCCTTCCATGGCGGCTTCAAGGAGGCGAAGGGTGGTGCTGGCGGTACCGCGGGGGCTCCCGTTGAGTGCGACGATCTTCATAGGCGGATATCGGCGGGAAAAAATAGATAGGTTCCGGTCAGTCCACGATCGTCTCTACGCGGAAGGTATACTTGCCGTCGCATTCGCCGCGCAGCTGTACGTTCAGGGAGAGGGACTCCGTGCCCCCTATCCTCGGATAGGTGGTTGATTTGGTTTCAACGGCTGTTCCGGTTCCGATATCAATGATGGAGGAGCGGATGATGACATTGGTCTTCGGAACGGGTGCGGTATTTGTCACCTGTATCCGCCCGTCCCAATAGCAGGTCCCGTCCGGGTTCCAGTGCTGCTGAAACTCCGGAACGGTGATCAGGAGGTCTCCCTCCTCGTAGGTGCCGGCATAGGGGGTGACGGGCGTTCCTCCCGGAATGACGGAGACGTCATGGTCGGAGAGGGGAGGGCTCTTTCCGTCCAGGCATCCTGCCATGCCGGCGAGGCCGGCACAGAGGAGGGCAAGGCAGATTATCAGCCGGGATGATTGGTTGCGCATACTGGCATTAGGCGCGGGAAATATCTAATGGTTCCCTCCCGCACCGGCAGATGGCGTCCGTCCGCCCACAAAATGCCGGATTGCCGGACAACGCCCGGCGATGAGTGCGGGATGGCATTTAAATAGAATATTATGCATGTATTCAGTGGTGAGTTCTGGTGATACGGGAGGCAGCATATTTTTCGCTCTTTTTTGCGCTTGCCGTCGTGTTGAACCGTGCATCGCAGTACTACCCGTACCCGGAACTCTTCAAGCTCTCCCTTACCTTTGCCGCGGTTGCAGCGGTGTACCTTGGCTATGCGCTCCTGTCGCATATCGCCACACGATTTGTCCAGGATAGCAAGACCCGGTATTCCCTGAACAAGGCGATTTTTATCCTGTCTCTTCTGGTGGTGATCGTCATCGGCATCAGGATATGGGTGCAGGAGACCCAGTCCCTTCTCATTTCGTACGGCATCCTTGCTGCAGGGCTTGCAATTGCCCTGCAGGACCTCCTGAGAAATTTCGTGGGGGGACTCTATATCATCATCTCGGGGATGTACCGCGTGGGGGACCGGATAAGCATCGGGGAGACGGCTGGGGATGTGATGGACGTGGGAATGATGAATACCACGCTCATGGAGATCGGCCGGTGGGTGCACGGGGACCAGCCGACCGGCAGGATCGTGACCATCCCGAATGCCTGGGTGATATCCGGGGTGGTGCACAATTCGACCAAGGATCATAGTTTTATGTGGGATGAGATTGCCCTCCCCCTGACCTACGAGAGCGACTGGAAAGAGGCCGTCAGGATGGTCCTGGCCATTCTGGTCGAGGAGACCGAGGACCTGACGGCGCAGGCGGAGAGGGAGATCGACAGGATAGGTGAGAAGTATTATCTGCCGAAAAAGGTGGTCGAACCCTCCATCTATGCCACGCTCACCGACAACTGGATTCTTCTTGATATCAGGTATGTGACGGATGTACGGGACAGGAGAATCATGCATGACCGGATTGCCCGCAGGATCATCGAAGGGGTCCGGGCGACCCCCGGCATCTCGATCGCAAGTGAGAACGTTGAAGTCCACGGCACCCAGACTATCTTCCTGAAGGATGACGGTGCGGGAGAAGGGACATGACGGAGACGGAGAGCAGCCAGATATCGAAGAAGGCGGGTCTGCCGCCGGGCACCCTGATTCACATCGGGAATTTTCACACCGACAGGACCGATATTTCGATCACCCGGTATGACGACAGCGAATATGGCGAACACGCTCCGGTGTCGGCCGACGAGATACCGGGGTTTCTCGGCCGGCCGGGGGTTGCCTGGATCAATATCACCTGCCTTGCCCAAACCGACATCATAGCACAGGTCGGCTCCATCTTCGGCGTGCATCCCCTGATACAGGAGGATATCCTGAATACCCGCCAGCGCCCGAAGATGGAGGACTACGGGTCATACATCTTCGTGGTCATGAATATGCTCTCGGTCGAGCCCGATGAGGGGATCGTATCGGAACAGGTGAGTTTTCTTTTGACGCCGCATGCGGTAATCTCGTTCCAGGAGCAGCCGGGGGATGTCTTTGACAGTGTCAGAAAGCGGCTCCAGTCAAAGAAGGGGCGCATCAGGCAGTCCGGTGCGGATTATCTCTTTTATGCCCTCATCGATTCTATCGTCGACAATTATTTTGTGGTCTTTGAATGGATAGGCGAGGTGATCGAGGAGATTGAGGATGAACTCGTGGAACATCCGACCCCGGAGATTCTCAGGACCATCTATGCCTTAAAACGGGACCTGATCTATATCCGGAAGGTGATCTATCCGTTGCGGGAAGTGGTGTCACAACTCCACCGCGGCGATTCGGACCTGGTTGACCCGTCCATCCTGATCTACTTCAGGGATGTGTACGACCATGTGATCCAGCTGTCGGATTATGTGGAAACCTACCGAGATATGGCCGCAGGCATGCTTGATATCTACCTGTCGAGCGTCTCCAACCGGATGAATGAGGTGATGAAAGTCCTTACCATCATCGCGACCATCTTCATTCCCCTGACCTTCATCGCCGGCATTTACGGGATGAATTTCGAATACATGCCCGAACTCGGGTGGCGTCTGGGATATCCGGCCGCACTGGGAATAATGGCGGTGATCCTCGTGATCATGCTCATGTATTTCCACCGCAAAGAGTGGATATAACAGAACGGCGGTGGTTTTGGAAGGGAGGTCCATCATTCCCGGCAAGGTATCGCATGAGGTGACGGGACATGGCAATTACAACGGTGACCAAGGCAGACGGGACGGCGCAGCCGTATGAGCGGTACAAGGTGATGCGGACTATCCGTAATTACGGGATTTCCGAAGAGCAGGCGGAATCGGTGCTGGAAGAGATTGAGAAACGCCTGTATGAAGGGATGCGGACGAGAGATGTGCTGAAGCTGATTCGGTCGGTCGGCAGGAAATATAAGCCCGCGGTCGCGGAACGGACGAATGTGCGAAGGGCCATCGGGATGCTCCGGCCGAAACCGGACTTTGAACTCTATGTCCGGGCCCTGCTTGCCGGCTGCGGGTATGAGGTAGGGGAAGGACGAATTCTGCAGGGAAGATGCGGCGAGCATGAGGTGGATGCGGTTGCCCGCAAGGGCGGGATCACGTATTTTGTCGAGGCGAAGCACCATCACAACCATCACCGCATGACGGGCCTTGACGAGGGGCGCATCGCCCGTGCCATCGTCGAGGACGTGCAGGAGGGGTACAAAGAGGGAAGAAACCACTTCACCATCGATAAGGCGATGATCGTGAGCAACACCAAACTCTCCGACCACGCGAAGCGGTATGCGACCTGCTGGGATATCAAGCACATCGGATGGGACCATCCGGCAGAGGAGAATATCGCACGAATGGTTGCCGACGCAACGCTTAGCCCGGTGACCCTGATAAAAGGCGTCAACGCCCGGATGCGGGACCGTCTGGTTGCCGCGAATATCGTAACCGTGGGGCAGCTGCTGGAGCATTCCCCCGGAGAACTGGCCGATATGACCGGGGTGGCCGAAGGGGATATGGTGGTCCTGGTCAAGAGGGCCGGCAAAGTGGTGGATGGATAGCTGGCGGGGGCCTGCGGGGCGCCTGCTCTCGCCGCGATCGTTCCCGGCGGAAAAAACCGCTGAGAGCCCGTCCCCTCTTTTTGCAAAGGGCGGCATTTTTATGAAATGCTTGAACAACAGGTACTGGAACGGATAATTGGGAGGCGACGGAAAATATGGATGCACCCGTAAAAATTGGTATTATCATCTGCGACCGCTACCGGACCTGCGCCGGGGGCAAGTGCCTGCGGGCCCTTCGCAACCGTGAGGGCGCCTTTGCGAGGTACCGGGGGAAAGAAGTCGAACTGGTCGGGTTTGCCACCTGCAACGGCTGCCCGGGGGGAAATATCGAGTATGTCCCGCAGGAGATGAAGAAGAACGGCGCCCAGGTGGTGCATCTGGCGACCGGCATGGTGGTGGGCTATCCCCCCTGCCCGCGAATCCCGTACTTCACCCGGTTCATCCGGGAGAAGTACGGCCTTGAGGTGGTGGTGGGGACCCACCCTGTCCCCGAGAACTATTACCAGACCCATACGAATCTCGGCACATGGGACGCCGGGGTGTGGAAGGACCTTACCGCACCGACCCTCACCGACGAAGAGACCCGGCGTTCGTATGATTAGATGGTAGGATGGAAGCCTCCAGCCATTCTCATTGGTTTCATTATATTTATTCTCGTGATTATGCCAGCGCTACAAGGGGAGGCGCAGGGATGAACGGCGCTATCCCGGCGCAGAAGAGGGGGGGCTGACCGGTTTTTTCTTCATGCATGCTGTTCTTCATCGCCCGGCGGCAGGGGCCCCCTGCCGGGGGGCCTTCAGGTGCCCTTTCCCGTCATCTCTTCGGCAAACTCCCTGAGGCGGTTCATGAGGAGAGCGCGATCGCCGGAGTAGTCCTCGATTATCTGTACGATCGCACTGCCGACAACAAAGCCGTCCGCACCGGCACTGATGATATCCTGTGCCTGCCGGCGGTTTGCTATGCCAAAGCCCACCGCAAGCGCAGGACGTATCCCCCGTTCCTCCCCGATGGTTCGCACTTTGGCGATCAGGTCGAAGGCGCTTTCCGCTATCCGCTTCCGCGTACCGGTCACTCCGGGGGATGAGATCAGGTAGACGAACCCTTTCTGTACGGTGGCTCCCCTGGCATCGGTCCTGCCGTTGATCTCCGCCGAGGCATTGAGGATGGCGGCTATCCGGCGGTCCGAGGTATTCGTGGAGACCAAAAAGATCTGGGCAAGGTCATGGCGCCGGGCGGCGCCTGCCACGAGGCCCGCCTCTTCCACCGGCATGTCCACGATCAGTATGCCGTCGACGCCCGCACCGCGTGCTCTTTTGTAGAAATCATCGATGCCTGCGGCAAGTACCGGGTTGAGATAGGTCATGATGACGACCGGGATATCCGCATGGTGTTTGATGCCTGCCGCAATTTCGAAGATTGCACCGGGGGCAAACCCGGCATGCAGGGATCGCGTATCCGCCCTCTGGATGACCGGGCCGTCGCCGACCGGGTCCGAGAAGGGAAAGCCGAGTTCGATGATGCCTGCCCCCCCGTCGATCAGCGCCCGTGCCATCTCAATGCTGGCGGACGGCGACGGGTCTCCGGCGACGATATAGGAGATGAATGCGGGGTGTTCGAACGCTCGGTTGAAGGGGTCCGTGGGGATGGGGGTCATGGGCGGCCTCCCCCCGTGGCGGCAGGCCCCTTCTTTTTCAGGAGGTCGCTTACGGTCGCCACGTCCTTGTCGCCCCGCCCGGAGAGGCATATCACGACGATATCGTCCCTGTCATAGGTGTCCGCATTCTTCAGGACGTGGGCAATCGCATGTGCCGATTCGAGTGCCGGGACGATCCCCTCTTTTTGCGAAAGGTACCTGAATGCCCCGACCACCTCGTCGTCGTAGGCGACGGCATAGGACACCCTTCCTGCATCATTGAGCATGCTGTGCTCTGGCCCGACGCCGGGATAGTCCAGCCCGGCGGAGATGCTGTGGGTCGTCCCTATCTGGCCGTATGCGTCCTGGATGAGGTAGGATAAGGCGCCGTGGAGGACGCCGGGGCGCCCGAACCTGACCGACGCCCCGTGATCACCGGGGGCGTCCCCCCTGCCTCCCGCCTCGACGCCCGTCATGACGACGTCGTCGCCGAGAAACGGGTAGAACAGGCCGATGGCATTCGAACCGCCGCCGACGCACGCGACCGCATGGTCCGGGAGCCGCCCTTCCGCCGCCAGTATCTGCTCCCGCGTCTCGCGGCCGATGACGGACTGGAAATCCCTTACCATCATCGGGAAGGGGTGCGGGCCGACGACGGAACCTATCAGGTAGTGCGTGTCGGCGGACCGTGCCGCCCAGTCCCTGAGCGCCTCGTTGGTGGCATCCTTCAGGGTCGCGGTTCCGCTGTGAACAGGGTGCACGGCGGCGCCCATGAGCTCCATCCTGAAGACATTGAGCTTCTGGCGCTCGCAGTCGGTGCTTCCCATGTACACCTCCACCGGCAGCCCGAGCACGGCACCGGCCATCGCCGTCGCAACGCCGTGCTGGCCGGCACCGGTCTCTGCGATGAGGCGGGTTTTGCCCATGTGCCGTGCGAGCAGGGCCTGCCCGAGGGTGTTGTTGAGTTTATGCGCACCCCCGTGC
>DSBQ01000025.1 GCA_011045995.1 Methanoculleus sp. | reverse complement strand
CTTTGGGAGGGATGGCGGGGAGGCCGTCGCCCATGGACTGGGGTTATCATCCGTGCGTGAACACGGGAACCGGACGGCAGACCTTGTTGCGGGGGCCCGGATGGCCGGTAAAATGGTGGCCCTCCATGCCGGTGAAAAGGACGGTCGCGATCTCGAAGACGCCATCGCCTGTGATCCCGATCTTCTCGTGCACTGTACGCATGCCACCGATCATCACCTGCGAATGATCGCCGATGCAGGGATACCGGTCGCCGTCTGCCCGCGTTCCAACTGGCGGCTCGGGGTCACGTCGTCCGGGGACTTCCCCCCTCTTCGCAAGATGCTTGAAGCCGGCTGTGAGGTCTGGCTCGGGACGGACAATGTGATGTTTGTCCAGCCCGACATGGGGGCGGAGATGTCGTTTCTAAGCTATGTATACGGCATGGACGAGAAGACGATCCTAACAATGGCAACCGCGGGGGCGGCGCTTGCAGGCAGGTCCTATGTCATCGAAGAACACACAACAGCACATCTCATCACCGTCGATAGTGCCTCCGGGAATGCGCTTTTTTCTAAAAATATAGCGAAATCGGTCGTAAATCGACTAAATTCCCTGTCGATTGAAGGAACTATTTTAAATTGATATTCTATACCCTATTGTGACAATTCAGGAGAGGTGACCCGTGTACAGGAAAATACTGGTTGCAGTAGACGGCTCCGATATCAGTCGTAAGACCCTTAATGTCGCCATTGACGAGGCGAAGGTGTGGGGCAGCGATCTTATTGCCGTTTATGTGCTGGAAACCGGTATGTTTGAAGACATTCCTGCCGATCAGAAGATGGAATATATCCGGAATCTGTTCGAACAGCAGGGGAACAATGTCTTTGAGTATGCCGAAGACCTCGGGAGAGAGGCTGGCGTCAAGGTCGACACCATCTTCAAAGAGGGCCATGCGGGAATTGAGATCATTAATGCTGCCGGTGAAACCGGGGCTGATCTGATTGTCCTCGGATCACATGGCAGGAGTGATATCGAAAAGATTCTTCTGGGTAGTGTCTCTGCCCATGTCGTTCGTCACAGCACGGTCAGCACTCTGGTGGTGAGAGTATAAGCAAGAATTATGTTCGTGAAATAATGACCCCGGATGTGGTGACCGTCGAGATCCCGGGCAACCGGGACGAGGTTCTCAGGATCCTGAAACGTACCGGCATCAGCGGCGTTCCGGTCTTAAAGGGAAAGGTGCTGGTCGGCATTATCACCCGCAAGGATCTGCTTCGAAAGCCGGATGAGATGCAGCTCGGGCTGTTGATGACGCCGGACCCCATTACGATCAGCGCAGATGCCACCATCGCAGAAGCGGCGGAAATACTCACAAAAAATCATTTCCGGCGGCTGCCGGTCGTTGAAGACGGGGTTCTTGAGGGTCTTGTCAGCGTGTCGGATATCGTTGGCGCCATTGCCCAGATGAAGATAGGCGATGAGATCAAGGGCCGGTTTCTGACGCACACGTTTGCCATCTGGGAAAACACGCCGCTTCCGCTGGTCGGAAGAATCATGGAGATGTCGGGGTACGATGCGGTCCCTATTCTGAATGAACATGCGCAGCTGACAGGCATTGTCTCCGAACTGGACCTCATCCGGCATTCGTCCATCGAGGACAGCGTGGAGATCAGCGACTTTTCCAACGGGACCGATGACGACGAATGGACCTGGGAATCCATCCGGGACATGCACACCATCTCATATGGCATTTCCAAGGTCCAGCTCCCGAACAAACCGGTGAAGGAAGCGATGGTTACCGATGTCGTTGCAGTCCCCGTGAACGCGGAGATCAGTGAATGCGCTCTGAAGATGAAGCGTGCACGGGTGGACCAGCTTCCGGTCGTCAATGGCGATCGGAAAATGATATCAATGCTCTATGACAGGGATCTCATACGGATACTGCTCAATGGCGAAAGTGCCTGAGTACTTTCGCCCGGACCGGAATCTTTATCATTTTTTTATTGAAATGGATCTGATGCAGCCAATACCTTTATGGAAACAGGGTACATTGTATATCTGAACGCTTTTCATCCTTTGTACTGTTACTTTTGGCTGGAGGATTTCAAATGGCAGAACTTTCTGAGACAATAGCAAAAGGGACCACTACGGTCGGAATCGTGTTCAGCGATGGGGTAGTTCTTGCTACCGAACGCCGTGCCACGATGGGTAATATGATCGCCAGTAAAACGGCGAAGAAAGTGTACCAGATAGCGGATCGCATCGGCATGACGACGGCGGGCGGTGTTGGTGACGCGCAGCAGCTGGCACGCCTGATGCAGGTGGAATGTTCCCTCTATGAGATACGGAGGGGGCGTTCCATGACGGTCGGGGCTGCCGCAACCCTTCTTTCGAATGTGCTCAACCAGAACCGCATGTACCCGTACTATGTCCAGCTTCTCGTTGGCGGGTATGATAAGAGCGGGGCAGGCGTCTATTCGGTCGATGCCCTCGGCGGAGCCTCCCGCGAGGATGATATTGTGGCGACCGGGTCGGGGTCGCCCTTTGCCTACGGCGTCCTCGAGGACAGGTTTGCAAAGGACATGTCCGAGGAGGAGGCGGTTGACCTTGCGAAGCGTGCACTGAAATCAGCAATGCGGCGTGATTCCGCTTCCGGTGAATCGATCTGCATCGTTGTCATCACCAAAGACAAATACAAGGAATACAGCGAGGAGGGTATCTGAAACCCGCCTTACCCCCAATTTTTCAATCTTTTTTTTAGGACGGTTTTAATGTTAATTGATGAACGACTTGAGGAATTCAAGAAGAAGATAAATGCGAAAGTACCGGCCGGTATTTCCGTATCTGAGGTTGAATTCGAAGGCCCGGAACTGGTCATCTATACCGATGACCCGAAGAGGTTTGCCGAGGAGGCGGATCTCATCAGGATTCTTGCCCGGGATTTGAGAAAACGGATTGTCGTGCGGCCGAATATTCTGGAAGACCCGGAGATTGCCGTCGGCAGAATCCGCAGCGTTGTCCCTGAAAACGCCGGTATCACCGATATGTTTTTTGATCCCGATACCGGCGAGGTCATCGTCGAAGCGGAGAAACCCGGCGTGGTCATCGGGAAAAACGGTTCGACCCTGCGAGACATCACCCGCGAGATCGGGTGGTCGGCGAAGGTGGTGCGGACCCCTCCGATAGAGAGCAAGACGGTGAAGGATATCCGCATGTACCTCCGGTCCGTGAAGGATGAAAGAAAGGAGTTTCTCAGGAGGATCGGCAGGCGCATTCACCGCGATGTGACCAGCAAGGATAAATGGCTGCGCGTCACCACGCTCGGGTGCTGTCGTGAGGTGGGGCGTGCGGCATTCCTCCTCACCACACCGGAGAGCAAGATTCTCATCGACTGTGGAGAGAAGCCGGGGTCGGTAACAGAAGGGTACCCGTACCTGTATATCCCCGAAATATACCCGCTCAACACGCTCGATGCGGTGGTGCTGACGCATGCCCACCTGGACCACTGCGCCATGGTGCCGCTGCTCTTCAAATACGGCTATGACGGCCCGGTCTACAGCACTCCTGCGACAAGGGACCTCTCCGCGATGCTGCAGCTCGATTATCTCGACGTGGTCAATAAGGAGACCGGCACCGTCCCCTATTCCTCCAAAGAAGTGCAGAAGTATCTCCAGCACTCGATCACGCTCAATTACGGGAGCGTCACCGATATCGCACCGGATGTTAAACTCACCTACCACAATGCCGGGCACATCCTCGGGTCGGCGATCTGTCACTTCCATGTCGGGGACGGCCTCTATAATGTCGCCTTCACCGGCGACTTCAACTATGGCAAGACCCGTCTCTTCGGCCCGGCAACGGTCCAGTTTCCGCGCCTTGAGGCACTCTTCATGGAGAGCACCTATGGAGGGTCGAACGACAACCAGCCGTCCCGCAATGAAGCCGAGCAGAAACTCTATGATTTTGTGAATACGACGATCAACCGGGGCGGAAAGGTCATCATTCCCGCGTTTGCCGTGGGGCGGTCACAGGAAGTCATGCTCGCGCTTGAGGAGGGCGTAAGGCTCGAAAAGATCCCGAATGTCAAGGTCTATCTCGACGGCATGATCAAGGAGGCGACGGCCATCCACACGACCTACCCGGAGTACCTGAACCCCGACCTGAGGACCCAGATCTTCCGCGAGGGGATGAACCCGTTTTTGGCGGAATGCTTTGAACAGGTCGACTCTGCGGACCTCAGGCAGCGGGTCATCGAGGGCGACCCGTGCATCATCATCACCACCAGCGGTATGCTAAGCGGCGGGCCGGTCATGGAATATCTCAGGAACCTTGGCTCCGATGAAAAGAATATGCTGATCTTTGTCGGCTATCAGGCGGACGGGACGCTTGGCCGCAGAATCCAGAAGGGATGGAAGGAGATCCCGCTCGGGAGACGGGAGACGATCGTGGTGAACCTTGAGATTGAGACGGTCGACGGGTTCTCCGGGCATTCCGACAGAAAGCAGCTGATGGCGTATGTCAATCACCTCCAGCCACGGCCGGAGAAGATCTTCACCATCCACGGGGATGAGAAGAGCACGATCGATCTGGCATCGTCCATCTACAAACGGTACCATATCCAGACGGCAGCCCCGATGAACCTGGAGACTTATCGGCTGGTATAGGACGTGGAGGCAGTACTGATGACAGGGGGAACGGAGGAAGTGATCGGGTGAAACAGCGATTATCGCTCATCATCGGCATATTTGCCGTGATGGCACTTTCCAATGCCGTTGTACCCATCCTTCCTTTTTTTGCGTCCGAAGCTCCTGCGGTGCAGGGCGTCATATTTTCCTCCTACTTCTTTGGCGCGTTTCTCTCGGTCATCCCGGCCGGCATCCTCGGCGACCGGTATGGGACGAAGCGGTTCATCCAGGCAGGCCTGCTCCTTACCGTCGGTACCGGAGCTGTGCTCTTTCTGGCGCCGCACCATCCGATGGTGGTGGTGGCGGCGAGGGGCCTCGAAGGGATTGGGGCCGGATTTTTCGTGGCCTCCGCCCTTTCGTGGGTGAACGTGCAGCCAGACAGCCGCAAGCTGTCGGGGTTTTACTTTGCCGCGCTCAACGTCGGGCTGCTCAGCGGCCTTATCATGACCGGATGGCTGGCCGCCTTCGGTGCCACCACGGGCATTCTGGTCTTTACCGGTATCAGCATCGTCCCCCTCCTCCTGAGCCTTACCATCTCGGAATGCGGGAGGGAGGAGCGGGAGATCGCGCCGGTGAAGGATGCGGCCTTCATGTTCAGGTGGATTTACCTCTCCTCCTTTATCCTCGTCGGCACGACCGGGGTGATCTCCTCCCTCTACCCGGAGTTTACCCGGGTGCTTCCGGTGGTCGTCTCCGTACAGCTCGCTGCGATGAACATGGGTACGGTCGTCACCTCACTTGCGGCGCCGTATGTGCGGATGCAGCCGGTTCCGCTCATCAGGGCAGGGGGGGTGGTGATGGCAATTGCCGTCGCCCTCTCATTTTTTGCCCCTGAATACGGGTGGCTTGCCGGCATGATCGTGCTCGCGGCCATCGGCGGGGTGATGGGGTTCGTCTTCGTCGCCCAGTTGGCGTTTCTTGCACAGTCGAAGATCCGGCAGGGGACGGTCGCCGGGATATTCAACGCTTCAGCCTACGGCGGGATGGCCTTCATGCCGTTTCTCGCCGGGCTTGTCGTGGAGGGCGTCGGGTATCCTGCGGCATTCGCCCTGACCGCGGCCCTGTGCGCAGGTATCGCAGTGTTCATCGGGCGATGCGAATGCACGATCGCCGACTCGTCTGCATGAAAAAGTGCACCGGAATATTTCTCCCGTCTGCTCAACAGGTCCGGAACGTGCGGCCATGGCGGGAAGCTCTCCGGTAAGGCAAACGCCCTGTTGCTGCCGGTAGCGGTGGTGAATACGCTGGCATGATGTGCGGGGACAGGACGCGAAAGGTGCACCTTCCTCAGGTCATTACCACGGCGGTCCTTGTCCCGTCATCCCAGGCTGGTCCTGATGGATGGGGAAGGCGGGCCCTCGGAGGCATTTCCAGGAACCATGGAGCATGAGATGGTGAAATCCTTCATGCACCGGAGAAAAGAAGAAGGGGATTTCTCCCTCTCCTACTCCTTTCGGGTCACCTGCACGAGCAGGAAGACCGCTCCGATCACCATGAGCGGAACATACAGTGATGGGAATTCAGGCACCACAGGGGGTTCTCCACCTTCCACCGTGACCGTCACCGCGTTGCTGGTTGCAGTAAGTGGGGCTCCGGCGGCATCCGTCCCGGTCACCATTGCCGTGTTGGTCGTTGTCGCAAAGAGGTTTGTTGTCGCAGTATAGATCCAGGATTCACCCGGATCGAGCACGCCGTCACCGTCGATATCCCCGCTGTCCGGCCCGGCCATGAGGCCGAGCTGGTTATCGGTCAGCACGATATCCGAGATCTCCACCACTTTTTTGTTGAAGACGTTGTAAGTGTACGTGACCGCATCACCGGAACTCACCGCGGTATCCGATGCGGATTTGATCACATCGAAGTCGGCGAGGGGGGGCGGGGGAGCAAACCTCTCGAGAGTGAGGAGCGCCCAGGCGGTGGACAGCTCGGGGCTGACGTAATGAGCTGGTGTGCCATAATACCAGACGTACGCCGGGCTTGATGGCCATGAACCATCAGCGTTCTGTTCATCGATGATCTCGGTTGCCATATCATCGTACCAGTCCGCAACCCCGGGCACCCCGTTCGAGGGTATGGCCATAGACTCAAACCCTTTCATCAGGCAGTAGGTAGCCTGGTACTCAACGCTGCCGGTCATTCCCCATCCCTGGACCCAGTCTCCGGTCCAGTGCCGTGCAATGTAGTTCAGCGCTTCCTCAACCCTCTCGTCCGTGGTGGCATCCCCAACGAACGCCATCTGGGTGAGCAGGTTCCCCGTCTTCAATGAGTTGACCCAGTAGTCGGGAGATGTGTAGCCGGAACCACCATCCAAATCCGCATTCACTCCGTCGCCCCAGTCGCTCTGGATGTAGTCGATGTAGTTATCCAGCTCGGTCCGGACGAAGGACGGAATGACGCATTCATAGTTGTAGAGCGGCTCCTGGGCATACAGAAGGCCCAGCATGGCATAGCCGGCATTCGACTGGTCCGCAGACGTTCCTCCGCTGACGGCGTTATAGGACCAGCCGCCACGGGCGCTTCCGGTATCGGTCTGGGCGTACGCCATCCAGTCAGTCAGATCCTGGAGCACATCACCATAGGTCCATCCTGCCAGGGGGCCGGTTGTGACCACCTGTCCGGGATCCCTTCCTGCGGCGATGGCCATCATTAAGATGCCCGTGTCATAGACTCTGTTGTTGACAGAGACCCCGAGGCCGTCGCCGTCAGTGTCAGGGTTTCCTGCAATCTGTGATGATATGGCAGCTGTGTTGGCAGACGCGAGGAGATAATCCAGCCCGTCCACGTCACCGCCATCTGCGAGGTCCTTGTCATCGACAAGGACGGCAACCCGGTTTCAGGAGTCCCGGTGTCATTCAACTCGATGAAGTTTACCGGAACATCCCCCCAGGACGGCAGTGAATTCAATTTCTATCGTTCCACGGAGACGAATGGAAAGACGAGCTTCACCGTCGGCTATAACCTCCGGGAACGAAACATCGGCTTCCCCGTCCAGGACGCCGTCTCGATGAGCGTCTCCATCCCCGGCGAAATCAGTGGCGGTGCCTTCATCGGCTACCAGGAGGCAAAAAATCGGGCAGCAGGAACGGGTGCCGCTGTGATCACCAAAACGATCACCCTCCAGATCCCCTATGGGGTCAAATAACTCATTCTTCCCACCGGTTCACTTCATCAGCCGCCGATGATGCTCCCCCTGCACCGAGTCCCCCTCCCGGCAGGGAAGAGATCCCATCACAATAGTCCTGAATCGAGTTCCTTTCTCCTTTGCACTCCCTTTCCCGCCGGTAAATTCGGGTAATTATAAATACTTTTCATGTGTGGATAAATTATGCCCAATAAGGAGGACTGACGTTGAAATCCCAGACAACGCCAACGATACGCGGTTCCTGTGCCCGCGTCAGGTATGCCCATCATGTACGAGCTTTTGTTGCGATCGTGCTTATCCTGTGCCTCATCATTCCCGTGGTGAGTGCGCTTGCGACCTGCCGGCCGCCGTGCGAATGCATGCGTGAGGAGGAAGCGATAGAGCGGTTCGGCCGCGGTGAATACGTGCAATGCGACGAGGAGGCCTGCGGCTATTTCACGATTGACCGGACAAGGATGATTCCCCAGTACTGCTTCCAGCCCCTGCAGTTTTTCGTCACGCGGGCCACCCCCATCCCTACAGATGAGGTCCCGACCGCCACCTTCACGAGGAGCCCGGGATTGCTGGTGACGGCCACACCGACACCCACGCAAATTCTTGCGAATCCCACCCCGCTGACGGATGTGCTGGCGACCGTCACCCCCACTTCGGTAAGCGTGACCTTAAAGGATTCCGACAAGGACGGCATCTTTGATATTCAGGACAACTGCCCGTCCGTCCCGAATGCCGATCAGCTTGACTCGGAGGTCGAAGTGCAGTGCGGACCTGCGCCCAGCATCAACACGCCGCCGGTCTGTATCCCGGTCAAGGTCGGCGACGGCGTCGGGGATGCGTGCGACAACTGCCCGGATGTCATCAATCCCGACCAGAAGGACACCGACAAGGACGGGCGGGGAGATGCATGTGACAACTGCCCGACGGTCGTCAATCCCGACCAGAAGGACACCGACAACGATGGAGTGGGCGATGCGTGCGACACCTGCCCGAATGTCTACAATCCCGACCAGAAGGACACCAACAAGGATGGCGAGGGAGATGCGTGTGACTGCAATGACGGCGTGAAAGGCGGCAATGAACAGGACATCGACTGTGGCGGGTCCTGCCCGCTGCCCTGCAATGTCTGCGGCGCCACCGTGCTCCCCGAAAAATTTGACTACCGCGAGTGGAAAGGGAAGAACTGGCTCACGATGGTAAAGGACCAGGCAGTCTGCGGGTCCTGCTATGCCCATTCGGCAATCGGTGCGATGGAGGCAAAATACAACCTCGAACAGAACAACCTCTGGTACCTCAACCTCGCCGAGCAGCAGTACGTCTCCCCCTGCTTTTCGAATGTCGGGTCCTGCATGGGGGAGACACGAGTGCGGTCCTCGCCCACCTGAAGAAAGACGGTGTCGTCATCGAGGCATGCTTCCCGTATACGTCCACGAACTGCGTCCACAACGAACCGGACCCGAAACCCAATGACCCGGGCCACCAGAAACTGGTCTGCAACTTCGCCGGGCACTGCTCCCAGCCGCAGACCTGCTCACCCTGTGCCAACCCTCTTCAGACCTGGACGATCACGGATTACAAGTTTTTTTCGGGGACCGTTTCGCAGTTGAAACGCAATCTCGTCTGCAACGGCCCTCTTGACGTCTGTTCCGGCACCTGGTGGCACTGTGTGGTGCTCGTCGGATGGGATGATACCCAGAACTCTTGGATCATCAAGAACAGCTGGGGGAACAACTGGCAGGACAACGGCTACGGCCTCATCGGGTATGACAGTGATATAGGGAAGGATTTCCTGAAAAATGCCTATTCGGTCAGCGGTGTGGGGTTGATCTGAGATGAAGCACGCACGATGTATACTGGTGCTCCTTATCGGAGCTGCACTGCTCCTTCCGGGGGCGGGAGCGCTCCTGAACCCGGCGGCAGTCTACTGTGACGAACTTGACTATACCTACACCGTCGAGAGCGGCGAGAATGGTGAGCGGGGCTACTGCGTCGTCGACGGCGGCGCACGCGTCGATGCCTGGGCGTTTCTCAGGGGAGAAGAAGGGACGCAGTACGGCTACTGTGAACGGGAGGGCTACGTCACCCGTTCCATCACCGACCCGGCGGCATGCAGCGGCATCTACTCCGACGCATGTACGGTCTGCGAACTCCCCGACGGGACCACCATGGAAGTGACCGAACTGATGGGGCTTTCCTTCAGGGAGCCGGACCTCGTGATCCCTGAGGGAGGGACGCCGTACTCGGACGCGCCGCCCGCCCCCGCTGCGACGGAGACGCCGGTCTCGCTGTTCGCACCGCTCTTCGGGGTGGCGGTCGCGGTGATGGTATTCGGTCGAAAACAGGAAAAATAATTATCCTGTTCCCCGCCCCCTCTCTTTTCCTCCGGTTCTCATCTTACGCGACCCAAGACAGGTAATTCCCAATAACACTCACTTACTTCGCTCCGGGATCCTCTTCCCAGAGACCGAAGGTATTTCCCTCGGTATCCTCACAGACCGCGAGGTACCCGAATTTCTGCACCGCCGTCTTTCCCAGCAGCACCTTTCCACCGAGACGGACCACATCACCCAGACAGGAGTCGACCGAGGCTACACCGATGTAGTTGGTAATGTTCTGGCCCGGCGCACCCCGCCTGCCCATGCCGCCGCCGACGCCGGGGGACCCGTCGCCGGCAGCGGTGGTGATGAAATAGAAATCTTCCCAGCCGGGAGCCAATTCGAATGTCCACCCGAAGAGGGATGAGTAGAAGGTCTTTGCACGTTCCGTATCGTCGGCAGGCAGATCAAAATGCACAATAGTCGCCATGGTTTCCTCGGGCAATACTGCCCCGGACGGGTATTATAGGTTTGCTGTAAAGCCGGCAGCCTGAACTCCCGTGCCGCGTAAGGGAGCACTACCGTCCACGAAAACGGAGAAACCGGCAGGTATCTCATCTTACGCGATGAGAACTATCAGAGGGATCTGAGGTGCCGGTGACGCGTAACGAACGATCTGGTGGTCGGGAGGTATGCCGCCATCGCGTGTGAGTGCTGCCAGTGCGGCAACTGCTGCAGCCACATGCAGCTCGTCCACACCATAACAGAGGAACGTGGCAATTACACCTTTGTCGTCTGCAACTACTACTCCGGGGATGTGAAGGAGGTACGGGTAGACCCGGACAAGATTGCCCTGTATGAAGACCGGAGCAGCATCGACCATCTGCCGGAAGCATGCCCCTTCCTCAGATTTGACACAAAGACCGGGAAGGCATGGTGCACGGTCCACCTGACGCGGCCCGACATCTGCCGCGATTACTGCTGCTGGCGCCTCCTCATTCTCGATCCGCATGGCCGGCGGGCCGGGCGGGTGTTGTACCGGCGCACCTTCATTTCCGATAGTGCCGCGCTCGGCCGGCTCTGGGAGGAGCTGCAGCCGGCACTCAACGATCTTGATGACAGGGAATGGGATGCCGCATTCATCAGTGTGCTCACGGCGTCCGGATACCGCGTGCGGCAGTAACTCTCCCGGAGAGAGCGGCTGCGGTTGCCGCACAGGTGTCCCGGCAGGTGCGGGCGGCCCGCCCGCACCGCTCACTCCCATAAAACGATAAATCTATCCGGTTATTGTTATCGTAGTAAAAAAAAGATGATAACAGACAATGAAGCCGGAGCACACCTACGCATCACTGAAGATAGAAAATATCGTGGCTTCAGGAAAGATTGCCGATGCCCTCGACATCGATTACCTCTCCTCGCACCTGGACTCCTGCACCCTTGACAGGAAGAAATTTCCCGGAGCCGTCTACCATATCACCGATCCGAAGATCGTCGCTTTGCTCTTTTCCTCGGGAAAGATCGTAATGACCGGCATTCACACCAACGAAGAGTTTCACAGGGCACTTGCGGTGCTGAGAGAACAGTTGCATGCCGCCGGGGCCGCTGTAATCGACGACCCCATGGTCGCGATCACCAACATGGTCTGCTCCTATGATAGCGGCTCAAAGATCAACCTCAATAAAATGATGCTCACCTTCAACCTGGAAAATATTGAATATGAACCTGAGCAGTTCCCCGGACTGGTGTACCGGCTCAAAGACCCGAATATCGTGCTCCTGATCTTCTCTTCCGGAAAGATCATTCTCACCGGGGGAAAGACGATCGGGGACGTGAAAAAAGCAATCGACAGAATGATACCCAAATTTCTTGAAATCCAATAAATCCGATACAACCAGTGCATCCAATATAACCCTCTGCACTTTTTCCCTCAAGCACCAGACACCCGTCGCCCTTCATTTCGCACCGGCATCACGTCCGCCTCCCCCCTACCGTATTAAATAGAAACACGGTGAATCACCGACTGGTGATATGTCATGGATATGCTGACACCCGGAACACCGGCCCCGGACTTCTGCCTGCCTGATGCAAAGGGGGCGGAGATATGCCTGCAGACCTTCAGGGGACGATGGGTAATCCTCTATTTTTACCCGCGTGACAACACCCCCGGATGCACCCTCGAGGCAAAGGGATTTTCCGAAGCAGTCGATGCATTCGGCGATCTCGATGCAATGATCATCGGTATTAGCAACGACTCCCCCGAAAGCCATGAGAAATTCATCCGGAAACATGACCTGAAAGTCCTCCTCCTCGCCGACCCTGCCCACCGGGTTTTGGATGCCTACCGCGCCTGGCAGCCGAAGAAGCTCTACGGCAAGGAATTTTTGGGAACCGTCCGCTCCACCTATATCATCGGCCCCGACGGCATCATCCGGGAAGTATGGCCGAAAGTAAAAGTAGCGGGGCACGTGGAGAACGTCAAACAGCGCCTCGAAGAACTCAGGCAGTCGGGATAAAATATCCGAAAACCTGTGAACATCGGCACCCCCCGGCGCCGAAAATGAAAGCCCTCTCCGGACGGGAGAACAACACGGCATGCCCTGCCCCGGCGATGCATGCACCCACCCCTTCCGGCCCGGTGAACGGGGAATTACGGGTCATTCAGACATGACTGCAGAACGGCCCATGCCGCCACTTTTCCTTCAAGACTCAGGCGTGCATTCGCCGGACTCGACGAGAGGGCAGGCTGTATATCCTGATATCCGTCCGGCTCATGACCTCCGGCAGGAGCCGGCGCATCCACCGGGTCGCCCCCACGTTCCCGTTCAGGGCAATACAGGCAATGGTGGGATAGTCCTCCAGAAGACCGGCAATATCATTGGCTTGGGGATTGCGTATCGACTGGTCGCAGCTTGCATGCCGCTCGCAGGTGGCAAGCACATCCCAGAGGGCAAACCGCCGCTTCTTCAGGCAGGAGATCCGTTCGGCGTACGGCCGGTCTGCCGGCACCCCGGCGATGCGCTCCATGATCTGCCAGAACTGGTTGCGGGGATTCCCGTAATATTCCGCCTTTTCAAGCGACATCACACTCGGACTGCTGCCCAGAATGAGTACCGCCGGGTTTTCCCCGGTAACCGGGGGAAGGCCACAGGTATACTCTTTGCCGGGTGCAGGATTTCTATTCCTCATCATACCGGACAAAATAGCATACGCCCCACTCCTTCCGCTCGCCCGGCTTCATGTCGCGCAACAGCTGTTCCGCGTGGCGGTGACATACCTCCTGCTTGCAGCACCCAAGTATCTGGACGCCGATTGCCGGTTCTCCGCAAAATTCACATATGGGTCGTTTGTCGTTCATTTCTGTCCCTCCGGTGGTACAACCTCTAATTCTATTAGGGTGTCTCACGTAATATTGGGACAACTGAACCATGAAAAATATTACGATTCGTGGAGCGCGTGAGCACAACCTCCAAAATATCACGATAGAGCTTCCGCGAGACAACCTCATTGTAATTACCGGGGTATCGGGGTCCGGCAAATCCACCCTTGCCTTTGATACCATCTATGCAGAGGGTCAGCGGAGGTACGTTGAATCCCTCTCCTCCTATGCCCGCCAGTTCCTCGGGCTGATGAACAAACCGGACGTGGACTCAATCGACGGGCTCTCCCCGGCAATCTCCATCGAACAGAAGACCACCTCCAAAAACCCCCGGAGTACGGTCGGCACCGTTACCGAGATCTACGATTACCTCCGTCTGCTGTACGCGAGGATCGGGATCCCCTACTGCCCTGACCACGGGACCCGGATAGAATCCCGGTCTCCCGAAAGAATCGCCGACGCCATATCAGAAGACTATGCAGGGCAGGTAACCATTCTCGCCCCGGTCATACGCCAGAAAAAAGGTACCTACCAGCAGCTGCTGCGGGAACTGGACCAGGAGGGATATGCCCGTGCACGGGTGGACGGGCAGATTGTACGCACGGATGAAGAGATCACCCTCGAGCGGTACGTAAAACATGATATCGACGCCGTCATCGACCGCCTCGATACGACCGACCGTTCCCGTCTCGTCGAAGCAGTCGAGGAGGCGCTGAAGAAGTCCGGCGGACTGGTCATCGCCGTGGGTTCAGACGGCAGGGAGGAACGCCTCTACTCATCCCACATGGCCTGCCCGGTCTGCGGGATGTCGTTCGAAGAGCTCCAGCCGCGAATGTTCTCCTTCAACAGCCCCTTCGGTGCATGCGAGGAGTGCAATGGCCTGGGTATCCGCATGGAACTGGATCCCGACCTCATCATCCCCGACCAGGACAAGTCCATCTCCGAAGGTGCCGTTGCCACCTATCGGAATTTCCTTGACGGCTACCGCATCCAGTACCTGGCGGCAGTTGCCGGGCACTTCGGGTTTGACGTCTTCACCCCCATCCGGGATCTGACAGAGAGGCAGTACAACGCCCTGATGTACGGCTCACCGGAGAAGATCCACTTCGATATGCGGATGAAGAACGGCGATGTGCACTGGTCGCAGAAAGGGACATGGGAAGGGCTGCTCCCCCAGGCACAGCGCCTCTACGGGCAGACCAAATCGGAATACCGGAGAAAGGAGATTGAAAAATTCATGCGCATCTCCGACTGCCCCTCCTGTCACGGCAGGCGCCTGAAGGAGAAAGTCCTTGCCGTAAGAGTCGGAGGCAAATCCATCGTGGACGTGACCGGCCTCTCCATCTCGGGCTGCCTCGCCTTCTTCAATGATCTCGGCCTCACCACGCGGGAAGAGGAGATTGCACGACAGATTATAAAAGAGATCAAATCACGGCTCAGTTTTCTCTCCCATGTCGGCCTCGGGTACCTGACGCTCTCGCGCAGTGCCGGAAGCCTCTCGGGCGGCGAGGCCCAGCGTATACGCCTCGCCACCCAGATTGGCGCCAACCTGATGGGTGTCCTCTATGTGCTGGACGAGCCGTCCATCGGCCTCCACCAGCGGGACAACCACCGTCTGATAGAGACCCTCAGAAAGCTCCGCGACCTGGGCAACACCCTCATTGTCGTGGAACATGACGAAGACACCATCCGCATGGCGGACTATGTCGTCGATATGGGGCCGGGTGCGGGAGTGCATGGAGGGCATATCGTCGCCGAAGGCACCCCCGATGAGATCGAGAAGAACCCAGACTCCCTGACCGGCAGGTATCTCGCCGGAAAGGAGAGCATCCCGGTGCCGCCCGCCCGCAGGGCCACGGACCAGTACATCCGCCTGAAGGGATGCCGCCAGAACAACCTGAAAGACGTATCGACGGAGATTCCCCTCGGTCTGTTCACCGTGATCACCGGCATGTCCGGCTCCGGCAAATCCACCCTCATCTATGATACCCTGTACCGGGCCCTCATGAAGGAAATCCATCACTCACGCATACAGCCGGGGTCCTACGACTCCCTCTCCTTCGACACGCCGGTCGACAAGGTGATCGTCATCGATCAAAGCCCCATCGGCAGAACGCCCCGTTCCAACCCTGCCACCTATACCAAGGTCTTCGACGAAGTCCGCAAGGTGTTTGCAGAGACGAAAGAGGCGAAGATGCGGGGATACAAACCGGGCCGGTTCTCCTTCAACGTCAGGGGAGGCAGGTGCGAGGGGTGCACCGGGGACGGCCTCATAAAAATTGAGATGAACTTCCTGCCCGATGTGTACGTGGAATGCGAGGAGTGCAAGGGGACCCGGTACAATGCCGAGACCCTCGAGGTAAAGTTCAAGGGCAAATCCATAGCCGAGGTGCTTGATATGACCGTTGATGAGGCATGTGATCTCTTCTCAAATGTGCATTTTATCCTGAAGAAACTGGAGACCCTCCAAAAAGTGGGTCTCGGGTATATCAAGCTCGGCCAGAGCTCGACGACTCTTTCGGGAGGAGAGGCCCAGAGGATCAAGCTCACGCGGGAACTTTCAAAACGGGCAACCGGCCGCACCTGCTACCTGCTCGATGAGCCGACGACCGGGCTCCATTTCCATGATGTGAAAAAGCTGATAGCCGTCCTGAACGAACTTGTTGAAATGGGGAATACGGTCATCGTGATCGAGCACAACCTGGATGTGATCAAATCCGCCGATCACATCATCGATCTCGGGCCCGAAGGAGGCGACGCCGGAGGCGAAATCATCGCAGCAGGAACGCCGGAGGAGGTGGCCAGGACACCGCAGAGCTACACCGGCCGGTTCCTGCGGCCCCTTTTAAGCATCCATGACTGACTATCGTTCCCTTCCTGATCTCCCCGGGTGCTATCTCTACAAAAACGAAGGCGGGGAGATCATCTATGTCGGCAAGGCAAAAAACCTGAAAAAGCGCGTTGCCAGCTATTTTACCAAATCGGACCATGACCCGAAGACCTCCGCCCTGATCAGTGCCATCAGGGACATTGATTTCATCGTGACCGGAACGGAAGTCGAGGCGCTGATCCTTGAAAATTCCCTCATCAAACGGTACCGGCCGAAATACAACATCGACCTCAAGGACTCGAAGAGTTACGCCTTCATCCGCCTCTCCGAAGAACCGTTCCCCCGCATCAGCATTGCCCGCAGCAAAGAGGAGAACGGCAATTACTTCGGCCCCTTCGTCTCGGGAAGGGAGAGGGACCACGTCCTCCAGGTAGTGAAGAAGACCTTCGGGCTTCGTTCCTGCAGAAAGATGCCGAAACGCCCCTGCCTGAGATACCATATCGGCACCTGTGCCGCCACCTGCAGGGGGGAGATCAGCGAAGAGGAATATATGCTCCGGGTCAGCCGGGCAGAAGAAGTCCTCAAAGGAAATGCCGGTGGGCTCATACGGAGGCTGGACGCCGAAATGAAGGCCTTCGCCAACATCCAGGAATTCGAACGGGCGATGGAACTCCGGGACCAGATAGATGCCATCCGCCATCTCTCCGACCGGCAGCACATCTCACGGGCAACGGCAACCGATGAAGACATCATCAGCTACACCATCCGGCAGGATGTGGTGTACCTGATGCTCTTCTCGGTCTTCAAGGGGACCCTCGGGGAAAAACAGGAGTTCGTCTTTGAATATAAGGACGGAGCGGTGGAGGAATTTCTGGTGCAGTACTACTCGGAGAACGAACCGCCAGCCGAGCTTATCCTGCCGGAACCTCCCGATGAAGCCATCCGGGAGTTTCTCTCAGAACAGAAGGGGAGAAATGTGCGGGTTACCGTGCCCGTGCGGGGGGAAAAGAAAAATCTCCTTGACCTCGCCGCAAGAAACATCGAGATGGTATTTTTCGGCGGCGAGAGAAAAGTTGCCTCCCTCCAGAAACGGATCGGCCTTCCCGACCCCCCCGAAGTCATCGAGTGCTTCGACATCTCCCACCTCGCAGGGACGGCTATGGTCGGATCGATGGTGCAGTTCAGGTACGGCCGGCCGGACAGGCGGCATTACCGGCGGTTTAAAATAACAACCGTCGACGGCATCGACGACTTTGCCGCCATCCGGGAAGTGGTCACCCGCCGGTACCGGAGAATTCTCAAGGAAGGCGGCGACCTCCCCGACCTCGTGATCATTGACGGTGGCAAGGGGCAGCTCTCCTCCGCCGTGGATGCCCTCAATGACCTCGGGGTAAAGGTCCCCATCATCTCGATTGCAAAAAGAGAGGAGGAGCTCTTCGTTCCCGGTCTTTCCCAGCCGCTCCCGGTAAAAAAACATGATACGGCCTCACTCTTTGTCCAGGAAATAAGAGACGAAGCGCACCGGTTTGCAATAACCTATAACCGCCTCCTGCGTCAAAAGAAGGTAGGTGCATGACGTCCTTTGAACTGGTTAGCCAATTCTCTCCGAAAGGGTCGCAGCCGGAAGCAATCGAACAGCTGACCCGCGGGCTGAAGGGTGGCGCCCGGTACCAGACCCTGCTGGGAGTGACCGGGTCGGGCAAGACCTACACCATTGCAAATGTCATACAAAACGTGCAGAAACCCACCCTCGTTCTTGCCCACAACAAGACCCTCGCTGCCCAGCTCTATAACGAATTTCAGGATTTTTTCCCGTCCAACCGGGTCGAGTACTTCGTCTCCTACTATGACTACTACCAGCCCGAATCCTACATCCCGCAGAAAGACCAGTACATCGAAAAGGACGCCAGCATAAACCCGAAGATCGAACAGATGCGCCTCTCGGCAACCGCTTCGCTCCTCTCCCGCCGCGATGTCATCGTCGTTGCCTCCGTCTCGGCCATCTACGGCCTTGGCAACCCCGAGAATTATGAAAACCTCGGGTTTGAACTGAACGTCGGTGATGCCTGCGAACGCAGGGACATTCTCTCCCGCCTCATAGAGATCCAGTACGAACGAAACGACATCGAACTGCTCCCCGGCAGATTCCGGGTAAAGGGGGACACGATTGATTTCGTTCCGGCATACTACAACAACATCATCCGCATCGAACTCTTCGGCAATCAAATAGACAGGATCTCGGAGATCGACCGGACGACCCACGAACGGCTCGGGACCATGACCTACTTTTTTGTCTACCCTGCAAGGCACTATGTCATTCCCGAAGAGGAGAAGGCGCAGGCCATCGTCGCGATTCGCAGGGAACTCGAAGAGACACTCCCGAAACTTAGCCCTTTCGAGGCGCACCGCCTGAAACAGCGCACCCTCTATGATATCGAGATGATAGAGGAGACCGGCTACTGCAAGGGAATAGAAAACTATTCAAGATTCTTTGATCACCGGCAGAAAGGGGAAAAACCCTTCTGCCTCCTCGACTATTTTCCCCGTGACTTTATCATGGTCATCGATGAAAGCCATCAGATGCTGCCCCAGGTCCGTGGTATGTTCAACGGGGACTATTCACGAAAGAAAACACTGGTCGATTATGGCTTTCGCCTCCCGTCCGCTTTCGACAACCGTCCCCTGAAATTCCATGAGTTCGAAGAATACATGCATCCGGTGATCTTCGTCTCCGCCACTCCCGGGGAATATGAGCTCAGCCATTCCGGAACACCGGTCGAACAGATCATCCGCCCGACCGGCCTCGTCGATCCCGAGGTCGAAGTACGGCCCATACAGGGCCAGACGCAGGACATTCTCCATGAGATTCATACCATCATCGAACGCGGAGACCGGATCCTCATCACCACCCTGACCAAGAGACTCGCAGAGGAACTCACCGAATACCTTGCCCTTCAGGGGGTGAAAACGAGGTATCTCCATTCGGATATCAAGACCATCGAACGCACCGAGATCATACGTGAACTGCGCCTGGGCAAATTCGATGTCCTGGTGGGGATCAACCTCCTGCGTGAGGGGCTGGATATTCCCGAAGTAGGCCTCATCGCAATACTGGACGCCGATAAGGAGGGCTTCCTCCGTGATTCGCGGTCGCTCATCCAGATCATCGGAAGGGCGGCAAGAAACGCCGGTTCAAGGGTGATTCTCTACGCCGATGGAGAGACAGGATCCATGAGGCGTGCGATGGCGGAGACCCGACGGCGCAGGGAGATGCAGATTGCCTTCAACCGGGAGCACGGGATTGTGCCAAGGACCATTCAAAAACCCATACGGGAAAAAGAAGTGGAGATCACCGACACCCGGCATGTCCCCAGGTCAGAACTCCCCAACCTCATCATCGAACTGGAGGCAGACATGCAGGAATCGGCGGACCGGCTTGATTTTGAGCGGGCAATCGAACTGCGGGAACGGATACGCCGCCTGAAAACAGAGATGACACAGGTTACGGATACCTGAGCTCCCGCGCCAGGTCCCGTACCCGTAACAACCCCTTCCTGAATTCATCGATATATTCCTGCATGGAAAGGCTCCCTTCAGGAAACGGGCAGTCGTCATTGTACATTCGCTCGATGGTCGGAATCGTCGGGTAGAGAGTGACCGGGATCCCGGTTTCGCCCGATGCCCGGATTATCGCCTCGCGAAATATCCCGATACAGTAGGCGACCCGGAAATCATAGATGTCACGGGTCTTTTCGAGGTATCCTTTGAGACGGTAGGTCTCTATCTTCAGGAAATCCTGTTGTATCCGCGTATTCGAACATTTGCCCAGCATATAATGGTACTGGGCATACGGGTACATCAGCTCAAGTTCCGCAGGGAGCGCCCCGCAGGTCCCGAAAATTGCCACATGGTACTCTGTCCCTGAAAACACTTCGGAAAAGATCTTTCCAAAGAGCCGGTGACTCGGGGAGGAACTATACGGTTTTCTCACGGCACAGGGAATGAATATGCCAATCCTGCGCGGTGCAATACGATATTCTTCGATAATATAGCGATAGGCATCCTCAAATTCCCGGAGGTAAAACGGGGGTTCGTGAAGGGATATTGAAGAAGGGTTCTTTCTGTCCATAGCATTCCTGAATATCGATTTTTACCGGGGAGCATACCATTATTGCATCTACTGTCGCAACTTAACTGGTTTATGCATATCTCTGACCATGAGGATTACCTGGAGGCTCTTCTCAACCATAATATCTCGACGCTGGATGAGAAGAGCATGCGCATGCTGGCCGCATCGCTCGGGCGTTCGCAGGAACAGGTACTCGCTGACCTCAGGCACATGGAAGAAGAGGGTGAGATTGTTCTTGAAGATAAAGGCACGCTGCGTCTCACGGATGAAGGGCGGAGACGGGGGGAATGCGTACAGAAAAAACATCGTGTTCTCGAGTCATTCCTTACAGAGATGCTGGGCATGGACCCTGAAACAGCATCAAAAGAAGCCTGTGCCATCGAACATAACGCCTCGAATGAAACGATACAGCGCCTCCAGAGCCACCTGCACAGCCACAGTATTCCGCAGGGATGTACGCATTTCCGGCAACGGCACGGGTGCAGGCATGACATCGATCTTCCCACCCTGAAAGAATTTCATGAGGGCGACCACCTGCGTATCCTCATGGTGGGGGGTCCGCGCCGCACGAGCCGCCTCAATGATATGGGCATCATCCCCGGCGAGGAGGTCGTCATCAGGAGGAGGCTTGCGAACGGCGCTCTCGTCATTGAGATCAAAGAGAGCGATATCGCCATCAGTCCGGAAATCGCTTCAACGGTCTATGCGGAGAAAATCGAATGAAGATCGGGCTTATCGGCAACCCCAATGTGGGCAAGTCCCTTATTTTTAATCAACTGACGGGGATTGGTGTCGAGGTAAGCAACTTCCCCGGCACCACCGTCGATCTCTTTTCGGGGAATGTCTGTTACCAGAAAGAGATGATTGAGGTGACGGATTTTCCCGGAATCTATTCCCTCGACGGCGTGACCGACGAAGAGATGCAGGTGAGAACCTTCCTGCTCACCAAGCATCTCGACGCAGTCGTGCTTGTCCTCAATGCCACGCAGCTTGAACGCAATCTCTATCTCCTCCTTCAGCTCGCGGAATATTCAATTCCTGCAGTTATCGTTGTAAACATGATAGATGAAGCGGAAAAGGAAGGGATTGAGATTGACTTTGCGCATATGGCCGACATCTTCGGGTGCAGGATCATTGCAACAGCCGCATCCGAGGGGAAAAATGTCGGGGAGATCATCCCCTGCGCCCTCTCCGATGCCTGCACAATCCATTACACGGTCCCGTATGACCGGCATATCGAAGCGGCAATCCGAAGCCTGGGCAAACTTACCGGCTGTTCTCGCATCGAGGCGCTCTACGCACTGCAGGCCCTGGGGGAGAATACCGAACTTATCGAGACGGCCCGGACCATCAGCGATGAAATCGAAGAACAGCACCGGATGTCCGTTCAGCAGATTATTGCAACCAACCGGCACAATGAAGCGGGAAAAATCGCGGATTCGATGATAACCACGAGGCGCCCCCCACAAAAACTCGACCTGGACCGGATACTGACACGGGCATTTCCGGGGATCCCCATCATGATCGCCGTCCTCGTCTCACTGCTTCTCACCGTATTCTTCGTCGGGTCGTGGATGGAAGAGCTCATCGTCGGGTTCTTTGATACGTATTTCATCGTCCCCCTTCTGGCCGCAGGTTTTTCGCCGTTCTGGGAACAGGTGCTCTTCTCCCTCATCCTTGCCATTCAGGCGGGCCTCGGGATTGCGTTTCCCTTTGTCTTCACCTTTTACGTCCTCGTCTCCATCCTCGAGGATACCGGATATATGACCCGTGCATCCTTCCTCGCCGACCGTGCGATGCATAAGGTGGGCATGCACGGCCAGGCACTCATACCCATGGTGCTCGGCCTCGGGTGCAATGTACCCGCCATCATGAGTATCAGACAGCTGTCAAAACGGGAACGCATCATCGCGTCATTCCTGATTACGATGGTACCCTGTTCCGCACGGACGGTGATCATCGCCGGTATCGTTGCAATTTTCGTCGGTATCGGGTGGGCATTTTCCATCTACCTGATCGTGCTTCTCCTGATCATCCTCACCGGACTGGTCCTGACGAGGCTCGCTCCGGGGGAGCAGTTCGGCATGATTCTTGAGATGGCCCCGCTGAGAAGGCCCGATCCAAGGCAGTCCATGAAACGGGCATGGCTTCGGATGAAGGAATTTCTCTTCATTGCAATGCCGATACTCATCGTCAGCAGCATATTCCTCGGTGTTCTGCAGTATACCGGGACGATCCAGGCATTCCAGGACATCTGCGCATCATTCATGGAAAACATTCTCGGGCTCCCGGACTATGCCTCAACAGCCCTGATATTCGGTATCCTGAGAAAAGAAATGGCCTTTGAGACGCTCGCGATCCTCGCAGGAACAGCAGATCTCGGGGCGGTCATGACCGGATTAGAGCTCTATACCTTTGCCATCGTAAGCGTCCTCTTCGTCCCCTGCATCTCAACAATTGCCGTCCTGTACAGGGAAATGGGCCTGAAAATTGCCATGCTGGTTTCGGCATACACCCTTCTGCTGGGAATGGGAATAGGGGCCCTCATCCACATTCTTGCCACCGTCATCTAACCACCTTCTTCCAGCCACCTTCTTCCAGCCACCTTCTTCCAGCCACCTTCTTCCAGCCACCTTCTTCCAGCCCCCTTCTTCCAGCCACCTTCTTCCACCCACCTTCTTCCACCCACCT
>DSBQ01000040.1 GCA_011045995.1 Methanoculleus sp. | reverse complement strand
GGCGGCCGCGATGCCGGGAAGTGAGCTGCGGTTCTTTGTATTTCTTGCGATTTTTCTCCTGATCACGGTGGCAACGTCTTTCTACAGCTACCTGCTCTTCCATACCGCCGCCGAACTCTTCATCATCCTTATTGCGGGCGTCATCTTCATCATCGCCTGGAATACCCGCCGGTACCTGAACAATAACTATCTCCTCTTCATCGGCATCGCCTACTTCTTCATCGCCATCATCGAACTGCTGCACACGCTTGCCTACACCGGCATGAATATCTTTACCGGCTACGGGGCGAACCTGCCAACCCAGCTCTGGATTGCCGCCCGTTTTCTGGAGGCGGCAACGTTTCTCATCGCCCCGCTGGTGATCTCCCGGCGCCTCAACCCCTACCGCGAATTTTTTCTCTTCTCTGGTGTGACCGCAGGGATTCTCGCCGCCATTTTTATCACGGGAGCGTTTCCGGTCTGTTACATCGAGGGCGATGGCCTGACCCTCTTCAAGATCGCCTGCGAGTACCTGATCATCCTTCTCCTTGCGGGAGCACTCACCCTTCTCTGGACCAAACGGTCTTCGTTTGCACCGATCATCTTTCACCTCCTCGCGGCCTCCATCCTCTTTACCATCGGCGCGGAGATCTTCTTCACCCTCTACGTGAATGTATATGGCTCTGCAAACATGGTTGGCCATATTCTGACGCTCATTTCCTTTGCCCTCGTGTACCGTGCGATCGTGGTCTCTGCCCTCCAGCGGCCGTTTGACCTGATATTCAGGGAACTTGCCCACAGTGAACAGGAGGTGCGGCGGGAGCGCGACCGGGTCTCAGAATATCTCGACATCGCCGAGGTGATCCTTTTGGCCCTCGACAGGGATGGGGTGGTGACGATGATCAACCGGAAAGGAGCTGAACTGCTCGGCGCCCCCGCGGGGGAGATTGCCGGGAAAAACTGGTTCGAAACCTATGTGCCTGATGACCAGCGGGCGGGGTTGATGGAAAAGCTTGCGGCGGTGCTGAATGGTTCGGCGAAAGAACCCCTGCATGCTGAAAACGATATCATCGCTGTGGACGGGAGCAGGAGGACGATCGCATGGCGCAATGCGGTCATCCGTGACAAAACGGCACAGCCATCGGGATTCTCAGCTCTGGAGAGGATGTCACGGATCTCAGGGAGGCTCAGCGAAGTCTGATAATCAGGGACGTGGCCATCTCCTCCTCGCCTGAAGGGATCGTCATCATCGGCCCGGACGAACGGGTGATGTATGCCACTCCGGCGTTTCTCCGGCTCTCCGGCTATCCCCGTCCGGAGGAGATCGTGGGAAAACCGATCGCCGGTGTCGTGCCGGCCGAAAGTCTCCTCCCGGAGATGCTGAAGGGTCTGGGGGACCACGGGCAGTGGACCGGCGAGTACCGGGCGACATTTCGGGACGGACGTGCCGCTGATCTCCTTGTATCGGCCACGGTGGCGACCGGGAGTGACGGCAGCCCCATCTGCACGATGGCATCATTCGTCGATGTCACTGAGATGCAGCTCTACCGCAAGGCCCTTGAGGAAGCAAACAAAAATCTGGGGCTCCTCTCCTCGATCACCCGCCATGACGTCCTCAACCAGATCCATGTGATCCTCTCGTATGTAGAGCTCCTGAAGGATGAACTTCCCCCCGTTGAGCCGGCGAACACCTACCTGAAGGGAGTGGAGGCCGCAGCCCGCACGATTCACGGACAGATCAATTTCACCCGTGACTACCACCGGATAGGCGTCGAGGCACCGGTGTGGCAGAAGGCAGCGGAGGTCTTCCATGAGAACCGGTACGCCTGGGGGCCCGACACCCTGACGGTCAGGACGGATGTGGATGATGTCGGGATCTACGCCGACCCGATGCTCGAGAAGGTCTTCTACAATCTCCTGGACAATGCGGTCCGGCATGGCGGTGGCGTGACCACGGTCACGGTCACCTTCCGGGAAGAGGACGGGACGGGCGTCATCGTGGTGGAAGATGACGGCAGCGGTGTTCCCGAAGGCGAGAAAGAGCGGATATTCGAGCGGGGCGTGGGGAAGAATACGGGCTTCGGGCTCTTCCTGACCCGGGAGGTGCTGGGGCTGACGGGGATATCGATTCACGAGACCGGCAGGAAAGGAAAGGGGCCCGGTTCGAACTGGTGGTGCCGCGCAGTGTCTGGCGCAGAGGGGCAAAGGCACAGAAGTGAACGGGAGACGAACGGTTGCATGCATCCCCATGCAGGGGATATCTTTTATTTCGGCAGACCGAGGTTAGAATGTGAATATCCCGCCCCCTACTACTGTCCGGAGCCGCACCATATCAACCCCTTGCGGGGAGGTGACGGTCAGCATCATACGTGAGGACTTTTCCCAGCTCTATCCCCGGATGCAGCGGTATATCGTCGAAGCGGCACGGGGTGCTGAGGTGCTTGCGGCATTTCGGACGAACACCTACGAATACTCGCCGGGTGTCGGTCTTACGGCGGCAGGGGCGGCACGCTCCCGGGCTGATGACTGGGAGGCGTATCTTGCGAAGGATGCGGCGGGGTTTGCAGAATACCATGCCCCCCGGGACCACTACCCGGTCCCTGAGTCGCCCGTTACCGATGTCGTCGTCATCCAGGGAAGCCCCCGGCCGGACGGCAACTGCGGCACCATCGCCGGGTGGGTGGCCGAGGCGGTGAAGGCACGGGACATGAGCGTGCAGGTACTCTACCTCGATGATCTGATTCTGCACCCCTGTATCGGCTGCTACCGCTGTTTCAACAAGGGTATCTGCACCTTCGAGGACGACATGGACGGGATATACCACGCGCTTGAGCATGCCTCGCTCCTCGTCGTCTGCTCGCCGGTCTACACAAATACGGTGCCGGCGGGGCTCAAGTCGGTGATGGACCGGTGCCAGGCCCTCCATGCCCGGCGGACGATTGCCGGGAAAAGGCCCCCGAAACAAGACCGCAGCGGGCTCTTTTTTAGCGTCGCCGGGCGGGTGGGGGACGAGAACTTCGCCGCCATCCTCCCGGTTGCAAAGGCGTTCTTCTCGCTGGCGGGCTATCAGCCCGGGGCCACTCTCTGCTTCGACGGGATGGACCATGTATCCGGCGTCCATGCCGTCGCCGGTGCCCGGGAGCGTGTCGCCGGGGCTGTTGGTGCAGCCCTTGAGGGGTTGTCTCCATCGCTGCAACAGGACGGCGAAAAACGGGAACAAAGAGGGTAACTGGCTTTCTTCGGTCTGCATTCCGGGGAGTTGAGCCGTCTTTTTAGCGAAATTAACGATAATAAAAGAGGATTTTAAAAAGGCGGGCAGAGGACACGTCAGAAGACGTGCACCGGGTCTGCCATGAAGGTGAGGTGGATTATCGTCGTCTTGAACCTCGCCTGCAGACCCAACCTCCTCCTGAACATATGCCGGTGCAGGTCTTAAGGGGAATGAAAGCATGAATCAGAAAGTGCCGCAAAAAAGTGGTTACCTGAAGATCCAACCGAAAAGGCCGGTCTGTTCCATCTCCTCCCGGGCAACCTCCCGGAGGCGCAGCTGTTCCTGTTCGAGAAGGGCGACCTGTTCCCTGAGGATCTCGCGGGTTTCCGGATCGCAGTCACCACATTCCTCGATGAGGCGGTTCATCTCGGTGATACGTTCCTGGTTGGCGACGGCCTCCTGCTGGAGCACCCCGGCCGCTCCGGCGTCACCGCCGAAGAGTGCCCGCATGATGGTATTCCTGTTCTGTATCTGCTCCTCGGCCCGGAGGGCGACCTGTGCCGAGGTGTTCACCTGCTCTGCGATGCCGAGCATCGCCTGGCTGCTGTTCCCCATGAGCGGAGCGGCGACGGCGAAGGCGTGCACGGCGAGGCGGGCGGTATTCGCCTCACGGATCTGCTGGCCTTCACCGGCATTGATCTGCTGTTCGCGTTCGGCGATCATCTGTCGCAGCTCTGAAGCGTTGCAGGCGGTTCCCGGCGGGCAGGTCCGGGTCTGGTCCTGGTCCCGGATCTGTTGCAGGACGCCTGCCTGCGACTGGTTCTGTACGCCCGGAGCATCTGCCGGCGGCTGCTGTGCGCCCGCTCCGTCGTCGTCGGGTGCGGGAGTGTTCTTCCCTGCCTGTATCGTCACGCCCTGTACCCCGTCAGCGGCGGCGGCCGCCGGCATGGCGATGAGCATGAGGATGACGAGGAGGGCTATGATGGTGTTTTTTTGTGAATTCATATAAGTACCTCTTATCTCTGACCGGATGGGACTGGATCCCGTTCCCTGAGGAGTTGTAATAGTCCCCATCTGTAATAACTCCTTCATATCCCGCTGCAATGGAAATAATCGAGACTATATAAAGGGAGTTCTTTGCCGGGAGCTTGACCGCGCGTGTTAAAGAGCAAAGCCGTACATGGGGCATTGCTTCCCCGGCGGAGAATGCCGGTGGCTCAAAGACTTTTCTCATCGTTGATGCCATCCCTCACCGTCTTCTCTGTTTTGATGGTATTCCGGGATACCGACATATTGAAATGAGAAATTTCCCTATCACATGGCATGAAGATCGTTGATGTTGCAGAGGTCCCGTCCGGTCCGAACCCTCACGGGGTGGATGCCAGAAAGATCTACGATACGGAGCATGCGCTCGCGGTGCATATCACCCTCGGGCCGGGCGAGTCTCTGAAGCTGCACAAGACCCCGGTGGATGTCTTCTTCTATGTGCTGGAAGGCACCGGCATCGTTCGAATTGGCGATGAAGAGAGGGAGGTGGGCCCCGACCACCTCGTCGACAGCCCGGCAGCCGTTCCGCATCTCTGGAGAAACGAGAGCGACGGCGTCTTTCGGGTGCTCGTCGTCAAGGTGCCCCGGCCGACGACGGAAACGAAACTGCTGTGATGAGATCTCAGGAATACCTGCCTGCTTCCTGAATGTCGTACCGCATATGTACAAATTGATATAGAGGGTGCACCTACACACTTTCATGAAACCGGTCTATCTCAAAATTCCCCTCCCCGGGGACCATGAAGCCCTGTTCAACCTCAACCAGATCACCTCATTTATGGTCATCATGGAGGAAGGCGCCGGTGCCTCCGTCTATGGCACTCTCTACAACGGAGGCAATTATGAGAATGTCATCCTGAAGGAAGGGTTCTCCTCGAAAGACGAAGGCCGCACGTGGCTGAATGCAAAACTGGTGGAATGGGGTGCAGTGATCGTCGACCCTGCAGGCGACGAAGTTGCCCCGGCAGAAGAATAAAGGGATTTTGACCGGATATTCGCTGCCCTCACGCAAATACCCGGCCCCCGTCTCTGGACATCAGAGCTGGTGCGTCCGTCTATCTGCACTCTGCCGGTAAAAATGACAGAACCATAGGAGAAATACTCATGACTGAAGAGAAACGAAATGAACTGAAAGGCACCATCCTGCACCTGAAGGACCTGGTGGAGTACCAGGCCGGGACGGTTGCCAGCAGGATGCTCATCAACAAACCGGTCGGCACGGTCACCCTCTTCTCGTTCGACGAAGATGAAGGCCTGAGCGAACACACTGCCCCCTACGACGCTTTTGTCACTATCCTCGACGGGGAGTGCGAGGTCTGGCTTTCTGGAGAGACACATCGGATGAAGGAAGGGGATACCATCATCTTCCCGGCCAATGCCCCTCACGCCCTTGCGGCGATAACGCGGTTCAAGATGATGCTGACAATGATCCGGGCGTGAGGGGGAAAGGGGCATGCCGGACGACAAGGAAGGGGATTACTGCACCGTCTGCGGCGGGATGGTCCCGAAAGGAAGCGATGTCGTCATCATCCTGGTGGACGGCAGGGAAGTAGGGATTAACCAGCTCGCGTTCATCATCAAAGAGGTGGCAGGTCTGGGGCCCATGAGCGAAACGAAGGTGAAAGAGGCGCTTCTCACCCGGGTAAAGGCGCTCAATTACGTCCCGACAAAAAAGGAAGCGGCCTACGCCGATGCCGTCTACACGGCCTATCTCGGGTACATGGAAAAAGGAGAATAAACCTGTCTTACTTCTTTCCTGCGCTTTAAACTGTTAGTCGAGGGTGATGATCTCGACGGGGCACCCGTCCGCGGCGTCCCGGGCACAGTCGGCGAGATCGTCGGGGACATCGCCCTGCGCCCCTTCATCATCGGTTCGGTATTTTTTGACGATGCGGCTCAGGTTGTCATCAGGGCCTTCTTCAAATACTTCGGGGCATGCTTCCCGGCACTGGGCGCACCCGGTGCACTCTTCACGGTCAATATGTACTTTCGTGGTCTTCATCTCCGTCAGTTTGGATGACCTCTATACATCTCCGCGGGATAAAATTATCCCTCCAGAGATACCTGCTAGGGGCATTACAAAGGGCAACGGCTCACATATGGCCCGGGAAATGGGTCCCTGGCATACCAACGTGCATGCAGTAGTTGTGGGGAAAATAGATGTGCTTTAGGTTGGATGGAAACAAAACATGTCACTATCGCATGAATCCAGAAACCAGTAAACAAATCGATGATTTTCTCGAAAGGAGGGAAGAGATCTGCGAGGGTCTCTTTGAACAGTTCGAAGAAACGCTTGGCGTGGTCCCCTTTATCCTGCCGATCCTCAGGGAACGGCCCGACTCGTTCGTCTTCAATGGGCTGGGCGACCTGTACACCTTCAATCCGGAGAGCATGGACCGGTTAACGGCTGAACTGATTGCTGTCGCCGCTGCAGCGGCCACGGGGGCAGACGGATGCCTGAAGGTGCATATCGGCGCCGCCGTGAAGGAGGGCGCCACCCGGGAACAAGTCCGCGACACCATCAGCATCGCAGCGCTCGTCGGCAAGACAGGCATTCTCGGGGGCGCCTTCCGCGTGATGGGAACCGCTCTCAGGGAGGACGAGTAAGGGCGTCGACTTCATCCTGAATCCTGCAGGTGCTGTCGTGACCCGGGACCAGGACTCCGGTGTTCACCGGGGAGGGCCTCTTCCCATCCCCGGAAGTTTCGGATGTATCCGAAAAATCCGAAACTTCCCTTATTTTTTCAACAAAGCCGAAATTGTTTAGGATTGGCTTCATGCCGACCAAATGGCAGATAGTATAGATGACTATCATATGTTCCTGAATACAGTTTCCCCCGGGAGCCGTGTCTGTGTCACGGCAGTGGAAGGCGGCCATGGCATCCGGCAGAACCTTGCCCTGCGGGGCATTGCCGAAGGTGCCGTTATTACGGTGGTCTCATCGTCACACGGACCCGTGGTCGTCTGCGTGCAGGGAGGAACGCTTGCTCTCGGACGGGGCATGGCGGCAAAGGTCCGGGTCAGGAGGATGGAACCGTGAAGAAACGGCTTTCCGACCTCGCACCGGATGAGACGGGCATCATAGAGGCCATTGACGGCCCTGTACACGACCTGATGTGCCTGGGGCTCAGGGTTGGCAAGACCGTAAAAATGGTCACGAAACAGCCGGTAAAGGGACCGGTGGTTGTTCTCTCCGGCGAGGTGGAGATCGCAATGGGCATTGGGACCGCACAAAGGGTGATGGTGATCGTCACCCCGCAGGAGGCATAGCGGCAATGGCGGCGAACGGGGAGGACGTGACGACGGTGCTTATGATCGGCAACCCGAACGTGGGAAAGAGTGCGCTGTTCAATAGGATGACCGGGGCAAACGCGGTCGTCTCGAACTACCCCGGCACGACGGTCGATTTTACGAAAGGGACTCTCATCGAGGGAAACCGGACCTATGTGATCATCGATGTGCCCGGCACCTACTCCCTCGAACCGCGGGATGCCGCAGAGGAAGTCGCGGTGCGGATGCTCCGGCACCGCCCGGATGCAACCGTGATGATTGTACTCGATGCAACCCGGATCGAGCGGGGGCTCTACCTCGCCCTTGAGGTGATGGAGCTGGGCATGCCCTGCATCCTTGCGGTCAATATGATAGATGCCGCCCACGAGAAGCAGATCACGGTCGATACCGCCGAGCTCCAGCGTCTGCTGGGTGTACCGGTCATACCGACGACCGCCATCAGCGGCGAGGGGGTCCGCTCCCTTGCAGAGATGCTCCGGAAGGCACGGGTGGCCGATGTCATGGACATCTCCGGGCGGCTGAAGGGTGACCCTCCGGCAGCCGGAGGCCGGGCCTGTTTCGGCTGCGGCGGATGCGGGGGGCGCTAACGCCATGTTCCTCTCCTCCGATGCACGGTGGGAGATGGTCGATGCCCTTGCGGCACGCACTGTCAGTCCCGGCAGTTATGAACCGTCGCTGGCCGATGTGGTGGGCGAGCTGACCGTCCGGCCGCTTACGGGCATCCCCGTCGCCCTTGCAGCACTCTATGCTTTCTGGAGCATCTTCACCTCCTTTGCGGGCACCCTGATGACCGACGGTTTCATGGTGAAGATCTTCGATGGCTACTGGCTCCCGTGGCTCCAGTCTGTCTGGCCCGACCCCGCAAGCTGGCACTACTTCATCTTCGTGGGCAATCCGCTTGCAGACAACAGCCTTGAGGCGTTCGGCGTGCTCACCTCGGGGTTCTTCGTGTCCATTGGTGTCGTGCTGCCGGCCGTCCTCATCTTCTATCTGACCATGACGATCCTTGAAGACTCGGGCTATCTGCCGCGGCTTGCCGTCCTGATGGACACCTTTCTTCACAAGATCGGGCTGCACGGCTACGCTATCGTGCCTGCCATTCTCGGGCTCGGCTGCAATGTGCCGGCGGTGACCGCCACCCGCATCCTGGAGACGAAGAAGCAACGGTTCATCATGATGACGCTCCTTGCCCTCTTCATCCCCTGCGGGGCCCAGCTGGGCATCATGATGGCGGTAATCCCGGAGAGTGTCGGCATCGTCTTCCTCTGCCTTCTCATCGGGTTCGGCCTCTTTGGTTTTATCCTGAGCAGGCTGATCCCCGGGGAGAACCCGGAGATCCTCGTAGATGTGCCGGCCTACCACTGGCCGGTGAAGGAGTATGTGGCCCAGAAACTCTGGAACCGGACGAAGGCGTTTCTCAGGGAAGCGATCCCCTTCGTGCTCTTCGGGATACTCCTGGTCAACCTCCTCTACCTGGGAGGAGTGATCCCGGCGCTCGCCGACCTCCTGGAACCGGTATTCGTCGTCTGGTTCGGCGTGCCGAAAGAGACCGCCGGGCCGCTCATTGCGGCATTTCTGAGAAAAGACCTCGCCATCGCACAGCTCTCGAATATTCCGATGACCCCGTACCAGCTGGTCGCCTCGGTGGTGCTGGTCACCATCTACTTCCCCTGTGTCGCCACCTTTGTGGTGATGCTCAGGGAGGGGTGGCGCGAGCTCCTGGCATCGATTGCGGTGCTTCTTACCGTGGTCTTTATCTACGGTGGCATGATTCACGGCATTGGTATCCTTTTGGGGGTTGCATAAATGAAACACAACAGCAGGAACACAACTATTCAGCGTACCGGCCCCGTAAGTAGGCCCGGTACTATCTACAGTCTCTATATCGGCCTCCTTGGCCTGGTGACCCTTGGGTTCGGGTGCGCGGACATCCTCATCTGGGCGGGCGCAAGCAACGGGTTTTCCTGGGGTATCCTTGCGATCTCCGGGGATGATTTCTTCCGCTGGGCCTGGGGCGGGGTGGTGATGGTCTGCGGCGGCCTCCTCCTCCTCAGCGGTGCCGCCCATGCGGCCACCTCGCTTCACCAGGCAGCAAAGGCGGCGGTCGGCGTCATCCTCGTCTGGGTGATCGCCGGGACGGACTTTCTTGCGATGCTCTGTGCGGCCATCCCGGCAAAAGCCTCCTCACCTGCCTTCCTGAACACGCTGGACGGCTTTCTCGCAGGGTTTGCACCACCTTACACCCCCGCCCTTGTCATCTTCCCTTTCACCCTCGGGCTCATCCGGGTCTTCAGGAGCGCAGTCCACCGGTAAGGTGCCAGGGTTACCCCCCGTCGCTAGGACGGGAGAAGGGAAGGCGCATCCCTGCTCCGGGCTGTGTTGCCGGACAAGGCTCCGGCGACCGGGAGGCAAATCCTTTTTTGAAATTATGGTGCATATGAATCTGTGTATTCCCTCAGCCGGAAGGCGGAAGATTATCTCGAGGCCATTTTAAACGTTATTCTTGAGAAGGGCTATGCCCGGACGAAGGATGTGGCAGGGGTCCTTGAGGTGAGCCCCTCGAGTGTGGTGGAGATGTTTCGCAAGCTCGATGCCATGCACCTGGTTGAATACCGGAAATATGAGGGGGTGACCCTGACCGATAAGGGCCGGGCGGTTGCCGAAGTGATCAAATTCCGCCACGACACCCTGAAGCGCCTGTTTCTTTTGCTCGGCGTCCCCGATAGCGTGGCGGACGAAGATGCCTGCCTGATGGAGCATGAGCTCTCCGAAGAGTCGATACGCCAGATCCGGCTCTTTGTGGATTTCCTGGATTCGGGGGGGGTATCCGTGGATATCGGCAAGGCGTTTGCCGAATTTTGCCGGGCAGGCCCCGATAAGAAGAACGTAAAATAAGATATGTGGCGTGCTTCCAGCGGGTTGTACCGGTGGACAGGTTAATGCTGTTGCACCGGTTACCTGTATCCAACATGGGATTTTCGTATCTGTTCGGTCCGGTCCCTTCCCGGCGTCTCGGCGTCTCTCTGGGAATTGATCTGGTGCCCCTCAAGACCTGCAGCTACAACTGCGTCTACTGCGAATGCGGCAAGACGACGGACCTGAAGGTGGAGCGAAAGGAGTATTTTCCGACGGCGGAGATCATCCTTGAACTGGACGAGTATCTCTCTACCCGTCCCAACCTCGATTTCATCACCTTTGCCGGCTCGGGAGAACCGACGCTCCACATGGGCCTGGGAGAAATTGCCCGGCACATACGGGAGAGATACCCCGAATACCGGATAGCGCTTCTGACGAACGGAAGCCTCCTTCCCGACCCGGAGGTACGGCGTGAGGTTGCTGACATCCATGTGGTGATCCCTTCCCTTGACGCTGCCTCCGAACGGGTCTTTAAAAAGATCGACCGGCCCTGCGCATCGCTCTCCGCAGCAGCGATCATCGATGGGCTGGTGGCGCTGAAACAGGAGCATCCGGGAGAGGTATGGCTCGAGATCTTCGTGATCCCCGGGGTCAATGACACGGATGAGGAGCTCGCCCTCCTTGCAGATGCGGTGCGGCGGATCGCGCCCGACCTCGTTCAGCTCAACGGTCTCGACCGCCCCGGCATCGCCGACTGGGTCCGAGCCCCTACGGAGGCGGAGATGACGCGGGTACGGGACCGGCTCGGCTACCCTGCCACGGAGATCGTAAAAAGCCCGACCACCCGGACGGACATTCCTTCCTTCTCGCAGGATACCCTGGAATCGATCCTGCTGATTATCCGCCGGCGGCCATCGACGATCGAGGACCTTGCCAGGATCTGCGGTCTGCACCCGAACGAGATCCGCAAATATACGGACACCCTTGCCACCGAGGGGCTGATCGCGGAGCGTTTCGAGGAACGCGGCGTCTTCTACGTCAGCGTGTAGGCGAACGCCGCGAATGCGTCCAAAACGGGTGCCAGAGAGCCTGAAACCTCTTATTTCTCTATAATGGCGATATTTTTCGAAGTCAAGGCAATATTAATTGCAGTATTCGTCAATGATACTAGTGTGATCTGAGATGAGCCGATATCAACTACCCGCCCTTGCCCTTCTCCTTGCAACCGTGGCTGCGGTTTGTGTCTGCGGCTGCCTCGGGGAGCCGGAGCCCTCCACCGTGACTGGTGTAGGAACAGTACAGTACATCGATCTTGAAGGCGGCTTTTTCGGCATCGTCGCCGATGACGGCACCCGGTATCTGCCGCTCAACCTGCCGGAGGAATTCAGTGAGGACGGGCTTGCTATAGAATTTACCGGAATCATCCGGGAGGATGTGGTGACCATCCAGCAGTGGGGCACCCCCCTCGAACTCACAGGGATCTCGGCGGACGGCATGGCGATGAAGATGATTTCGCCCGGAAACTGAAACACTCCTTTTTTATGCGGCGTGTTGGTGCCGCCGCCGGTTTGCCCTATTTCAGCCGGCCCTGAGCTCAGGGGGGCGGCAGCAGACACCGGGCCAGGGCTGTTTTTCTTCCTCTTCCCCCAAGGCGAGCACGACGTCCTGCCGGCTACCGGTTCGGTAGATGGTCACCCCCTTGAGACGGCATTCCCAGGCGAGGATGACAGCGGCTGCCACATCCTCTCTGGTCGCTGTTTCCGGCATATTGATGGTCTTGGAGATGGAGGCATGCACGTGCTCCTGGAAGGCCGCCTGCATTTTTATGTGATCCTCCCAGCCGATGTCGAGGGCCGCCCTGTAGAGGCGGCGGAATGAGGCGGGAAGCCAGGCAATATCCTGTATGGTGCCCGTTGCCCTGACATGGCGTATCACCTCCTGTATACGGCGGTCCGCCTCGCCGGCGGTGGGGCAGAGGGAACGGACGGTGGTGTCGAGTTCCCGGGCGAAGAGGGGGTGAAGCATTTCGAAGGTCGCATCGACCGTCCGTCTTCTCGTATAGGCAAAGGAATAGAGCGGTTCAATGCCACCGGAACAGCCGGCAAGAAGCGAGATGCTCCCGGTCGGGGCGATGGAGGTGAGCGCTGCGTTTCGCACCGTCCGAGGCTCCCATATGCTCCCCTTCCAGGCGGGGAAGGGGCCGGTCTCGCGTGCGAGTTCATGGGATGTTGCCACCGCCGTCCGGGTGAGCGTCTCCATAAGGGAGCGACAGAGCTCCCGTGCCTCTTCGGTATCATAAGGGAGCCCCAGCATCAGGAGGGCGTCATGGACTCCCATGACCCCCAGCCCGATCTTTCTGGTCTGGTGTGTCGCCTCTTCGATGGCCGGGATGGGGTACCGGTTCACGTCGATGATCCGGTCAAGGAAGCGGACCGCGATGGTGATGGTCCGCCGGAAGGCCGCTGCATCGACCTTTCCGTCTTCCACGAACCGGGCAAGGTTGACCGACCCGAGGACGCAGCTCTCGAAGGGGAGGAGCGGCTGTTCCCCGCATGGGTTGGTGGCTTCAATGGGTCCCAGTCGGGGAGTGGGGTTGTGGCGGTTTATCTCGCCGGAAAAGAGGACGCCAGGCTCGCCGTTCGTCCAGATGCCATCTACAAGGGCTTCCCAGATGGCTCCTGCCGTCACCTCGTCTCCGGTACACGGGTGGGTGAGCCACACCTCGTTCGTGCGCCCTTCGGTAATCCATCGCATAAAAGTGTCGTCTGCCATCACCGAGATGTTGAAGTTGGCAAGCTCGCCCTCGGTCTGCTTCGAGCAGATGAACTCGAGGATGTCCGGGTGGCCGACGTTGAGGATGCCGATGTTCGCTCCCCGTCGACGCCCCCCCTGGCGGATAACTTCCGTCGCCTCGTTGAAGATCCGCATGAACGAGACCGGGCCCGAGGCGACCCCTTCGCTCAGCCGTACGGGTGACGCCTTGGGGCGGATGGCAGAGAAGTTGTAGCCGGTCCCGCCGCCGCTCTGGTGAATGAGCGCTCCCCACTTCAGGGCATCGAAGATTTCGGGTATTGAGTCGCCGACATGGAGGGTGAAGCATGCGGCAAGCTGGCCGAGTTCGGTCCCTGCGTTCATCAGGGTGGGGGAGTTAGGGAGAAAGCGCAGGCTGTGCATCTCCCCGAAGAACGTCGCGGCCTCCTGATCGTTTCGCCCGAGAGCGGCGGCGACCCTCCGGCACACGTCCGTAAAGGAGCTCTCGCCGTCGCGGAGGTAGCGGGCGGCAAGGATACTGCGGGCGATGCCTGCTGTCATGGCACCATCCGATGTTCAGGGCTTGCGTTCGATGCGCAGCGCCTCTACGCCACCCGCAAGGGCTTGTGCGCAGTCGGCGACAGGGGCACGGTTGGGGAATACGTAGGACTTTCGTGCCGGGATGCCTGCCTGCCCGAGTGCCTCCCTGACGGGGGTGGTGGCTTTGCCCGCGTGCAGCAGGCAGGTGGCAAAGACGATGGCCTCGCAGCCCTCCCGTGCGCCCTCCAAAACGGTAACGGCCCGATTGATGACCGGGGTCGGGTGCTGCGACCAGACGGGGGTCCCCACAATGATAACCGAGTAGGGGGATATATCGATCTCCGCCGGGGTGATCGCCTCCTTTAGCCCGAAAGCGGCCATCTCACCCCCCCTGAGATATTTGCCCAGCCTGCAGTAGGGGTATTTTGGTCGCACCTCGATGAGTGCCGCCCCGATCAGCTTCGCGGCCTTCCGGGCGATGGCACGGGTGTGGTCCGTCTCCGAGTGGTAGATGATGACGGCTCCTTCCTTTCCTCCTGCCGTGTCCGTGGGATGCGGCCCGGGGGACGCCTTGTCGGTATCCGGTGTCATTCTGTTTCCTCACCCCTTCTTCAGCGCACCGGGATATATAAATGGTTGCCGGGATCCCTGTTCCACAGGAAAGGAGTGCAGGCAGAGGAGAGGGCAGGAACGGTGTCCGTTCCCGATCACGCGGGTTTCACCCGATGGCAGCCGGTCTGGTTCCGTCTTTTACGGATCGGGTGGGTAGCCGGGCCATAACACCTGCCCGGGTTTGTCATCTGTCCATCGGAATGAGGGGTTGAGTATAATTATTATCAGCGGCACAATAGTGCATGGTGAGCACCATGGTAGCACTTACCGATGAGATGATAGCCGCATTTGAGACGATCAAGGCATTTCCGGTTGCCACCGCCTCGAAAGAGGGGTGGCCGAATGTTGTTCCCATTGGATTTGTGGAACTCGTCGACAAAGAAACGATCTGGATCGCAGACAACTTCATGAAGAAGACGCTTGACAACATCCGTGAAAACCCGAAGATCGCCATCTACGTATGGGGGCCCGAGACAAAGGGCTGTTACCAGATAAAAGGCGATGTGGAACTGAAAACAAAAGGTCCCGAATTTGCAAAGATGCAGGAGACCGTCCGTGCGAAGATGTCCAAGGCGCCTGCAAAGGGCCTTATGATTGTAAAGATCCGCGAGGTCTACACCTGCGCCCCCGGACCGACTGCCGGGGACCGAATTCTCTGACAATTGAGTAAGAAACCGCGGGGAAGGGCGCCGACGTACCGCCGTCATGAACAGCGGGAGCACTCCGGCCGGGGGATTGTGACAGAAAGGGTCATCTAAAAAGAAAAGCGTCGTTCTCCCCATGAGTGCTGCGATGATCAGGGCGTATGCCGATCTCCTGCGGATTCATTTTTCATTTGCCTGGCCTCTTCTCTTTTGTTCGGGGACCGTCCTTGCATTTGCAGCCTATGGCGGTTTTAGCCGGGCATATCTTATCACAGCCGCGCTCATCGGGCTCTTGGGCTTTGAGGCAGGCATGGTTCTCAATGACTATGTGGACCGGGTCTACGACACCCGGGATGTCGAGGATCGCATGACCCGGTACTGGCGCATCTTCGGGACCCGGCCCGTCGCCGAAGGGCTCATATCGGCCCGCCATGCCCTGTATCTCTTTGCCATGCCCGCCCTTGCGGCCCTTGCCCTGATTCTCACACTCCCGTTTCCGCACTCCCTCTTCGTTGCCCTTATCATGGGATACAGCTTCGGGGTTGAGGTATTCTACCAGGTAAAAAAGCGGTCCCAGTCGGTTCCGGTCGCCCAGCTGCTGGGACGGACCGACTTTGCCCTCTTCCCCGTCGCCGGGTACCTCGCCGCCGGGATGCCGGATACAACGGCGCTCCTCTCCTTCCTCTTCTTTTACCCGTATGCCCTTGCCCATCTGGCGGCCAATGACCTTGCAGACCTGAGAAACGACCTGGCACGGGGGATGAAGACGGTCTCCGTGCTGTATGGAGAGCGGGGAGCAGTCATCATGATTGCCGGATGTATCGCCCTGCATGGCGTAATGGCGGTCTTTTTTGCAGGAGCACTGGTACCGGTGGCTCAGGCGGCGCTCATTGCCGGGTTTTTTCTCCTTCTTCCCGCAACTGGCCTCATTCTCCGGGGCGGTGGAACGCCTGAAGCGGGAATGCGGGCGCTGCCGCTCTTCCACGTCACGCTGGTGGTATACGCCGGGGGCATTCTCCTCGGATTTGTTGTATAATGAGTATCCCTCTCATATACGGAGCCGGAGGGGGGATGCTTCGATGGCCGGTGTGCCGGTGCAGGATGATCGTCTACCGCACGCGGGGATCCGGGTTTTTAGCCCATTTCGGGACTCCCGGTTCAGGCCCTGCAGGCTGGCGCGTCCCCTTTCGTTTTTCAGGTGTTTAAAGGTAAAAATCGCGGGGAAACGTCTGCATATATATTTATTTCCGTCGTTATAATCGGCCTCAAAAATAAATATCCTGCTCTCAAATGATTTTTCACTCAGGATATGGGTGGATGGCACTTTCCGTTCGAACCTGTCGTCATTATCCGGCACCTGCAACACATGGGATGAAGGGTGTGGAGGAGAATCCCGGCGATATATGGGGAATGGTATCACCGGCAGAGTGATCTCCTGCATATGGTGAATGGATGGATGGTTCCTGCCGTGGTTTCAGAAAGAAATGGTGGGGAGTACCGGCATGACCGTCATGGAGGGCAATTGACAGGCACCATCCGGAAAAGTTCCGTACCCGGGCTTAAAAGGCCCCCTTATCCACATCTTCTTCGCATGATGAAATTTTACCTTCTCCTTCCCTGATGATCCGGGGAATATACTCATCTGTTCCCGGATAATGGAGGAAATATTCTGTGCATATCCGGTACGAATGGGCCGGAACCGGCTCATGGGATCGGTGTTGAACTGCCCGCGGCTTTCCATCATCCGTCTGTTTTGCCCCCCTGCTTCCATCTGCATCCTCCTACCAGAGATATGCAAGAATGGTCACGACGGCGATCATGATTACGACCCGCAGACCGGTGGAGATGATCTGGATCTCCGCCCCGGCCCGTGGCCCGAATATTGCTGCATAGGAGGAGCCATACCAGCGTATGCCGCGAGTGACGCTCGTGAGGATGTTGCCCACCAGAAGGGTGATTATGATCTCCTGCGGGGTGAGCGTTCCAGCGGCAAGGAGGGTCGAGGCGACACTGGCGCCTGCGATGAACGAGCCGAACTGTGCGGCGATGATGGCAAACCCTGCCGGCGGCACCGGGAACCATGCACCAAGGCCCTGCATTACATCAGCGACGATATCAAAAAACCCGAGCGTGATGAGGACGGCGACGATGATTATGGTGGGGATGCTGATCATGAGGATATGGCGAAGCGAGTCCCATGAGGACACAAGGGCGCTTTTTGCCCCGTCTCTCCATGGGATGCGGGGCCGGGATATCTTCGTTGCCTCTGACTGATCCTCCACGGGTCGAGGGAGGATACGCCTGCCGGCAACCATGATAATTCCCGTCTTGATGATGCCGACCAGCACCAGTATGGCAAAGTAGACGAATCCCGTCAGGCCGAGGAGGGGGATGTACACCGGCAGAAGATAGCGCCAGTGCATCACCACATTGGGAAAGGAGTTTATGAGGGCGGCGATCATCATCTCGTGGCGGGATATTGTCCCTTCCCGCTGGTACTTTGCCAGCATCGCGTTCGCCGCTTTCGGGGAGATAAATGCCATCATGAAGGAGATGCCGCATTCGGGGTGGAGGTTGGAGAAGGTGGTCAGCGGCCGGGAGAAACGGGAGATGCGTTCGGTCGCATTGAACGAGAGGATCAGCTCTGCTGCAACGACACCTGCCGCCATCATCGGGATGGTGTATATGAGAAGATCAAGGGCGAGGAGAGCGGTCTCCAGGAGAAATGCATTCATCGGGTACTCCCCGCGGTTCTGCCGGAGTGTATGTTCCTCATTTGGTTCCGACCTTCTTTGTTTTTTGCTGCAAATGAAAGGAGAGCACTTGTACGGAAAGAAATGTGGGTAGATTCTACCGTCGTGCCCCCTGTATCAGCGGTCATCGCGGAAAGGTTCGGTTGCATCCGTAATGGCATCGATGGAGGGTGCATAGGGTTTGATGTCGAGGACCGGGGTGCCGTCGAGCGCATCAAGGCCGGCGACCCGGATTGTCCTCCCCTCAACGGCGATGACCCTGCCGATATCAAGGCCTATCGGGTTCGGTCGATGCGGGGAACGGGTGGCAAAGAGCGGCCGGGGATCTTTTACCCCGGGTGGATGGGCGGTGAGGGTCGTCCGCGAGGTCCGGTCGAACCAGAGGAGGACAAAGAGATGGCTTATGCAGGCAAGGTCACCGATGCCGCCGGCATACTCTGGAAAGATCTCGATCTCCATCTCGACGTCGGGGTCGAGCCGCCCCTGCCGGGGGGCGTCGCCGCGGTCCTTGTACGGGGAGGTGACTATGCCGATTGGATGTACTTCTGCGGTCTTCATAGGGTTCCTCTGTAATGGGTGATGGGCAGGAGGTGGAGATGCCGGATCCCGTTTTGAATAACAACGTCATTTTTCATACTAAATCTTACGATCTTGCATTATTAGATTACGGGTTCCGGGCTGGCGACCTTACTTACCCGTGCATAAGGAGAATACGCCGCCCACCTCCTCCACCGTTCCCCTCCGGACGAGATCGGCACAGATATCCGCAAGCATCCCGTGATCCAGGGATATGGTGAAACGCCTGCTCAGGGCCCCGGAAATCTCCTGTGCAGTGGCGGGGCCGGCATCAAGCACCCGGAGGACAAAGCCAGAGGCGTCCTCATAGACCGCCCACGGGTAGATGATCCATCGCCATACGGTTACCAGCTCGGCATAGTAATCGGGTACGAACCCCGAGCACCCCTTGTGCTGGAGGACGGCGGTGCGGACCTCGGCGGGGTCAAATCCCTTCAGGTACCGTGCCGCCACCGACAGGGTGTCGCCGGTGTCCGTCACATCATCGACGACGAGGACCCGTTTTCCCGTGATGTCAACTGCGAGGGGGAAGCGGACAATTGTCTGTGGCTTTTTTGCAGCAGCAACCCCCCAGTGCTCGATTTTTATGCTGGTGAGCAGATCCAGCAGGAGGACGTCGCAGACAACCCTGGCCGGCACATACCCGCCCCTTCCAATGGCGACCACGATATCCGGCCGGTATCCTGAGGTGCGGACGGCACGTCCGAGATCTGTTGCAAGCTCGGCTGAGCGGTTCCAGGTGACGAGTTCGCAGGGGAAGGAGTCGGGCATCATTGAGGAGGATATGGCGCGGTGAATGAAAAGGGATGTGGTGAGGAGGGTGACAGGAAAGGTACAGGTATCTGGCGATGGCAGTACCCGTACCTTCGGATGCAGGTGAAAGCCTGGTAAAAATGGGGTTGCCGGGATAGGGGATACCGATGTATTATCAACTTTTTATGACGGGAGAATAAGGGCTCCCATTTTCTCCCTTCCTCACTCCTCTACTGTTGAAAAATTCAATATCACGCAGCAATCCGGGTGGGAATGACTCCGGGGGAGTACAAGAAACCCTGTTGGGGATGGTCTCTTCGTTCCGTGTTGATCGTCATTCCGGGTTATTCGTTCCCTGAACGACGATGGGAGCTGATGGGGGTCACAGGAACATGGGAAAGAGAGGAAGGAAAAGCGAATCAAAGGAAATGAAGATCCGAATAATGGTATGAAAACGCCGAGAGGGAGATTTGAACTCCCGTGGTGCCAAGCACCAGAGGCTTTCGAGGCCCCCGCCTTGCCGGACTAGACTATCTCGGCACAAAAGATGCCCGGGCAGAGCATAAAATGTGGATATATCTATTTCTGCTGGTCAGGTATAATTGTTGTGAATAGGGCGAAAGATCCTCCGCTCATTACGGGGATTGGCACGACTGGAGCATCTGCACCAAAGGTAATGCGATATATCGTGATCCCTCCGTCCAAAGCGTTCCCCGGGCACAAACAAAGAAAAGAGCATGGCGTAACGTCCTGAAACTGAACCGATCATCTGAAAATTCCTGAACCATGCGGATGAGATATCAGACGTGATCACCGGCAAGGCTGAAGAGATGCCCGGTGCCGTTCCTCTTTTGGCTACCTGAACGGTTGGCCGGAATTCTTTGCTTTGCATCGGGCAAGGAATTTTCCCCCCGGCACGTCCTGAGAAGAGCATGGGCACAAAGACGCCCGTGACTGCGACGAGCAGCGCCACTGCGGACCGGTATCGGACGCCTGCCTGAAGATGCGTCTTCGGATAGCCCATGAGACAGGTGTCTCCCGCGTCCATACCCCCGATACGCCGTTCATCGCCGGGAAGACGGCCGTTCTTACTGCATCTATGCAGGGTCTGCGTGATGGGGACGGAAGATGTGGCGGCTCCACCGCCAAAGGTCAGGCTCAATGCGTCCGGCAACCGGCACCCGTAAGGTAATAACGTTCTCCCTGCCCATATGGTGATAGAGAGACGTTATTCCATGCCGCAACTTTTACTGCATTTTGTCAAGGAGGGTGAGATTGTCGAGACTGACTACGAGGAGGGGGATGCCTATCAGGACGTGCTCCTGCGCCTCTGCGTCATCCCTGATACGGTCATCCTCCTGCGGGACGGGAGGAGCATCCCCGAGGATGCCCCGGTGGAGGGCGATGTCATCACCGTGATGGCCACGGCCTCACGGGGATAAAAAACGGGGAGATTTCTTTCCCACCCATCCACGGGTACCCGGATCTTGGAATATGTGGAGCCGGGGCCGGCTTTTAGTTCTGCCCTTCGCCGGAAATGGCGTTTCTGAAGGCGACATCTACATGCGGATACGGGATCTCGATGCCGGCTGCGATAAGTTCGGCGTGCAGCGAGTGGAGCGGATCCGCCCTCACACCGTAGTAGTTGGGGGTCTTTGTCCAGCACCGCAGCGTGAAGTTCACGGAGGAGTCTGCCATCTCCGCGAAGATGACGGCTGGTTTGGGGGTTTCCAGGACGTCGGGGTGGCTGGCGGCGATGCCAAGGGCAATGTGCGCCACTTCGCCCATATCCGACTCGTATCCTACCGAGAATGACTGGTCAATGCGCCGTTCCGGATTTCTCGTGTAGTTGATGATCGAGTCGTTCCAAACCTGACCGTTGGGAATGGTGATTATGTTGCTTCCCGAGGCGGTGATCTGGGTTGCCATGATGCCGATTTCCTGGACAATCCCCCAGTGGCCGGCGATCGTCACCTCCTCACCCTTATCGAAGAGATTCATGGAAGCAATCCAGATACCTGCGGCGAAGTTGTTGACGGAATCTTTCATCCCGAAGGCGGCAACAAGACCGATGATCGCGGAGAGGCCGAGGACGATGCCATTGACATCCACGCCGAGGAAACTTACGGCGATCAGAATGACTATGATATAGAGGAGCACCGAAATGATACGCCCGAGGAGTCCTGTTGCAACTTCGTTCAGGCGGCCCTGCTTACGAAGCATGCGTTCAACCCATCCTACGATGAGCTTTGCAACGATGTAGCCTATCACCAGCGCAAGCACGGCAAAGAGCAGCGATTCCGGGGTGATATTCAGGGAAAAGTTCATTCCTGACGCACCGGCCGCATCGCCGGTGCTTCCTGTAAAAATCTGCATAATATTCACCACAATTTCCTGCAACCCTGATGGGAACTGCAGACCGGGGTTCACACTCCGGGTCTAATCTTGAATAAATACGTGAGATTATAAAGGGGTTTCCCCGTCAGAAGGGAAACGGTCTGATTGTTTGCGTCGTTATCTGCATGATAATTAGAAATCATTATTGATAGGCAATCAGAATATTTTTAATTGGGTCAATATGGGTTTAATTTTAATTTAATTCTGCTAAATTTTAATTATTTTCAAAATAAAATACTATAAAAAACCCAATTACAGCAATTCATTTTCTTTTAACATATAATAGTTATTTAAAACAAATGACTGGATCCAGATGTGGGATTTCACTGAACGATATATATTTAACTGGTAGTGCAGAATATCTAACCGGATGAACGATAAACGAAACGGGCATCTCAGCGGCATCGACAATATTACTGTTGCTCTGGGGATCTGCTTCATTATCTCCTGTGTCATCTATGTGACAGGGTGTTTTGCCAACTAAGGCGAAGGGGGAACCCGCTCTCTTCTTATCTGCGGTTATCCGCATTGGTTTTTTGGCTCCTTCCGGCATGGTTCTTCTGCCGTCACCTCTTGTACTATCCCGGTACAGGGAGTGCCGCACCGCTGATGCGCACCATATATTCTGCATGCCCATACCCCCCGTGCGGTGATATCCCGTCGTTCTCCTCTCCGGACGAACAGTCACGGGCAGGAAACAATATGCAAGGGGGGCATACGTACCGCGGACGTTTTGGCAGAATATCCTGCATCCGGGAGAATGAAGGCAAAAACGGCCGCATAAACGGGCGATGCGCAAAAAAGAGGGGGGGAGGGGAAAAGACCGGCGGTTGACCGGTTATTCTTCCTCTGCCTTCTTTTCTGGTTTTGGGGGTGCGGGCGGTCCCTGGTAAAAGTCGACAAAGGGCGGCGTTGCCACGGATTTCTTGTATTCAGGCACGATCGAAAGACACGACTTCGGGCAGATGTCGACACACTGGGCACAGATGATGCAGCGAAGGCGGTCGACCTGCCAGGTCCGGTCTTCCTTCGAGACGATGATGGCCTCGGCGGGGCAGTGGCGGGAACAGAGGCCGCAGTAGATGCAGTCCTCTATGGTTATGGCCAGCATTCCTCTGGAACGCTCGAACTGTTTTGCGGGTTTTACCGGATACATCAGGGTCGCCGGCTTTGCGATAACGTTTGCAAGCGCCCTCTTGGTCATTGCGAAAAGTCCCATTTTTTCTCACCTCTCCATGCACCCGATACACGGGTCGATCGTCAGGACAATGATCGGAACGTCGGCGAGTTCGGCACCGGCAAGCATCTTTACCAGCGGTGGGATGTTGGCAAAGGTCGGCGTCCGGACCCGGTGCCGGACAAGATACTTTGTCCCGTTGCCCTTCACATAGTGGAGCACTTCGCCGCGGGGCTGTTCGGTGTAGACGAAGGTCTCCCCGTCCGGGCCGCCCTTTATTTTACCCACATCGACCGGGCCGTCGGGCATCTTCCTGACGGCCGTATGGACGAGGTCGGCAGCGGCCACGAGTTCCTTTGCCCGGACGATACAGCGGGCCAGACAGTCGCCCTCCTTCTCCACGACCGGTTTGAACCCGAGTTCGTCATAAGCGGAGTAGCCGGTGCAGCGGGCGTCGAGCGCGAGGTCAGAGCCACGGGCGGTCGGGCCGACGGCGCCGAGCTCCCACATCTCTTCCTTTGAAAGTGTCCCGATACCACGCATCCGATGGCGGACCGAGGTGTCATGGGAGAAGATCCTGCACAGTTCCTCCATCCGGGGCGTTATCTCCTTCAGGTGATCGCTCATCTGCCCGAGCATCTCGTCAGGGACGTCCTTTCTGATGCCGCCGACGGTGCAGAGGTTCTGGATGACCCGGCCGCCGGTTGCCATCTCCATGTCATCAAGTATCTCCTCCCT
>DSBQ01000018.1 GCA_011045995.1 Methanoculleus sp. | reverse complement strand
GCCTCGTGGGGAGAGAGAAGAACGTCCTCCACGTCACCGGCCTCGACGCTATCGACGGCAGCCCGGTCCTTGATATCAAGCCGCATGTGCGGGAGTTCTACCCGGAGGATGAGGTGAGGATTCCGGAGTGGATGGAGAGGATTCAGGCGGAAGTGAGGGATTCACAATAATTCTCGATTTTTATGCATAATCCCCCAATATGGTGCATACATCGCTCAGACACTGAAAATAATAAAATAATAATTGCCGGAGGGCAACCTCCCCATGAATGAAAAGGAGAGGGAGAGGGAGAGAGAGCAGCCTCTCCCTGATTTTTACATATGCGAGAGAAGGGATTCGAACCCTCGAATACCTGCGTAACTGGATCTTAAGTCCAGCGCCTTTGGCCAGGCTTGGCTACTCTCGCTGTTGATGCACAACTCCCTTTCATCCTGAACCGTCAGACGGTTCCAGATGTCCGCTCATTGCGATACTATGCATCGACAGGAAAGGCAAAAAGTGTTGGGTATCATCTTTCCATTCTGCCCCCTTCTTGCCTTCTCCTCCCATCGTCTCCGCCCCTCGTACCCGCCATTGTCTGCCCATCACGACAGCAGCAGAATATACGCTATAAGCGAGAGCAGAAACGCAAAGAGCAGGATGGCGACGCCGAGAGGGGCAACGTAGATGAGCATGACGTTCACCGTGCTTGCAAGCTGGGAGATTCTCTGCGACCCGAATACCGTGATGCCCTCAACCCAGCCGGTCCCCCCTGCCGCCTCGGCGGGGGAGAGATTGTCAAGGGCCATGAGGACCGCCTTTCTCACATACGGGACAATATCGCGGACCGGAACCCGGTAGCCGACCGGGTTCTTGCCGGAGATCGTGTTGACCACGTGGGAGTCGGTGGTGAGGATCTCGCACTCGTCGACGATGGAGCCGATCTCCGCGATGATCTCCTCGCGGACCCCCTCATGCACATTGTTGCCGTCAAAGAGAATGAGGGCCATGATGCGCCCGTTCACCCGCGATGCAAAGACCTGGATCCCGAGGTCGCCGAACCCTTCCTCGCGCGAGAAGGGGACATCCACCCGCGAGGTCCCGATCTCGAGCGGATATTCGGGCTGCGATGCCATATCCTCTGCCGCTCTCGCACAGGCGCGGTAATATTCGTGAGCCTCGAGCGATGCGGGAAGCACCGGCTCGGTCACATCGACCATGCAGTTGTGCCCGTCCACGAACGCCACATGGGAAAACCATGAGTGGCACTCGGACATGATCGCAAGCCCGATGCAAAAGTCGAGATCCTCCGTCTTTTGAGGGGACCGGGTGGAGACCAGCAGCAGCGCATCACCGAAGCGCTGCGCAAGCACCTTGACCGAGCCTGCGGTATACCGCTGCGGAACGGATGCCGACCCGGTAAATGCGGCACTTTTTTCCGACGCCCGGACCGCCTCCGCAAGACGCGGCACCTCGCTTTCCGAGACGAGGTTGAAGTCATGGGTGGCGCACCCGTGGAGCACAAAACTGTCGGGCCCGAGGGCGGAGTGGAGCACCGACGGGAGATTGCCGCCCCCGATCTCCCCCATGGGGCCGGGGTGGATGTTCGGGACCGTGAGGATCGTCTCGCCCTTATCATGGCGCCGGAAGAAGATGCTTGCCTGCGGGACATAGACCTCCTCGCCGATCTCCATGAAGTACTCCTCAAGCTTTTTCGAGCCGTCGGTGTTGTGCGCAATGAAGGCGTTGATGAACCTCAGCGCACTGATGTCGAAGTTTCGCCGCAGCGGCATCTCCACCACCCAAATGAAGAGGAGCACGCCGCCGGCAAAGAGCAGGTGGAGGATGAGGGCAAAGAACACCAGGTCAAAGCCGAAATAGAAGTACCCCGTTGCAAGCGCCGCAATGCTCTGGATGAGCGCCGGGATGAGCATCCGCGTCACCCGCGAGTCCGCTATAGCAAGCAGCGCCATCAGGCGCATCGAGAAGACGATACTCACCGCGACGGCAAAGAGCAGGGGATAGACGTCACGCACCGTGAGGAAGAGCGGCAGGAAACTGAAGATGATATGGAAGACCATGCCGGTCATCGCCAGAAGCCCGGAACGGTTCCAGGTGATCTTCTCCCCGAATACTTCCACCAGCGGTTTTGTCAGCAAAAACGCCAGGAGTGCCGGGACCAGGTACCCGAAGATCCCGAACCCCAGAATCCCGAAGGACATCACGTACTCGGCACCGGCGAAATACCCGGAAAAATCAATGAAGAGGCCGAGAAGGATCATGATGGCAAGGGACCGGGGCCATTCAGGAGCGGCAAAGATGAATTTGCTCAATCCTTCCAAGGTGGTATTGCCTTGCGTGCTCATCGGCGCGACTCCCGTCACATCTCCCTTCAGGCGGGAGCATCCATTCTGCTGTACTTACGATGAGTGACTATATAATCCGGACGAAAGGAGGGCGGAAAAATGAGAGATCCCATCACTCTCCTGCCGGGGGAAGTGCCCCGAAGTGTTCCGCGAACCGGGCGCCCATCATCTCCCAGGTCGCAAGATTTGTCTGGCACCCGGTCACCTCCACCACGAACGATGCTGCGGTGGTGCCGACCTTTGCCGCAGTCAGCGCATCATACCCGCGGGCAAGTGCCGTCAGAAATCCCGCACGGTAGGCATCCCCGGCCCCGGTCGGATCATTCAGGCGGACGGGGACGGCGGGGACAAACCTCCGCTCCCCCCCTTCAATCAGAAAACTCCCGTCTCCCGACATCGTGCAGATGGCCCGCGGCACCTGTGCAAAGAGCGCTTCTTTGGTGATCCCCATGGTGGCGCACATTCCCCGTACCTCATGGCGGTTGGCAAAGAGAATGTCGGTATGTGCAAGGATGGAGCTGAGATCCTCCTTCGAGTACCGCAGCAGGTCCTGCCCGGGATCAAAGGAGACGAACTCCCCCTTCTCCGCCACCCGGACATTGAAGGACGGGTCCGCGGTTGCAAGGTGCACCATCGCGAGTGCCGGCGCCTCTGCCGTTGCAAAGGCACTGGAGGCACCCCATTCAAAGAAGGTCATCTGGTCACCCTCCGCGTCATTAAAGAGAAAACAGGTGGCCGTCCGCTCATCCCCGACAACAATGAGGCGCCGCCGGATACCCAGCGTATCCATCCAGCTCTCGTACTCACTGCCGGCAAAATCGCCGCCGACCGCGGAGATGAGTTCCGTTTCGCCTCCCAGCCGGGCGATCCCCGCGGCGATATTGGCGGCACCGCCGCCATAATAAACCGTGTGCGCCGTGATAAAGGTGGACCCGTGCCGCTGCGGCAGTACAGGAACAGAAAAAATATGATCAATTGCCGTGTGGCCAACAACAGCGATCATATCTTCTCGATTTCAATAACCTTGAGGGGAATATCACGAAGTGCCTTGCCCACCACGGATTTTGCAATCCGTGCAGCATGCTCTTCGGTCTCTGCCTTGTAGACCTTCATCTCGAGCGTGAGGCCGACGAGAGCGATGTTGCCAACAATAAGGGCCTTTGAAAGCTCCTGTTCACAGAACGGACAGATGGTCATTCCGGACTCAATTTCAACAAACTTTGCCGACGGGTTGAGACGCTTACCTGCCTCACTGATGGCGATGCCGATGGCATCGTCCAGGGTGTGGACATCGCGGATCACCCATGCTGCTTCCATGGTGATGAGATAATCGGTCATTTGGATCAATTCCTACCAGTAATTTTCATGCACGTGTTCAATAATCGGCATACGGCCTGTCCTCGTCGGGGGGAGCGTGCCCTTCCCCACCGCCAGGAGCACAAGGGGCCGGATATGCCCGGGGAGTCCGAGGATCTCCGAGACCCCTGCCTCATCGAACGCTCCGGTCCAGCAGGTCATAAGACCGCCGGCATGCGCCGCAAGCATCATGTAGGTCGCCGCAATCGTCGCGTCCTCGAGGGCATACAAAATCCCCCGGTCGCCGTACTGGGACATGGAACGAACGTAATTTGCACATACGACGAGGATGACGGGGGCATCCATCAGGTGTTCCTGCTGGTATGCGGCATCGGAAAGACCCTCGCGCTCTCCTTCGTCCGTCACGATAACGACATCCCATGACTCCCTGTTTCCTGCTGACGGTGCGGTCCCGGCGCACCGTATCATGGAGGCTATCTGCTCTTCGGTCAGCGGTTCATCCGAAAATTCGCGTACCGATGAACGGGTCGATAAAAAGGAGAGAAAATCAGAGGAATCCATTGTCCTTCAGGAATGACCACGATTCCTGTGCAGGCGTGGTGGCAAGACCGATAGCCTCGGCAATCTTCGCCGATGCCTGTTCATATTCCTCGCTTTCAATTGCCGAGATGGCATCGCTTAAAAGCCCGCCGGCCTTTGAAAAATTCGCGTCCTTTGAAATATTGTATGCAAGCAGGAGATTCGAACGGAAAAGCCCGAGAAAACTCACCACTACCCGCTTTGCACCGACCTTTTCCGCCCCTTTGTAATCAATAAGGGTGGCTATGACCTGTGATGCAGCAATCAGTTCGGACTTTGAACGCTCTGACAACTGGTACACGGCAACTGCTTCTTTTTGATTCATCACAAAACCTACTGTACGTCTCGTATAAAAATGTGGAGGTGATTATCCGGTATTTTCACAGGGAAATTATTTTTTCCCCTTAATCGATGCAGGGGAGCGCCTTATGCGCCTGCGGACCCTCGGGTCATGCTCGGGGCCCCGGCCGCGACCGCGGGCACCACGCCCGCCGCGACCGCCGCTCCGGCCTCCCCTGCCGTCATCCTGAACTGCACGCAGGGCGCGTTTCAGCTGCGTCCCGGTCTTGAACCGCTGGTTGGGGCCTGGTTTTTTGTAGTTCGTTTCCTTCTCGGGGACCAGCCTGACCTGTCCCGTCACACTCTTAATCTGAGTCCATTTTGTGGTTCCGGTTTTGCCCATATTCCAACTCCTTATGTATTACGGCAGGCATCTTCATAAAAGTAACCATGAAGGATTCGGGCCCCTCACAGCATTGCCTGTATCTCTTTTTTCAGGAGATCACTGATCTTTTTGCCGTCCGCACGTCCGCGGACTTCCTGCATCACGACGCCCATCACCGGGCCGACCGACCGCATGCCCTGCTCCTTCACGAAATCCACCCGCTCTGAGAGAACGGCCCGGATGATCCCCGTCAGCTCCTCATCGGAGATGCCGGGAGCGACCGACTGAACGGCGGACGGCATGTCCATACCGCCGGCAAGCGCCCGCAGGATATCGGGAATTGCCTCCTTGGCAACCGCACCCCGCTCCACCTCCAGCAGGACGCCGAGCAGATCCTCCTCGCCGATGGCCTCTACCGGGACGCCGTCACGCGAGAGTTCGCGCAGGGTGGCAAGAATTGTCCGGGCCGCCAGGTTCGGTCTGACGCCGGCACGGACGACCTCTTCAAAGAGCCCCACCTGTGCGGAGTAGGCAAGCTGGCGGGCAAGGGCCGGGTCAAGGTCCATCTCACGTATGAAGCGATCCTCCTTTTCCGTGAGGAGCTCCGGCACCTCAAGGGCGGCCACATACGATGACGAGACCGTTTCCGGCAGCACATCCGTTTCGGGGTACATACGCGCGGCTCCCGGAAGCGGTCGCATGTAGGCCGTGCTGCCCTCCTCGAGCATCTTGCGCGTCTCTTCAGGGACGCCCTCAAGCGCTATCGCGGCACGACGCTGCACCTGCCCTATCGCACAGACTGCCTTCTTTTTCGCGTCTGCAACGAGAATGACACAGTCTTCCTCACCAGCGCCCAGCGCGGACTTCAGGGTTTCCACCTCTTCCTGCGTCACCCCGTACGCCGGGAGTTCGTCGGTATGGAAGAGACCGCCGACACCGCACTTCTTCGCGTAATCGGACAGCTCACTCCCCAGCCGCCGGCCGGGCTGGATCTCCCTTCCCACGCATCCGGCAAACCCGCGGAGACAGACCGCACCGATATACTTTGCCCGTTTGAGGATTGCCGACCCCGTCTCGCTGAAGAGTGCAGTCACGTCATGGGTCAGTTCGTCGATCGACGCATTGCGTGCCAGCAGTTCATCTCTGATGCCGATGAGGTTCACCTGCCGGGATGCCTCACGGCGCACCACCTCGTCGATAAGGGCAAGATCCTGTACACCCTTGATCTCGACCCGCGCACCCTCGCGGATGGAGATGTTCACGTCCTGCCGGATGGTCCCCAGGCCGCGTTTCACCCTTCCGGTGGAGCGCAGGAGCATGCCGATATAGGCGGCGACCTCCTGCACCTGTTCGGGAGTGTGCATATCCGGCGCGGTCGTGATCTCCACGAGGGGGATGCCGAGACGGTCCAGCGAAAAAGTCACCCCTTCCACCCGCTGGGCCGCCTCCTCCTCAAGGCAGAGCGACTCGATACGTGCCCCCAGGGGCAGCATCCCGTTCAGGGCGACGAGCGCGGTCCGCTGGAAGCCGCTCGTGTTCGACCCGTCGATGACGAGTTTGCGCATCACGTGGACCTGCTCCACCGGCGTCATTCCCATCATCCGTGCCATCGTCAGGGCAAGTTCGAGCGCCTCGGGATTGAGCGGTGCGGGAGGTTCCTCGTCATTTTCGACGAGGCAGGTGGTGTCATAGGCGTAGTAGGTAAACGGCCGCATCACCATCATCTCCTCGCGTGCCGCACGGTCGATTTCGCCCATCTCGGAGACCGTTGCCCGGAGATAACGGAAGAATTCGCCGTTTCGCTCCTCCACATCACGGAGTACGGTGGGGCAGTGGCAGAAGAGTTTCTCGCGGGTATCGAGCTGCTGGTGAATTTCAATGCCTGCTTTCAGGCCAAGCTCCTCATAATCCATGGGCCGAACACCTCCCGAACTCACCGCGAAGCGGCGTTTCCATCATGCGCCGTATCTCCTCCGTGTCATCCGTCTGGCCGAGGACCCACATGAGCTTGACATACGCCACCTCGGGGAGCATCTCCTCCCCCTCGATGATGCCCGCCGCCAGCAGGTCACGGCCGGTATCGTAGACGCGGTCACAGACCCTGCCGTTGAGGCACTGGGAGGTCATCACGACCGTCGTACCCGCATCGGTGAGACGGCGAATGCCGGCAATCATTTCGGCCGAGATGTGGCCAAGCCCGGTCCCGCTTATGACAAGGCCGCGGCAGCGTTCGTAGGCAAAAAGAAGTGCTGGATCCATTCCGGGATAGAAGGTCAGCAGGCCGACCTTCTCCTCGAGTGTGCCATGGAGCACGGGTTCGTCGTCACGACGGCGCTTCGCCTCTCCTGAAAGGGAAACGTCCAGGGAAGGGTACTGCACCGTCCCCAGGGGCGCCATACCGAATGAACGGAACGCATCGCGCCGCGAGGTATGCATCTTTCTTACCCTTGTTCCCCGGTGGATGGCGCAGGCATCATCGTTCGTCGACGCATGCATCACCATGGCAACCTCCCCGAGGTCCGAGGTGGCGGCGGCGGCACTGCACAGGCCGTTCATCACGTTATCACTCGACGGCCGGTCGGCGGACCGCTGCGACCCGACGAAGATCACCGGCACGGGGGTTTCGAGCATGAAGGACACCGCCGCAGCGGAGTACGCCATCGTATCCGTTCCGTGCGTGACGATGACTCCCTCCACGCCGTTCCTGATGTCGCGATAGACCGCCCGTGCAAGGTCCTTCCATATCCCTGCGGTCATATTCTCGGAGAGGATGGACGCAAGCACCTCTGCCCTGAACCGGGCGATATCGGCCAGTCCGGGGATGGCACCAAGTATGTCCTCTGCCGTAAACTGGCTCGTAACCGCCCCGGTCCGGTAATCGACCCGGCTTGCAATCGTCCCTCCCGTCGATATGATGGAGAGTTCGGGAAGCTGCGGGTTCTGGGCCACGTCTGCCCTGAACGGCGGGGAAGGTTCGCCCTTCGAGAGAAACGCGAGCGATGCCGGTTCGACACCGATATTATATCCATTATCCAGTTTTATGACGGCCTTGCCGTCGCGGTCGGTAATGTAAGTACCTTCCGTCGGGGCTCCTGCAAAGGTGCAGGACACCCGTGTTCCCGGCGCTAATTGTGTTATGCTATCAACTCCCGCCCTTGTGCAAGCATTGCGCATTCCGCCTCTGCAAGACGTGTTTTCTCATCCGTGACCCAATCGGCATCCTCCCGCATGGCTTCTCTCCGGATTGCCAGCTGTGCCGCCACCGCCCCGGGCGCCGGCCCCCCTGCTGCACAGCGCACGCTGACCGAATACGCCGGGTCCAGGGCCTCTTCAATGGCTCCCGGTGTCAGTCCCCGGGCCGAAAGGGCGGTCCCGGTGATCTCCACCGCGGCCTCGTCAAGCGAGGCAAGGTCTACCGATCCCTTCTTCACCGCCCGCCCCACGATGTTGTGTGACTCACGGAAGGCAAGCCCATAGTTTCTGACCAGAAGATCGGCGAGATCGGTTGCAGTGGAAAAACCCCTTCCCGCCTCCGCCCGCATGCGTTCGGGGTGGAAGGTCGCCGTTGCAAGCATGCCTGCGGCAATCTCAACCGCCCTTCCTGCTTCAACGACCGCTCGCCAGAGCGAGGGGGTCAGGTCCTGGAGATCCCGGTTATAACTCATGGGCAGCCCCTTGACCGTCATGAGCGCGGCGGTAAATGCCCCGGCGACGGCCCCGGTCTTCCCCCGCATAATCTCTGCGGTGTCGGGATTCTTTTTCTGGGGCATGATCGAACTTGTCGAACAGTAGGCATCGTCGAGGGTCACGAACTCCACGAATGCAGAACTCCAGAGAATGAGTTCCTCACAGAGCCTGCTCATGGTGCTCATCAGAATGGTGCATGCCGCGATGGTCTCCAGCGCGAAGTCACGCGCTGCGACGGCATCCATCGTGTTGAGGGAGAGGTCGGGAAAGCCCAGCAGCCCTGCGGTATACGAACGGTCAATCGGGTACCCGGTTGACGCGAAGGCCGCCGATCCCAGCGGGCAGCGGTTCACCCGCACATACGCATCCGTAAGCCGTTCAAAATCACGCCCGAACGCATGTTCGTACGAGAGCATATAGTGGGCAAGGGTGGTCGGCTGCGCATGCTGGAGATGCGTAAATCCGGGCATGATCGTGTCCCGGTTCGCATCGGCAATATCCAGGAGCGTACTGCGAAGGCGGATGAGCCCCTCCAGCTGTTCAAGGATCTCCTCCCTGAGCCGTACCCTGATGCAGGTTGCCACCTCGTCATTGCGCGACCGGCCCATGTGGAGCCTGCCGCCGTGCTGCATCCCGGCCTCAGCAATTATGTGCGCCTCGATGCCGGCGTGAATATCCTCGAACTGCTGATCAAATGCCGACTCAGGAATTCCGTTCTCGTACATGCCGATCAGCTGTTTCATCACGGCAGACGCGGTATCCCGGCTGACGATGCCCTGCCGGTCGAGCATCAGCAGATGGGCGATATCGACCCTGATATCAGCCGATGCAATCCACCGGTCGGTATCCATCGACGAGAGGTATGCCGTCACCACTTCCGGGCGGGTCCCGGATAACCGTCCCCGCCGCACCAGATCCCCGCTCATATATGTGAACTCCTTACTAGTACAGCGTAGGGAAAAAAGTTAAATCCATTCCCTCACCCCCGGACCGGCAGGGTGAACGGATCGCTGTTTCTTGCTCACATTTGGGATAATCCATTGTATATATTAACCTAATAAGCCAAATATATTCTGTAAAATAGGATAATATTTTATAAGAGCCCCCCCAAGGTTCTACAGTTTCATTGGAAACGTTCACGAGGTAGAATTATGAAAGGAAAAACATTCCTGATCCTGAGCGCACTCGTTGCGTGCGCCGCCATCTTTGCCGCCGGCTGTATCGACGGCGGAGACGGCGACACCACCGAACTGACCGCACTCTCCTTCGGCTTCCAGCCGTCCACCCACCAGATTGCCTATATGGTGGCAATGGACAAGGGCTGGTGGGAAGAAGACCTTGCACCATATGGCATCACCACCATCACCGACCACAAGTTCCCGACCGGAGCACCTGAAATGGCGGCGATGATTGCCGGAGAGATCGATGTCGCCTACGTCGGCGCCGCACCCGTAATCTCGGCACTCGACGCCGGCCTTGACGCAAAGATCATCGCAACGGTCCAGGTGCAGGGTTCCGATCTCGTGGTACGCCCCGAGATTACCTACACCAGCCCCGAGGACCTGAAGGGCCTTACCATCGCAACCTTCCCTGCCGGTACCATACAGGACACCCTGCTGCGTGACTGGCTCCGGAAAAGCGGCATCGACCCCGACACCGACGTGGACATCCGCGGCATGGGCCCGGGTGACGCAACCGTCGCCATCTCCGAGGGTGCCGTTGATGCGGTATTCCTGCCGCACCCCTCACCCGCCACCATCATCGCTGAAGGAAACGGGTACACCGCAGTGTCCTCCGGCGAGATGGAAAAAGACCACGCATGCTGTGTTTTGGTCGCATCCGGCGATCTCATCCGCAACCACCCCGACATCGTCGAACAGATTGTAAGGACGCATATCAGGGCAACGGAATACTCCATTGAAAACCAGGATGAAGCCGCACAGATCTACCACGATATGAACAAGGTGGAACTCGACGTCATCAAGACCTCCTTTGCCACCTGGGACGGTCGCTGGGTGACGGACCCCGCCATCATCATCGACTCCGTGGTTGCCTACACGGAAGTTCAGTCAGAACTCGGGTACATCAAGAAACCGATGACCGCAGATGAGATCTTCGATCTCACCTTCTACGAAAAGGCAGTCGCTGCCTGAACCCCAATCTCTTTTTTGGCAATGCGGGAAGCCATATAACCACCGCAGACAAACCAGATGACAGCAGACATGGATAATAAGAAAAAGAACCAGCTCAGGCGGATACTCATTCCCGTAGCATCCGTTCTCGCCGTGATTCTTCTCTGGCAGGCCATAGCGGTCTATATTATTGACAACCCGTTCACCCTGCCAAGTTTCACCCAGGTCCTTGACGCCTTCTACCGGAACCTCTTCGGCCCCCGGGGTACCCTTACAAAGGACGTTGTCATCAGCCTGTACCATTTCGCCATCGGGCTCTCCGCCGCCCTTTGCATCGGCATACCGGCCGGTATTGCGATGGGGTGGTTCAGGACGGCAGACCAGGCGCTCAATCCGCTGGTAGAGATCCTCAGACCGATTCCGCCCCTTGCCTGGATTCCCTTTGCCATCATCTGGTTCGGACTCACCCATGCATCGGCAGGCTTTATCATCTTCATAGGGGCGGTCTTTCCCATTCTTGTCAATACCTATACGGGGTTCCGGAATGTCCCGAATGTCTTCATCGAGGCAGGGAAGGTGCTCGGGTGCACGAGCAGCCTTGGCCAGATTAAGAATATCGCCTTCCCGTCTGCCATACCGGAGATCACCGCCGGCATCCGCATCTCCATGGGTGTCGGGTGGATGTGCCTCGTCGGTGCGGAGATATTCGGTGCGGGCACCGGCAGGTTCGGACTGGGCAAGAACCTGTGGACCTACTATAACCTCCACCAGATGGACAGCGTGGTTGTCTACATGCTGGTGCTCGGGTTCATCGGCATCGTTCTCGACATCATCTTCAGGCATTATGTTACAAAACAGACGGTCCGGTGGCAGGGCCAGGAGATGTGAGAAATAAATGAGTATCGTATCAGTCGCCCATCTTAACAAGGTCTTTGAACGGGAGGGCCAACCCCCCACGGTCGCCCTCGCCGACATCAATCTTGAGATCGATGAGAAGGAGTTCATCTGCCTCGTCGGGCCTTCCGGATGCGGGAAGACCACCCTCCTGCGCATTCTCGCAGGGCTCGAGAAGCCGACATCCGGAGATGTGCGCCTCGATGACATGCCGATTGCCGGGCCCGACCCGCAGCGGGGCATGGTATTCCAGGAATATTCCCTCTTCCCGTGGAAGAGCGTCATCGAAAACATCGCATTCGGCCTCGAGATGAAGGGGGTGTCAAAGCAGGAACGCAGGCAGGTAGCTGAGGAATATCTGGACATCGTCAATCTCGAGCAGTTCAGGGATGCCTACCCGCACGAACTTTCCGGAGGGATGCGCCAGAGGGTTGCCATCGCACGGGCGCTTGCCAACAATCCACGAGTCCTCCTGATGGACGAACCGTTCGGCGCGCTGGATGCGCAGACGAGAAATGTCATGCAAAAAGAACTCCTGGAGATCTGGGAAGAGACAAAAAAGACCATCGTGTTTGTCACCCACAGCGTCGACGAAGCGGTCTATCTCGCCGACAGAATCGTCGTTCTCAGCCCGCGGCCGGGAAAGATCGAGGAAGTGATCAACGTCGATCTCGCCCGCCCCCGTGACAGGACGGAACCAATGTTTGCAGAATTGCGCAAATATATCCTCAGACGCATGGAAGAAGGAGCGTCAGTTCGATAAGGTTTATTAGGTTGCCTTTCCATCTTTTTAAGCACATTCATACACAGAGGAGTAATATTCTATGGTCCGAAAACCCGCCAAAATGTACAGGGCTGTTTCAAAGCGGGCATATACTCGCAGGAAATATATGGGCGGTGTGCCCGGCAGCAAAATCGTACAGTTCGATATGGGCAATCTGAAGGCAGATTTCCCGGTCGAAGTCTCGATCACCGTCGATGAGGAATGCCAGATCCGCCACACAGCACTTGAAGCAGCACGTGTCAACATCAACCGTAAACTCATCAAAGATATCGGAAGGATGAATTTCCACTTCAAGCTCCGCACCTACCCGCACCACGTTCTCCGGGAGAACAAGCAGGCAACCGGTGCAGGTGCCGACCGTGTTTCCGAGGGAATGCGCATGGCATTCGGCAAGGCAGTGGGCACAGCAGCCCGCGTCAAACCGAATCAGAAGATCTTCACCTGCTACACCAGCGAGGCAAATGCGGAGAAGGTGAGAGAGATCATGCACCACGGCATCTACAAGCTTCCCTCCCCCGGCCGGATCATCGTCGAAAGGAAAGGAAACTAAGCCCTTTTTTCCGGTCACCCCCCCGGGGACCAATAATTTTCCCGCAGTATTTTGTAGTGACAGGACAATGGTGGATACCATATGCACACGGTGACGGAACAACAGCTCTGCCAGGCCGTTTCGGACGCCACAAAGCGGGCGCTCGCGATAGCCGAGACGCACCTTCCGGATGATGTCACTGCAGCGCTGCAGGCGGCGTATGCATCGGAAAAAAACCCGGTCGCACGGGCGGAACTCGGTGCAATACTTGAAAATATCGCCCTCGCAGAGGAGACGAACCGGCCCATCTGCCAGGACACCGGCGTCCCCGTGATCTTCATCACGCTCCCCCGAAAGATCCCCCTTACGGCTGCCATCGAGGAGGGAGTCCGTGACGGTGTGGCACGCGCGACGGCATCGATCCCTCTGCGCCCCAACGTCGTCTCACCCATGACACGGGCAAACAGCGGCACCAACTGCGGAGAGGGCATGCCGATCGTCCATATCTCCCCGGGCGACACCTTCACGCTTACGGCCCTTCCAAAGGGGGCGGGGTCGGAAAACGTCTCGAGAATTGCGATGCTCCTTCCCTCCCGCGTTGATGACATCCGCCGCTTTGTGGTGGAGACCGCCCTTGAAGCAGGCGGCAGGCCGTGCCCCCCCGTCATCCTCGGGGTCGGCATAGGAGGGACATTCGACCGGGCAGCCCTCCTTGCAAAGGAAGCGCTCCTCGAACCAATCAATGACATGGACCCGTTCGAACAGCAGATATGCGATGATGTCAACCGTCTCGGCATCGGCCCCATGGGGCTCGGGGGAGCGACCACCTGCCTCGCCGTGAAGGTGAAGCAGGCAGGATGCCACACGGCATCCCTTCCGGTGGCGGTCAATATCCAGTGCTGGGCCGCCCGCCGGGCGACGGTGGAGGTGGTCCTGTGACCACCCACCTTAACACCCCCCTGGGGGACGAGGTCCTCGACCTGAACGCCGGCGACAGGGTCACTCTCTCCGGGATGGTCTACACCGCCCGCGACGAGGCGCATCTGCGTATGCAGGAGGAGGGGTTCCCCTTCGACCCGAAGGGAGCCGTCATCTACCACTGCGGGCCCGTCATCAGCGGCGAGACCGTCGTTGCCGCGGGCCCCACCACCTCGGCACGGATGAACGCCCTCACCGGGTTCCTCCTTGATGCGGGGGTGCGTGCCCTCATCGGGAAGGGGGGCATGAATGCCGATGTGGCAGGACTGCTCAGGGGACGCGCCGTCTACCTTGCCTTCACCGGCGGATGTGCGGCTCTCGCAGCATCCCGGATGAATGTCAGGGGGGTCTGGTTCGAAGATCTGGGGATGCCGGAAGCCGTCTGGGCACTTGAACTCGACCACCTGCCGCTCACCGTCGGCATGGATGCCCACGGGCATGACCTCTTTGGTGATGTGACTGAAAGAGCACAGGCAGAATTTGTCCGGATGTTTCCAAAATGAAACTTCATGGGGTTCCGCTGCCGGTACCCGCGATAGCTTTAGTACGGTAAAAACTAAATAGATATAAAGGACGAGCCGATGAGACTAGTCATAGATGAGCGGCGGTGCAAGGGCTGTAATCTCTGCACTACCGTCTGCCCATATCATATATTTCAGGAAGGCAGGCACCTGAACGAAAGGGGAATTGCCATTCCGGTTTTGGACCGGCCTGAGCGATGCACCAACTGCAGGCTCCGTCGCCTCTACGGGCGTCAGCTGTGCGGGGCCTGCCAGTTGATCTGCCCGGACCAGGCGATATACTGGGAGGAAGATGACCCGTATGCAGCAGAAAAGGTGGTGATTGAATATTGACGACGCTTGAGTTCATGCAGGGGAATGCCGCATGCTGTGAAGGGGCGCTGGCGGCGGGATGTACTTTCTTCGGAGGATATCCCATCACGCCTTCAACCGAAATTGCCGAACAAATGGCACTGAAAATGCCAAAACGGGGCGGGGTATTCATCCAGATGGAGGATGAGATCGCAAGTATCGGTGCGGTGATCGGGGCATCGTGGACCGGTGCACGAGCGATGACGGCAACCTCCGGGCCCGGGTTTTCTCTCATGATGGAGAACCTCGGGTACGCCGTCATGACGGAGACGCCCTGCGTGGTGGTCAACATTCAGCGCGGCGGACCGTCGACCGGACAACCGACCATGTCCGCCCAGGGCGACATGCTCCAGTGCCGTTTCGGCTCACACGGCGATATCTCGACAATTGCGCTGGTTCCGTCAACCGTCCAGGAGATGTTCGACCTGACGGTCAAGGCATTCAATCTGGCCGACCGGTTCAGGGTTCCGGCATTTCTCATGTCCGATGAGACGATAGGCCATATGCGGGAGAAGATCTCCATCCCTGATTCGGTCGAGATCATTCCCCGCAAGGAACCGAAGCCCGGCATGCTCATCTATGAAGCAGAGGAGGACATGGTCCCCGGGTTTCCGACCTTTGGGAAAGGGTACCGCGCCCATATCACGGGCCTGACTCATAACGAACGGGGGTATCCGGAGGCGACCAACCCTGAACTGCATGAGGCCCTTGTCCGGCGCCTCGTGGACAAGGTGGAATCCCGGCGCCACGAGATTGCCGACTACGATGCGGTCAATACCGATGCTGAGACGGTCTTCATCACGTATGGTCCGTCGACACGGACAGTGCGCCAGGTGCTCCACGACCACCCGGACGAAACTATCGGGCACCTGAACCTGAGAATCGTATGGCCCTTCCCGGAGGATACCCTGAAGCTCTTCCCCAATGCAAAGACCTTCATCGTTCCCGAACTCAATCTCGGCCAGATGGCCCGGGAAATCGAGCGGCATGTCACCGGGCAGCGGGTGATTTCCATGGGAAGGCTCGGCGGGACCATTCACACCCCGGCAGAGCTGTATGACAAAGTGCAGGAGGTGGCCTGAAGATGTCCACAGAGACGTTCGGGAAGTGGTACCGTGAGGACCGCCTCCCCCACATCTTCTGTACGGGATGCGGCAACGGCACGGTGATGAACTGCACCATCAAGGCGGTGGATGCGATGGGATGGGAGATTGATGATACGATCTTTGTCTCCGGGATAGGCTGTTCTTCCCGTGCACCGGGCTACATCTCCACCGACTCCCTGCATACGACGCACGGGAGGGCCCTTGCCTTTGCAACCGGCGTCAAGATGGCAAACCCCGACCTGCACGTCGTGGTCTTCACCGGCGACGGCGACCTCGCCGCCATCGGCGGCAATCATTTCATCCATGCATGCCGGAGGAACATCGATCTGACGGTCATCTGCATGAACAACATGATCTACGGGATGACGGGCGGACAGGGAAGCCCGTGCACCCCTGTGGGGAAGATCTCCACCACCACCCCCTACGGGGCGGCCGAACCCGCCTTTGACCTGACCGAACTCGCCGTTGCGGCCGGTGCGAATTATGCGGCACGCTGGACCTCCTACCACGTGGCCGAACTGATCAAGGCGATCAGGGCAGGGCTCGAAACACCCGGCTTCTCGTTTATCGAGGCACTGGTCCAGTGCCCGACCGCCTACGGGAGGCGCAACAAGTTCCGCCAGGTGGGCGAACAGGTCGAATACATGCGCAGCCATGCAATGCTTCTCCAAAAGAAACGGCGGCTGGAGGAACAGGGGAAGGACGTCCCCGACGACATGTTCACCGTCGGCGAATTTGTCCGGCGGTACCGGCCGGCGCTGGGGGTGCGGAAATGAGGCATGAAGTGCTCTTCTCCGGGTTCGGCGGACAGGGCATCATCCTCTCGGCGGTGATCCTCGGCAGGGCAGCCGCTCTCTACGATCACAAGCATGCCGTCCAGACGCAGGTCTACGGACCCGAGGCACGCGGCGGGGCATCCATGAGCGCGGTCGTCATCGACGACGACCCCATCCTCTACCCGAAGGTGGCACACCCCGACATCTATGTGATCATGTCCCAGCAGGGATTTGAGAAGTACGGGGCAGACGCCCCGCCCTCTGCGATCATGCTCCTTGACAGCGAACTGGTATTAGGGCGGCCGGACTGCAGGTACCGTGAAATTGCAGCGACGAATGAAGCCAAGGATACGATCGGACGGGTCATTGTTGCAAATATTGTGATGCTGGGAGCGGTCGTGACCGCAACGGGCATCATATCCAGGGAGGCCATAGAACAGGCCGTCCTTGACAGTGTCCCGAAGGGGACGGAAGACCTGAACATGACGGCGCTGCGGCGCGGTTTTGAACTGGGAGAAGAAGAACGCACCTGATAATTGTGCACAGGCGGGCAACCCATGAAACTGTTGGAATTTGAGGCCAAGGATATTTTTAAAAAGCATGGTATTCCGGTACCGGAAGGGATGGTAATCAAAAGCCCCGATGAGCTCTATCTGCATATGGATGAGTTTGCAGACGAAGTCGTCGTCAAATCACAGGTCGACGTCGGCGGACGGGGGAAGGCAGGCGGCATCATCGTTGCGAAAAAGGCGGATGTCGTGGCAACAGCAGCCCATCTCTTCAAAACCCCCATCAAGGGACTGATGGCAAAGACGCTGCTCGTCGAGGAAAAGCTTCCCATCGACCATGAATACTATGTGAGCATCACCATCGACCGTGCAACCCGCCAGCCGATGATTCTCTTCGCGGGGACCGGCGGTGTCGATATCGAGGAGACAGCACGAACAAATCCCGCGGCGCTGCGCCGGGCGACCTTCTCCCCCCTCCTTACCGAAGTCCCCGGCTACCTGATACGCCACCTCCTCGGCTCTGCACCCCGGGAGCTCGGACCGGTGATCAACGCCCTGTATCACGCATTCTGCGCTTCCGATGCGCTCCTTGCCGAGATCAATCCCCTCGTCACCACCAGCAGGGGTGTCTACGCGGCGGATGCAAAACTCATCGTCGACGACAATGCCCTCAAACGACAGGGCATCACCGTCAACAGGGACCTGACCCCCCGCGAACGGGAGGCCGAGGCAAACGGCTTCAGTTACGTGGAACTTGACGGGACCATAGGAGTCATCGGCAACGGTGCGGGCCTTACGATGTCCACACTCGACCTCATCACCCAGTACCACGGCAGTCCGGCAAACTTCCTTGACGTCGGCGGCGGCGCAGGACGCGAACGTGTGATGAAGGCGGTCCGCCTGGTCGGCGGAATGCCGGGGGTACAAGTGATCATCGTCAATCTTCTTGGCGGCATCACCCGCTGTGATGAGGTGGCACGGGGGATCATCGAGGCTGGCGTCAACCAGCACGTCATCACCCGCCTTGCCGGCACGAATGAAGAGGAAGGAAAGGCCATCCTTGCAAAATACGGCTACCAGATGCTGGATACCATGGAAGAAGTCGTCCGCGCAGCGGTCGGGGAGGCATCGGCATGATATACGGCGACAAAACCACGGGAGTCATTGTGCAGGGCGCAACCGGAAACCAGGGTGCCTTCCACATCAGCCTGATGAACGATTATGCCCGCTCCGTCGGCGGGCGCGGGGTGGTTGCCGGCGTGACCCCGGGGAAAGGCGGCCAGTCGGTCCACGGCGTCCCGGTCTATGACAGCGTCCGCGAAGCAGCAGAGAACCACGATTTTGCGACATCGGTCCTCTTCGTCCCCGGATTTGCAGCGGGCGATTCCATCATGGAAGCGGCCAGCGCCGGCCTTGAACTCGTGGTCGCCATCACCGAAGGGATCCCCGTCCACGACACGATGAAGGCCCTTGCCTTTGCAAAGATGGAGGGGTGCTGTGTCATCGGGCCGAACTGTCCGGGAACGCTCTCCCCGGGGGAACTCAAGCTCGGCATCATGCCCCCGCAGCTTGCCATGCGGGGACATGTCGGGGTGATATCGCGCAGCGGCACCCTCACCTACGAAGTGGTCAATGAACTCACCCGGGCGGGTATCGGCCAGTCCACCATTGTGGGTATCGGCGGCGACCCGGTCATCGGGCAGACCTTCATCGACGTCCTCGAACGTTTCGAACAGGACCCAGAGACAAAGGCAGTCGTCCTCATCGGCGAGGTCGGGGGAAACCTCGAGGAAGAGGGGGCTGCGGCGACGAGCCTTCCCATCGTCGGTTATGTGGCCGGCATCTCCGCACCGCCGGAGAAGCGCATGGGGCATGCCGGCGCCATCATCGAAGGCGGCGAAGGAGACGCAGGCTCCAAGATTGCACGTCTCAGGAGTATGGACGTACCGGTTGCCGGTAAACCCTCGGATATTCCTGCCCTGGTACGGGAGCTGCTATGAAAGAGACCCTGATGGCCGCAGCTTCAAGCCTGGCAGAACAGGTTGATGCCCGGGCAATCGTCTCGTTCATCGAGCCGATTGAGTATAAAAGCCGCATCCCGGTCATCTGGGTCAAGGATCTCCAGCTTGATGTGCTCCGTGACCTCACCATGCATGACATCCTGGAGATATCCGAACGTCATCTTCACGACGCCGCAGTCCAGATCTATCTCTCCCAGGAATACGAGGAAGGCAAAGTCATCGGTGTCTTCCCGTATGCCATTCTCATCTATGACATCAGCCGCGACAAGGATTTCATCAGTGTCACGGAATTCGATGACATAGTCCCCCGTGATGTAATGCGTGCGGTCCTTCAGCTCTCCATGGAGATTGCCGTCGAAGGTCGGGAAGGACGGTCAATCGGAACGGCATTCATCATAGGCGATGCGGAGGAAATAAACCTGCATTCCCAGGCAGCGATCATCAACCCCTTCCAGGGACACAGAAAAGAGGTCCGCGACATCACCAACGTGAACAACTGGGAAAGCTTCAAGGAATTTGCCCAGCTGGACGGAGTCTTCATCGTTGACCGCGAAGGAATCATCCAGTCCGCAGGCAGGTACATCACGGCACGAAGCGACGGCCTGAACATGCCCCATGGCATGGGAGGCCGCCACCGTGCAACGGCGGCACTCACGAACATCATCTCCGCCATCGGCGTGACCATATCCGAAAGTGGCGGGATGGTCCGGGTGTTTCGGTCGGGAGAATGCAAACTGACCATCCGTTCCGATGTCAGAATCAGAAAATAACCCATTCTCCTTGTTTTTTCCCTTTAATGGAATTGAGCGAATTTTTTCCCGTTTCCTATAAGGAAATCGTTAAGTGCGAGCCCACCTACTTTTTAACCATAGTAGGAGTTCGTGAGCGTAAATGGCACGAAATATTGCAGTAGAGACCTTGCGTGAGATACCGGTAAACAAGCAGCACATTGAGCTTGCAGAACGGAAATGTATCGGGCACCCCGACAGTATAGCAGACGGAATTGCGGAGGCGATTTCCCAGGCCCTTTCGCGTTCCTATCTTGACGAATGCGGTGCTGTCCTTCACCACAATACTGATCAGGGTGAAGTCGTTGCCGGAGAATCTCTGCCGAAATTCGGAGGCGGCATCGTCACACGCCCGATATATATTCTTCTTACCGGTCGTGCGACCAAATTCTATAACGGTTCCACCATTCCGACGGACTCCATCGCTGTCGAGGCGGCACGGGGCTACCTGAAGAACACGCTCGAATTCCTGAATATGGAGCGTGATGTCATCGTCGACTGCAGAATGGGCGTCGGGTCTTCCGACCTCAGGGATGTCTTCAAGGCCTGCAGCGACAACTCCCGCCCCCATGCCAACGACACCTCCTTCGGGGTCGGCCACGCACCCTTCTCCGATCTCGAACGGACCATCCTCGCGGTGAGCGACCACCTCGACTACGTATACCGGCCAAAAAACCCGATCATCGGAACCGATGTGAAGGTGATGGGGCTTCGCCAGGGTGAGGAGATCACGCTCACCCTCTGCGTCCCGATGATCGATCGCTTCTGCTCCTCCATGAGCGACTATATCGAGGCAGTGCAGAAGGTCACCGAAGAGGTCCGGGCCGTTGCCTCCGCCCAGAGCGCCCGCAGGGTAAGCGTCCAGGTCAATACCGGCGACAACTACAAGAGCGAGACGTCGATCTTTTTGACCGTGACCGGGACCTCTGCTGAGATGGGCGATGACGGATCGGTCGGTCGCGGCAACCGTGCAAACGGCCTGATCACCCCGCACCGCCCCATGAGCATGGAAGCGACGAGCGGTAAGAACCCCATCAACCATATTGGCAAGATCTACAACCTCCTCGCAACCGACCTTGCGACCACGTGCACAAGGGAAGTCGAGGGTATTGACGACCTGTATGTCCGCCTCCTCTCGCAGATCGGCAAACCGATCGACCAGCCGCTGGTTGCAAGCGTCCAGTACCTCTCGGAATCCGGCATTGACGAGGCAACGGCAGGAAGAGAAATCGAGGCCATCATCGACGACGGGCTCGAGAACATCACCTCGATCACCGACCGGGTGATACGGGGAGAACTGAAAACCTTCTGATACGATCAGTAACCCACAGAACTACCATGAAGCCGCGAGAAAACGAACAGGTCAGGCTTGCGATACCGAATAAGGGGCGCATCTCGCAACCGATCATCGACCTTCTCGAGAAGGGGGGGCTCCACCTGCAGAACACCGGCGGACGAAAACTCATCACCAAAACCGTCGACCCGAAGGTGGAGGTGCTCTTCGCACGCCCCATTGATATCCCCGAGTATGTTGCAAGCGGTGCTGCCGACCTCGGCATCACCGGACGTGATATGGTCCTTGAGCGGGGCTCGGAGGTGGAGGAGCTTCTCGACCTGAAGATGGGGACCGCACGCCTGGTCCTTGCAGTGCCCGAGGAGAGCGGGATCACCTCGGCAGCGGAGATGGGAGAGATGACCATCGCAACCGAATTTCCAGGAATCACCTCGCGCTACTTCAGCGAAAGGGGGATTTGCCCCCGTCTCTTTCCGGTCGGGGGAGCCTGCGAAGCCACCCCCTACCTGGGCGTTGCCGATGCCATCGTTGACCTGACGAGTTCGGGGACGACCATGAAGACCAATCATCTCCGCATCCTCGACGAACTCCTCTGCTCCACCACGATCGTCATCGCAAACAGCAGGTCCCGCCGGGAGAAGTCGCTCAAGATAGACGAGATCTGTCTCGCACTCGAGAGCGTCCTTGCCGCACAGGGCCAGTGCTACCTGATGATGAATGTCGAGCGCGGAGCTCTTGACGAGGTGAAAAATGTCCTGCCGGGTCTGGGCGGCCCGACGGTTATGGACGTCGCCTCCAACGAGCATCTCGTCGCCGTCCATGCCGTCGTTGCCGAAGAACGCATCTATGAACTCATCAGCCAGCTTCGAAAGGCAGGAGCCCGCGATATACTTGTTATGCCGATTGAACGTATGATCAGGTGATTCAATGAAGATATACCCCGCAGTGGATATTCTGGGTGGAAGGTGCGTCCAGCTCGTCCAGGGAGACCGGACCACCGCGACGGACTATGGCGACCCGGTCATCCGTGCCATACGCTGGCTTGATGAGGGGGCAGACGCCCTCCATATCGTCAACCTTGACGGAGCCTTCGGCGATGCGGAGTCAAACGCCGCAGTCATCAAGGACATTTTGAGCGAGACCGGAGCAGAAGTTCAGCTCGGCGGCGGGATCCGGAGTGTCGGAGACGCCACAGGGTGGCTCGAGATCGGCGTGGACCGGGTCATCCTCGGTACCCTTGCGACGAAGGAACCCGGCTGCATCCGTGAGCTTGGAGAAGAATTCGGGAGCAGCCGGATAATGGCGGGAGTCGACGCAAGGGACGGGCAGGTCGTTGTCAGGGGATGGGAGGAACTGGCAGGAGACTACATCGAGTGGGCGAGGCGCTTCGAAGCACTCGGCGCGGGGTCCCTCCTCTTCACCAATGTCAATGTGGAAGGGCTCCAGAGGGGCATCGACCCCGAACCGGTCCGCCGCCTCGTCGCCGCGACGGATATCGCCGTCGTCGCCTCAGGAGGCGTCACAACGCCTGCAGACGTGCACCTCCTTGCAGATATCGGGGCGGCCGGCATTGTGCTCGGGTCCGCCCTGTACAGCGGGAAAATCACACTCAGGGAGGCCCTGGAGGCAGGGAAGAAGAAATGAGAACAGCAACTATTGAACGGGTAACAAAAGAGACCACTGTCAGCGTCACCGTCGCTCTCGATGACCACAGCGCCACCTCGATTGCCACCGGGATCGGCTTTCTGGACCACATGCTCACCGCGTGCGCACGCCATGGCAGCTTCGGGCTTGCAGTACATGCAAAAGGAGACCTTGACGTCGACTCCCACCACACCATCGAGGATATCGGCATTGTGATGGGGCGGGCACTCTCACAGGCACTCGGTGACAAAAAGGGCATCGCGAGGTTCGCTTCGGTATCCATCCCCATGGACGAGGCGCTCGCCACCGCAGTTCTCGATGTCGGGGGCCGCGGCTACCTCGTAATGAACGGGACGTTTGCACAGCCCGGCCCCGGGCAGATTCCCCCCGATCTCTTTGAGCACTTCTTCTACAGCCTCTGCATCAATGCGGGCATCACCGCCCACCTCTCGTTCACCGGGAAAAATGATCACCACAAATGCGAAGCCCTCTTCAAGGCATTCGGCATTGCCCTCGGGAGAGCAGTTGCTCCTGAACCGGGCAGCACCGAAATTCCCAGCACAAAAGGTGTGCTGTAATGTTCAAAATAAAAAATTTTTAGAAAATGTTTATGCTGCAAGTTCGTTAACTGCGAGGTCAACATCTTCTTTTTTGATCGTCTTTCGTCCTGCGTGCTTTGCGTACTTGCTTGCCTCTTTGGTGAGTTCAGCAATGTATCCCTCAGCCGCGTCGGCAATTGCCTGTGCAGCATCGCTGCCGACACGCTCAGCACCATTGTTCTTTGCAATCCTTACGACTGCTGCGATAGGTAGATCATTCGCCATTTTCAATTCCACCTCAAAAAGAAAATCAGCAAGTTAATATATATACTTTCTGGAAATTCGGGACATTTAGGGTGGCAAAATGCATATTGGGCACCAGTTACAGGATATTTTTTCGAAAAACCAATAATCCGAGGCAAACGAAATATACGCTCAAATTGGGCTTAATTATTGATCTATATTGTGC
>DSBQ01000014.1 GCA_011045995.1 Methanoculleus sp. | reverse complement strand
GGGCCATCGTTGCAACGGCGGTGCATTCGGGGGCAATCCCCCTTGCATGGCTCCGGCGGGGAGCCGTATGCTGATCACCATCGAAGGCATTGACGGGTGCGGAAAATCCACCCTGATGAGCGGCCTTCAGACGGCGCTCGCCGATCTCGCCCCCCTGTTCACCCGGGAACCGGGCTCGACATGGATAGGAGACCAGGTCAGAAGAGGCATCGCCGAAGAGATCGACCCCATTGCAGAGGCCCTCCTCTTCGTTGCCGATCATGCAGCCCACATCGCCGAGGTGATCCGCCCCGCCCTCGCAGGACACCGGCTTGTTATCTCGGACAGGTATTCGGATTCGCGCTATGCCTACCAGCAGGTTACTCTTGCACCGTTGGTGCCCGAACCCCTTTCCTGGCTGCGCTCGGTTCACGGCGGCTGGACCATCCGCCCTGACCGGACCTATCTTTTAACCATGCCCATCGCAGATGCCCTGGCACGTCTCGACGGGAAGGACGGGAGGGAGCACTTTGAGCGGGCTGAGGTGCTCGAGACGGTGCAGAAGAACTATCTCGCGCTGGCAGAAGAGGACCCGCAGCGGTTCGTCATCGTTGACGCCCTGCAGGAGAGGGAAAAAATATGCTCTTTTATTGCCGGGGATATCAGGAATCTCTGGCAATGGTAATTATTACGCCATTGTCGAGGGTGAGCACCTCGACCTCTTCACCGGCAACGGTGTAGCCGTAGACCGGGGCGAAGGAGTCTGCCGGGACCGGCACCTCCCCGCCGTCGATGAGGACAACGGCCGGCCCCGCTCCAAGCTGCTCTTCGTCAAGTGCACGGACGGCCTCCATGAACGCCGTTGCCTTCCCCCGCAGGGCGGGCCCGATGACGGCCATGTTGAATGCAACATCCCGCACCATGCGGGTGAGGGCGGGTTCTTCCCTACTCCATGCAACCGCACCGTTCAGGGTCCGGGATGCGTCGCCTGCATCGTCGATCCGAACGGGACTATAGACCACGATATCACCCAGGGGTGCGTTCAGTGCCATGCCCGCATCGTGCTTGTACCGGCGGACCTCCGAGACGACATCCACGAGGAGAGTGCCGGCCCGGACCGCATCCTCGTCCGGGAACGAGATGGCAGGCCATGCCTGTGCATGAACGCTCTCTCCTGCAAGGTAGTGATAGACTTCTTCGGCAAAGAACGGGGTCATCGGCGCGAGCATCCGGCAGATGGCATCGAGGGCTGTGCGCAGGGCAAAGACCGCGCCGGCCTGCCCGTCTTCACCCTCGTAGAGGCGGCCCTTGACCAGTTCGATGTAATTATCGGCAAAGATGTCACGGGAAAACTCACGGATGCCCCGTATGGCACGGTCGAACTGGTAGCGCTCCATTGCGTCCGTCACGTCCACGACGGTCTCCGTCAGCCGCGCAAGAAGCCAGCGGTCGGCAAGGGTGGCGGGGCCTGACGGCTCCGGCCCGTCGTAGCGTTCCAGCTGGAGCAGCACGAACCGCGCGATGTTCCAGAGTTTCGTCTGGAACCGGGATGCCGCGATCACGTCGTTCCAGGAGAAGATGATATCCGAACCGGTGGAGGCACCGATGGCGCTCCACTGCCTGAACGCATCCGCACCGTGGTCGACCAGGATCTCTTCGGGCGCGATGATGTTGTTGCGGGACTTGCTCATCTTAAACCCGTCTTCGCCCAGCACCATGCCGTTGACGAGGATCTCGTCCCACGGCTTCCCGCCGGTGAGGGCGATGGACCGGAGGATGGTGTAGAACGCCCAGGTGCGGATGATGTCATGCCCCTGGGGGCGGATCTGGGCAGGGAAATGCGGAGGGATGCCCGTGCCGTCCCAGCCGCAGACGTTCAGGACCGATATCGAGGAGTCCATCCACGTATCGAGGACATCCGTCTCCCCGACAAACGACGCCGACCCGCACTTCGGGCACGGTTTTTTGGGCATCGTCGTTGTCGGGTCGATGGGGAGCTCCTCCTCTTCGGGAATGACCATCTCCCCGCATTTTTCACAGAACCAGACGGGGATGGGCGTCGCAAATACCCGCTGGCGTGATATGCACCAGTCCCATTCCATCTGGGATGCCCAGTTCTCGAGGCGCATGTACATGTGCTCGGGAGACCAGCTGATCTGCCTGGCCGCGTCGATGATCGCATCGTTGTGGATTTTCACGAACCACTGTCGTTCGGAGAGGATCTCGATGGGCGTCTTGCACCGCCAGCACGCACCCACCCGCTGGCCCAGTTCCTCCTGGCGAAGCAGGATCCCCTGCTCCTTCATATCCGCAAGGACGCGTGCACGGCATTCCTTCGTTGCAAGGCCTTCGTAGGGGGCGGCGATGGCCGTCATCTTTCCCTGCATGTCGATGGCCTTCCTGAGTTCGAGGTTGTGCTGCTTCCACCAGTGCACGTCCTGTTTGTCGCCGAAGGTGCAGATCATCACCGCGCCGCTGCCGAATCCGGGGTCGACGGCGGCATCCTTTATCACCGGGACGTCGTAGCCGAAGAGGGGAACGCGGAGAGTTTTTCCTTCCATTCCCGCGTAGCGGTCATCGTCGGGATGGACGGCCACCGCAACACATGCGGCGAGGAGCTCGGGGCGTGTCGTTGCAATCTCGACGCCATCAAAGGTGAAGTAATTGAGGAATGTCGTCCGGTCCTCGTAGCTTACTTCGGCAAATGCAATGGCTGTTTCGCACCGCGTGCAGAAGTTGACCGGGTGTTCGCTCTGGTAGATGTCCCCTGCCCTGAGCATGCGCAAAAACGAGACCTGGGTCTTGCGGTAGTACTCGGGCATCATCGTGATATATTCGTTGGACCAGTCGATGGAAAACCCGCACCTGCGCATGGTCCCACGCATCTTTTCTATATTCCCGAGGGTGAGTTCCCTGCACATCTCCCTGAACTGGTCACGGGGGACGTCATTCTTGGTGATGCCATGGGTCTCTTCCACCTTGACCTCGGTCGGAAGCCCGTGGCAGTCCCACCCCTGCGGGAACATCACGTTGTATCCGGACATCCGCTTATACCGGGCGAGAAAATCGATATAGCACCAGTTAAATCCATTGCCTATATGAAAATTGCCGGTGGGATAGGGGGGCGGGGTATCGATAATGAACTGGGGCCTGGTGGACGCCGGGTCAAAATAATTCGACTCGTCCCTCCATACCCCCAGCCATCGTTCCTCAACGGCATTTGCATCGTAGGTTTTCGGTATCTCCTCAGATGGCGACATTTCGCAATTATTTGTAGTTTTTCTCAGATATAGTGATCGCATGGGGGGATCTTGGCCCCGACCTGCCGTATTTATCCGGTAATCCGGCGGAGCCATCCAGAAACGTGATAAACTGCTGTAACCATTTTATACTCATGGAAAAAGAGCCGGGATTGGTGGCGGCATCGCTTCTTGCCCTCATCTGTATTCTGATTGCTCCCTTCATCAGCCCGCCATGGCTCCTGTCGCTCTTTGTCATCCTCATCTGTGCACTTCTCTTTGTCGTGAAGAAGTCGGTGTACACCTCACTTTCCATCGCTACGATTGCCGCCATCTATGCTACAGGACTGATGCCTCTGGTGGTCTTTTCCACCACCTTTGCGATCATCATCCTCGGTGAGGCGGCATACCGGATATCGGGAAAAGGCCCGAAGGGATATATTCCCTTTGCGATAATCGCTTCGGCAAGTGCCTTTCTGGTCATGCTCTATAACGGCTACAACGAGCCGCTGGTGGCGATCACCGGTGTCGTCGTCGCCATGACGCTGCATTCGGCACTGGCGCAGCGCAATGACAAGGTATTCATCGAGACCCTCGGCGTTGCGATGACGATGCTCCTCTTCTTCGAGATCGGCTTCTATGTCGATTTCACCCTGCTGGTGACCGCAGTGATCATCGCCCTTGCGTTCGGGTACTTCTCCTACCGGATGAAGGCGGCAGACCTCTCCGGCATCTTTGCGGCGATACTCATCGGCATCCTCCTCATCGTCTTTGCCGATGTGCGGTGGTTTTTTATCATGCTCGCCTTTTTTATCATGGGGTCGGCGATGACACGGTACCGGTTTGACGCCAAGACCGCGATGGGGGTGGCCGAAGGCCACGGGGGTGTCCGCGGGTATTTCAATGTCTTTGCCAACGGTCTCGCGGGCGTCGCCGCGGCAGTGCTCTTTGGCATCACCGGCAACCCTCTCTTCACGGCATTTTACCTGGGCAGCATCGGCTGCGCAACGGCCGACACCCTTGCAAGCGAGGTCGGGGTCACCGGAGGAACGCCGCGCCTGATCACCACCCTTAAAGAGGTCCCCTGCGGCACGAACGGCGGCGTCACGCTCAAAGGCGAGGTTGCCGGAACCGCAGGAGCCTTCGTCCTCGGAGGCATCGCCTACCTCCTTGGGGTTGCGGACCTGACACTCCTCCTGATTACCGTACTGGCAGGATTTGTCGGTACAAACGTCGACAGCCTTGTCGGGGCAGTGTGGGAGAACAAGGGCGTCTTCGGCAATGCAGGAACGAACTTTCTGGCAACGCTCATTGCAGGGCTCTTTGCGATGGGTGCATACCTGCTGCCGGGATAAAAAAATTAGGAATATTTATACCATCGGCCTTTTTCATCGTACTCACCAGCTACCGGTGGTTCTCCGAATCCTGAGGCCGGCAGTTCCTGAGCGAACCGGAGATAAAATGCCGCTTTATAGGGGATCAGGAGGGCAGTAAAGAGCCCGACACCGATCGAGTAGAGCATGGTGAACCAGAAGAGGGCTTCCTCCCCTATCAGTGCTTCCTGTTCTTCAGGAGTCATGTTGAGCACCTGATCCACCGTGAGGGACTCATCAAACGTCATGCTTCCGGCAACGAATACCGACCCGATGATCATAAGGCCGACGATGATGACAAACCCCAGAAGAATGCCTACGATGATAAACCCGAACACCTTGAACGGACGGGCCAGGACGAACTGTGCGCTCCGGGAGAGGGAGGCAAAGAGTTTTATGTCCTCGAATACCGCCGCCGTGTCATACCAGAAGAAGAAGAAGGCAAGCGGTATGGCCACCCATAGGAACCCATAGGCTGCAAACGCCGGATCCACCCCTCCTACAGCCAGCGAGAGGACGCTCATCACAATAATGGCGGAGAGCGCCGCCAGAAGAAGGATACCGACGGCAGGGAGCAGGACCCGGAAGTAATGGCGCGCTCCCTGGCTGAAATACGTGCGGAGCGAGCCGTCCTTCTCCCGGATGACGCCGAGACCTGCGGCGATGAAGAAGGGGAGGATCAGCAGCCCGAAGAATCCCGAGGCTTCCCCGTAATGCGTCATGCCGCTGTACATGAAGAATTCAGTTAAGGCAAGAGGGATTCCTGCAGCCACTCCTGCAAGCAGTATCACCGGATACCGCCGGATGGAGAGGAACCCTTCCCTGAGAGACCGGAATGCCATTTTCCCCGCCGTTATCTGTTGCGCGGCATCGCGACGATCTCGCGCACCTGGAGGCTGAAATACGATGCAGTGTGGGCAGGGAGTACGACACAGACCGTGTCGGCGCCCTGAGCGGTCCCGCCGACCGCGATTACCTCGCCGGTGACAGGAATTATCCCCTGATCGGCCGCGATGAGGGTGCACTCCACCGCCACCTTGAGGCCGATGGCGATGGTCCTTCGCAGGGCTTCGGCGATGGCATCGGAGCGTGAGCCGCCGCCGATCTTGGGATTTGCCGATATGGCCCGTTCAAGGCCGGAGAGGACATGGGTGCCGGTGACTATCGTTGCGCCACGTTCCCTGAGCCAGGCTTCGTTGTCTGCATCGAATTCCCAGACACCCGGTTCCCGAAAGCCCACCACATGCGTGACGACGACGAGGGACAGCCCCGTCCCTTCCATCTCCTCCACGAAGATGCGGGCGGTGGCACCCGTGGTGCTTGCGACCACGATGGTTGGTATTCCCAGTTCCCGCGCCCGTCGCACGGCAATCCGTGCTGCGTCACGGGAGTTCTCCTTTCCGGGATTCTCAAAATAATATGTCGTCTTTTCCGTGAAGCTCATGATAACGTTTTTGTGCATCCTCTCATTTATACTGTCTTACGCAACTGCAGGAGACCCTGCACAACGACGAACCTGCCGGGGCAAACGGTGTCCGGCACCCATGAACCATATTGAATATTGAAGGATACACCTATGATGACCATTGCCATTGCCGGAAAGCCAAACTGCGGAAAGTCCACCTTTTTTACCGCAGCAACCCTCGCCCATGCGGAGATTGCCAATTACCCGTTCACGACGATAGATGCCAACCACGGGGTCGCCTACCTCCGGGCCGCCTGCCCCTGCCAGGAACTCGGGGTCCCGTGCACGATGTGCACAAACGGGGTGCGGTTCATCCCCGTCGAACTGATCGATGTGGCGGGCCTCGTGCCGGAGGCGCACCAGGGAAAGGGGCTGGGGAACCAGTTCCTCGACCACCTGAGGGAAGCCGACGCGATCATCCATATCATTGACGGGAGCGGGTCGACCGATGAAGAAGGCAACCCGGTGGACCCGGGATCCCATGACCCCCGGAAGGATATCGGGTTCATCGAGCACGAGATGGCGATGTGGATCTACGGCATCCTCGCCAAAAACTGGGCGAAGATGCAGCGGTCGACCCAGCAGAAGACCTTCAATATCCTCGATGCGGTCGCCGAGAACCTCGCGGGGCTCAAGATCACCTACGAACATGTCAGGGATGCCGAGCGTGAAGCGGGCATTGACCTGAAGACCTGCAGCACCGAAGAGCTCGTCGCCTTCTGTGGGATCATTGTCCGTATGAGCAAGCCGATGGTGGTCGTGGCAAACAAGGCGGACCAGGCAGGCCCCGGGCTTCTCAGCGCTATGAAGGAGACGGAGATCTCCTTTGCGACCGCTGCAGGCGAGCTTGCCCTGAGAAAGGCGGCGGAAGGAGGGTTCATTACCTACCTCCCGGGTGATCCAACCTTCGCCGTTGCCGACGGGATCACCCTCTCTCCGGCCCAGAAGAACGGGCTGGATGCGATTGCACGGGTGATGGAGGCCATCGGGGGGACGGGCGTGCAGCAGGCAATCAACAGCGCCGTCTTTGACCTGCTGGACATGATCGTGGTCTACCCGGTCGAGGACGAGAACAGGTTCTGTGACGGGCAGGGGAGGGTGCTCCCCGATGCCTTCCTCATGAAGCGCGGATCAACGCCACACGATATGGCATATCAGGTGCACAGCGACATCGGGGACGGGTTTTTGTATGCAGTGGACGCCAAGACAAAAATGCGCATAAAAGAGACGCATGAACTGAAAAACGGCGATGTCATCAAGATTGTGTCGACAAAAAAGTAACCCTGTCCTCCGTACAGGACAGGCAAAAATATTTATCTATTGAATCAATACACCTTCTGTACCATGGGTGGAGAAATCTATCAGGCCCAGATCCTCAGGAATTTTTTCGAGACGATCACCGGGCCTGACCGTAACCTGACACGCATCACCATGTGTGTGGTCACGATTGCAAAGTTACGGATGGAGCCGCCGGAGAAACAGTCGCACCTTATCGATCAGATGCGCAAATCAAAGCAGAAGAAGGAGCTCTCCGTCGATATCATCGATTATATGTGTCATGCGGCAATCGATATCGATATGAATTCGGTCATGACGGCCTTCGGCGTACAGGACGTTGCCCAGATATCAGAAGAGATCGGCGGCATCAGTTACGATTCCCTCTGATCTTCTTTTTTTTAAATTGCCATTTTCTTCCAGGTGCCGCGTCGAAACATCACGTACAGGGCGGCAGTCTGTACCAGAAGGCCGATGACCATCGCGTACCATACCCCGGTAATTCCTGTGCCCGTCAGGTCCGGCAGGAGGAGCGCCAGGGGCAGCTGCACGATAAAATACGAGATGATCCCTGCATACATCGGCTTTTTCGTATCTCCCGCACCGTTGAGGGCAAAGGAGAGGACGATCGACGCTGCGAGGAAGAAGTAAAACGGCGCCATGATGTGCAGGTACGAGAGCGCCGTCGGTTCCGACATGCCGCTCGGGTCAAAGAACCCGACAAGGGCGGCACCGAACAGGAGAAATATCCCCGTCATGCAGAGCATGAATACCCCGTATATCGCCACCGCCACCCGTACCGCCTTTTCCGAGCGGCCGGGATTTCCTGCCCCGAGGTTCTGGCCGACCATCACCGCCGCCGCGGTTGCAATCCCGAACCCGGGCATCAGCACCATCCCCTCGAGACGGTTGACGATGCCGTAGGCGGAGAGGGCGTAGGTGCCGTACCCGGTGACGATTGCAAACATGATGAGAAAGGTGACGCTGCGGATGCCTGACTGGACCATATTGGGTATCGCCACCTTCAGGATGCGGCGGATAAGGGGGATATCGATGTGCAGGCCCCGGGTAAACCGCATCTGCCCGTTCAGGGGGACCAGAAGGACGATCCCCGTGCCAAGCCCGATGGTGCGGGTAAGAACGGTGGCGAGCGCAGCACCCGCGACGCCCATCGCCGGCAGCCCGAACCACCCGAAGATGAAGACCGGGTTGAGGATGATGTTGAGGATATTGATGACGGCGATGATGATGAGCGGGGTCTTTGCGTCCCCGATACTCTGGAAGAAGGTGGAGATGATCCAGAACTCCACGAGCGCCACAATTCCCAGCGAGAGGATGGTAAGATACGCCGCACCCTCTGCCGCGACGTCCGCGTCAGCGCCGAGGAAGAGGAGCATGTCCTTTGTCCAGAGGACCCCGATGATCGAGATCAGGAGGGAGAACGCGAGCCCGACGGCAAGTGACTGAACGAGGACGCGCCCGGCATCCTCGTAGTTCCCTTTCCCATAATACCGGGACACAAAGGCGGTCGTCCCGCCGTTCAGGCCGATGACGACCGTCATCAGCACGAAGATGACGGTGAGGGACAGGGCGACCCCTGCGATGGCCGCGGGGCTGAGGCGTCCGACGAAGAAGAGGTCCGCCACCTCGACAAGGCTCTGGAGAATATTGCCTATGATGATCGGCGCTGCGACCGTCATCAGGCCGCGGGGGATGCTCCCTTCGGTGAGGTTTACCTGCTTCATGGAAGTGGCTCCGGGGTGCCGTTGGAGGGAGAGAGCCGGGCTCTCTCCCGGCGAACACCGGGCGGGGTACCGTCCGCTCAGACGTGTCCCTGCTGCGTCTCGACGGTCCCGGGAAAATCGGACGGCACATGGACGATGATACGGGCTTCTTCGTCGCGGATGGCCGTAAGCATCGCCTGGAGGTCTTCGAGGCGGACGGGTGCCTCCGTCTCCAGGGCCGCCATCTTCTCCCGTGCTTCGGCAAGGAGCTGTTCGTCCTGTGCCTTTCGCACCTCGATGATATGCACCGCTTTTTCTGCGTCGGCAATGCGCCTCTCCACCCCCGATGCCTCGCGCTTCTCCCGCAGCTCCTGCAGCCGGGCAGCATTCTCCCGCCACCTTTTTGCGATGGCGGTCAGCTGATCAATGAAGTTTTCCGGGGATACGAAGAGGTCCTCTTCGTCACGGTTCTTGATGATGCCGTCATGCCGTCGGGCAAGCGCCGTCAGGGACGGATAGAGGGTGCGGTACCGCAGGACCGTCTCCTCCGGGTCGATTGCCGCAGGAGTTGTTAAAGATGCCGCGAACGCCTCAATCGCCGCCGCGTCCTTTGCCTCCCCTTCGCTTTCGGCGGCATGGGCGGCCTTCCTGAATACATTCGCCGAACGGGAGCGGAGCTGTTCGAACTCCCCGGCAATCGCCCGCCCTTTCTCTTCAAGGCCTGCGATCTCTGCCGAGAGGGCATCGGCGGCGCGCTTCTCGTCCCCTTCCATCAGCCGGGCACGGGCCTCCTGCGCCGCCCTGAGATCATCGGTCTCCCGCCCGGTGAGTCCGGAAAGGTCCTGACTATTCTTTTTGAGAAGGCGGTATTCTGCGATGGCTGCCTCGATTGCCGATACCGCGGCGCGGGCGGAGGAGACTGCCTCCGCCTCGGTCCGGGCAGGACCAAGGCGTTTGCCCAGGACATTGACGTCCCTTCCGATGATGTCGAGGGTTGCCCGGATCTCCTTCATCTCTTTGGGATAGACCGTGGCGATGTACCGCCCCGGGCCCTTCATGTTCTTGGCGGTCCCGGCGATGATGCCGACGCAGTCGTCGTAGTATTCCCCGGGGACGGTCGAGAGGCGGGTGTCCAACGTCTTTTCCATCGCAGAAATGAACCGGGGGATGCCCTGTTCGACGACACGCCGCAGCTTCGGGCTCATCACCTGGTCCGCAGGGGGCTGCAGGCCGGCAAGATCGCGGACCTGCGCCCTCAGCGCCTCTATGGCGACGAGCGCCCGTTCCCGGGAGGCAAGGACCAGGCCATCCAGCCCCTCGTGGATCTCCTGTTCCCGTGCATCCAGCCAGGCGGGCACCTCCGCGAGGGTGAGTTCGAGGGCCCCGGGGGCCTCCTTTTTTGCGCCGAATATCGATTTTAGAAACCCTGCCATACTCCCATCACTTCCCGCACTCAGTCGGTCTTCGTCACCTGCTGCAGGCGTGCGACCCCGTCGATCTCTTCGATGATCCCGGCAACGACCGCCGGAACCAGCTCTTCCCACCGTTCCCCGGCAATCATTCTCCGGCGGACCTCCGTGCCGCTGAGGTTGTGGCGTTCGAGCATATCCGGGGAGGTGACATCGATTCCCTGTTCATGGAAGAGCCGGACGACCAGGGGGTTGGAGGTGAAGACGCGGTCGAAGGGGGGCGATATGGACCGCACATGGGCGACCCAGAGGGCGTTTCGCTGGATATCTTCAATCGGGATGACATAGTACGGACAGCCGAGCCCTTCGAGGGCGCGGGTGATCATCATCACCCGTTCGCCGGCGGTGAAGGGGTTTGCCACCGTGTGGCTGAACTGGGCGCTTCCGACCCCTATGACGATCTCGTCGACTTCCTCTGCAATCCGTTCCAGTACCGACTGGTGGCCGTTGTGGTAGGGCTGAAACCGCCCGATGTAAAAACCTCTATTTTTCATTGCTTTGTGCTCCCCGTGCCACCTGCGCAGCAAAGGCGCCCGCGGTAAAGCCCGCATCGATATTCACGACGGCGAGGACGGCGCATGACTGGAGCATGCTCGCAAGGGCCGCCTCCCCTGCTCCCATGTACCCGTAGCCCGTGCTGACGGGGACGCCGATGACCGGCCGGTCCACGAGGCCCGCCACCACCGTGGGAAGGGTGCCTTCTCTTCCCGCAACGACGATGTAGACATCGGCATCCTGCACCTTCCCCAGTGCGGGGAAGAGGCGGTGGATGCCTGCGGCCCCCACGTCGTGGATGGCATGCACGGTGCACCCCATCTCCTCGGCGATGATCCGTGCCTCTTCTGCGACGGGGATATCGGAGGTGCCTGCCGAGATGATGCCCACCACCCCGTGGTTCTTCTCCGGTGCAGGCACCCGTGATGCAATGGCAATCCGGGCATTCCGGTGCTCCTCCACGGTGTACCCGTGATCGCGGCCGGCTTTGCGGATGACTTCGTACCGCTCCCCGGTGATGCGGGTGATGATGCAGCGTCCGCTCTTTTCAACAACGCGGGTTACAATGGCGGTCAGATGCCCGGGGTCCTTTCCCTCGGAGAGGACCACCTCGGGCATCCCGCACCGTATATGCCGTCCGACGTCAAAATGAGCTATGCCCCCGATCTCCTCGATCTCAAGACCATGGATCGCCATTTCGGCATCCCTGAGCGAAATTTCCCCGGATTGAAACGATTTCAGGATGTCGGAGAGCGTTGCGTGGGGGTTCATGGCTGATAATAATCATATTGGTCTACGATAAATAATTACGTATTGCCATGGCGTCCACCTATTTACTCTATGTCGCAGTGTTCGGAGCACTGGTGATAGCCTGCCTCTGGCTCCGGGATGCCAGGATATTTTACCGGACCGGACTGCCGGGGTACCGCAAGGCAGCCTATATGGGGGTTCTCTACACCGCCCTCGGGCTCCTGGGAATATATTTTGCCCTTGCGCAGGCGGAATTTATCGGCCTTGGGATCATCCTCGCGGCCCTCTATATTCAGGGGCGGGAGCGCCGCGAGAAGGTGTTCGGGAACGATACCACTGCGGCCGAACGGCTGCTGGGAAGGGCTGCCGCACGACAGAAGAAGGACGAAAGAGGATACAGCAGATGATACAAAAACCGAGAGGGACACGGGATTTTTTACCGGATGAGATGGAATACCGGCGGACAAAAGAGGCGGTGATGCGACAGGCCGCCAAAAACTGGGGATACCGGGAGATCTGCACCCCCACCTTCGAGCACCAGGAGCTCTACACTCTCCGCTCCGGGCCGGGCATCGTAAAGGAGATGTACACCTTCCAGGACAAGGGAGGCCGCGAGCTTGCACTGCGGCCCGAGGGGACGGCGGCGGTGCTGCGGATGTTCGTGAATGAGGCGAAGGTTCTCTCCCGGCCGATACGGTGGTGCTACCTCTCCGACTGCTACCGGTATGAGCGCCCGCAGAAAGGGCGGTACCGCCAGTTCTGGCAGTTCGGCGCGGAGCTCATCGGTGCGGACACCCCCGAGGGCGACGCCGAGGTAATTCTCCTCGCCGATGACATCCTGCGCTCCGCGGGGGTCACGTACGACCTGCACATCGGCCACCTCGCCCCGATGCGCCATATCCTCAGGGACCTCGCAGAGGATCTCCGCCGCGAGGTGATGGCCCATCTTGACAAGAAGAACTACGAGGGGCTAGCCGCGGCGCTTGCGGCGTGCGGCCGGGCGGACCTCGAAGAGCCGCTCACGGCGCTCCTTGCGGCACGGACACCGGCGGAGGCGTTTTCCATCTGCGGCGATGTGCCGGAGAGAGAGCGGATCGAACGGATGGTCCAAATCCTTGACTCGCAGGGCCTTGCCTACACCCTGAACTTCGGCATCGTCCGCGGCCTCGACTACTATACGGGAATGGTCTTCGAGGGATTTGCGGAGAACCTCGGGGCGGAGAACCAGATCATCGGCGGCGGGGCCTACCGGCTCGCAAAGCTCTTCGGCGGCGAGGATGTCGGGTCCTGCGGGTTCGGGATCGGGTTCGACCGGGTGATGGTGTCGCTGGGGGATGCCCCCCCGGCAGAGGACGCCGTCGTTGCCGTGGTGCACACTCCCGAGTCACGGGACTATGCCTTCTCGGTGGCCCGGGCGTTCCGGGACGCAGGCATCCGGACCGAACTCAACCTGCTGGACCGCGGTTTCGGCGGCCAGATGAAGCACGCGGGCAAGACGGCCGCCTATGCGGTGGTGGCGGGGGTCCGTGAGGCGGAGTCGGGCACTGTTACCCTGAAGGAGCTGTCCACGGGCGCCCAGAAGGAGTGTCCGGTGGACGAGGCGGTGGACGGGGTGATCTCGGGGTGGCGCTAGCCGAGAAGCTCGCCGCCCAGCAGCGAAGCATCAGCGTCGCCGAATTTTTTGAGAAGAACAAGCATCTTCTCGGCTTTGATTCTCCGACACGGGGGATCATCACCACGATAAAGGAGGCGGTCGACAACTCGCTGGACGCCTGCGAGGAGGCGGAGGTCCTCCCCGACATCTTTGTCTCGATTGTCAGGACGGACAGGGATGTGCTGCGGATAGCGGTCGAGGACAACGGGCCGGGGATCCTCGCGGAGAAGGTGCCCTTCGTCTTCGGCAAACTCCTCTACGGCTCGCGCTTTCACCAGATCCGGCAGAGCCGGGGGCAGCAGGGGATAGGGATTTCCGCGGCCGTCCTCTATGCGCAGCTGACGACCGGCATCCCGGCAAAGGTGATATCGCGGACGGACGCCCGTGCGGCGGCGCACCTCTTCGAGCTGATGATAAGGACCGAGAAGAACGAACCGGAGATCCTCCGGCACGAGGAGGTCGAGTGGGACCGGACCCACGGGACGCGTATCGAGATCGAGTTTACCGGGACGCTCGCCGCAAAAAAGCGGCTCATCGACTATCTCCGGTACACGGCGGTCGTCAACCCCCACGCCCGCATCCAGGCGGACATCGACGGGGAGTTCCACTCCTTCGACCGGGCGTCCGAGGAGGTGATCACGCCCCCGGAGGCGATCGCTCCCCATCCGCACGGCATCGAGTTCGGGACCCTGAAGCGGATGGCGTCGGCCTCGTCCGATGATGTCGAGACGTTTCTTATCGCCGGGTTCTCCCGCGTGGGGAAGAAGAGCGCAGAGCAGATGCTCTCCCTTGCGGGCATCAGGGGGACCCGCAAGGCGAAGGGGCTCTCCTCCGAACAGCTGAAAGTGCTCCTTGATGCGATGCAGACGGTGAATGTTCCGCCGCCGCCGGCTTCGCTCTGTCTCTCCCCTATCGGGGAGGAGATGATCGTGCAGGGGCTGGAGAAGGAGTTTTCGATGGACTTCGTGCGGGCCCGGACCCGCAAGGCGCAGGTCTTCTCGGGCCACCCCTTCATCGTCGAGACCGCACTCGGGTACGGGGGGAAACTGGACGCAGAAGGGCAGGGTCAGCTGCTGCGGTTTGCCAACCGCGTCCCGCTCCTCTACCAGCAGGGGGCCTGCGCCATTACGAGCGCCGCCTCCGAGGTGAACTGGAAGGCGTACAACCTCTCCCAGCAGGGGCTGCCCATGGGGCCTGTCCTCATCCTCGTGCACGTGGCGTCGACGAACGTCCCGTTCACCTCGGAGTCGAAGGATGCGGTGGCGGCGATCCCCGAGATCGAACGCGAGATCGTGCTTGCCCTGCAGGATTTGGGCAGGGAGCTCAAGGCCTTCATCAACAAGCGCGAGAGGAGCAAACTCGCGGAGAACCGGGCCCGTGCCATCTGCTCCATCATCCCGGATATCGCCGGAAAGGTGGCGGAGATCGTGGAGAAGCCGGTGCCCGACATCGCCCCCATCGAGGGGCAGATCATGCGAAAGATCATCGCCCGCAAGGTAACGCGGGAGGGGACGGTGGAGCTCTCGGTCCACAACTATACGAGATCGCCCGCCGAAGTGATGCTCTACCTCATCTCGGGCGATGATGCGTCCGGTGCTGACCAGCCGCCGGACTTCACGGACGCGTTCGGGGATGAGTTCAACAAGGTCTGGAAGGTCAGAATCGAACCGGAGAGCCACTGGCGGGTGCACTATCCCGGCCGGGGCGGCGGCTCGCTCGATATGCGCGGCGTGGAGGAGAAGATGAAAGTGGTGGTGGACCTCGATGTCCAGTAAGGATGTGGATGCTCTTGCGCGCCGGCAACTCGTCGGCATCGCAGAGACGTGGTATGACCAGTTTACGGAAGGGCGGATTCCTTCTCTTACGCTGCCGACCAGAACGAAGCAGAACATCGAGTATGATGAGACGAGCGAGGTCTGGAAGTACGGTGAGCGCGGGACGACACGGACGGCGAATTCCGAGAAGAGCGCGCTGCATATTTTGAAGATGGCGTACGTGATTGGGTTTTTAAAGCAGCAGCTGCAGGAGTCCCGGTCGTCGACACTGAGGGAGATGTACTACATCTCCGAGGGGTGGAAGCGCGCAAAGTTTTCCGCGCAGGACGAGTCGAACATGCTCGTCGAGGACCTGGAGATCATCACCGAGCTCTCGCGAGAAGCGTTCCACCTCCGGCCGGAGGAGGACGGGGCCTCCGTCTACGGCCCGCTGCGGCTGAAGGAGACGACGAAGCGCGGGGTGCGGGATATCCACTGCCAGCAGGACGTGGGCGAGGCGGGGTACCCCATCCCGAACAACGTGGAGAACATCGAGTTCGTCGAGCACGACGCGAAGTTCATCATCGCGATGGAGACCGGCGGTATGTACGCCCGCCTGATGGAGAACGGCTTCGACGAGGAGCACGATGCCGTTCTCGTCCACCTGAAGGGCCAGCCGGCCCGCTCGACGCGGCGGATGCTGCGGCGCATGAACCAGGACCTCGGCCTGCCCGTCGTCGTCTTCACGGACGGGGACCCGTGGTCCTACCGCATCTATGCGTCCGTTGCCTACGGCTCCATCAAGGCGGCCCACATGTCCGAGATCCTCGCGACCCCCACGGCCCAGTTCATCGGGGTGCAGCCCTCGGACATCAGCGACTACAACCTCCCGTCGGACAAGCTGACGGAGGGGGATGTCGCCGCCCTGAAGTCGGAGCTCACCGACCCGCGGTTCGACACGGAGTACTGGCGGCGGCAGATCAAGCTCCAGCTCGAGATGGGCCTCAAATCAGAACAGCAGGCCTTTGCGAGCAGGGGTCTGGACTTTGTGACGAAGGAATATCTCCCGGCTCGGCTGGGGGAGATGGGGATATTGTAATAGTCCCTTTATACTTTTATTTCATCAAAGAACCGGCACCATTCTTCTGCGACGTTGTCCCAGGAGAGTTCGGTCGGGACGGGATAATCTGTCTTCCGGGCGTTATATGCCTCGACAATCGCCCTTACAATGTCCTCCTCCGATGACGGCGCGACAAAATTCGTGCCTTTGTATTTCCCCAGACTTTCTTCAAGGCCACCCACTCTCGATGCGATGATAGGTATCCCGTAGGTGATGCCTATGTGGGCGACACCGCTCTGCGACGCACGGGTGTAGGGGAGGACGAGCACATCCGCCGCAGAGAAGAACCGGGGGATCTCTTCATCGCTGACATAACGATTTACGATGGTGATCTGGTCCGTATAGGGCGAGTATGTTGCACGTTCAATTGATTCCCGGTCCTCCCATGCTTCCCCTACGATGTGAAGATGGCAGTTTTTCCGGATATTCTCGGGGAGCTTTTCAAAGGCCCCAATAAGGAAGGATACTCCCTTATATGGCCGAAGAAGCCCAAAGAAGAGGATTGAAAACTCCTCTGCCACTCCAATGTGTGACTTCATTTCTTTGGGATCGAGTTTCGGATACTGGTCGAAGAGGCCGTGGGGTATGACACGGACTGATTCCATCGGAATCCCGTAATAGTCCGCAATCAGTTTCCGGTCCGCCTCCGAGTGGACCACATAGGCAGAGGCGCGGTTCCTCACCCATCTGCCGGCGTGCTTTGCGTAAATGCTGATGGGAAGGACCGCCTGCTCCAGGGTATCGACCACCTCATGGAATTCGATGACGATCGGGACCTTTTTTCTGAGCAGGGTTTCCAGTGCGAGGTACATGTGCGCGACACTGGAGGTCCACCACTGGAAGATGATCACATCACAGGTCCGCAGTTCCCGTGCGGCCCTGTTCCAGGAGAGCGGATTGTACCAGTCGAGGATCTCCTCGCAGGCGATGGTATTGTCATATGAGAAGGCGGCAATATCTGTCCCGACCCGCTTCCATCCGGGAAAGAGCCGTTTCGGGAGCATGTGCCGGAAGAGGACGGCCGACACCGTGCACCGCTTTGCAAGGGCATTGGAAAGACGCATGGTAAAGTAGCTGATCCCGGAAAGGAACCGCGGCGACGGCCCGATGATTCCCACTTTTCGTATCTTCTCTGTCAACTCGGCATCCCTCCTTCATGTTTTCCTGAAGAGTTTCTTCTTTGCAAGAAGGACGTAATTTTTTGGCCTGACGACATTTCGCGGGTCGGTCCGGATGGACTTGTTCAGGTAGTGCAGGCAGTCGCGGTAATGCCCGATACAAAAGTTGTCGTAGGAGCCGTGGAGGTAGATGTTGCTGTAGAAGGTGTCCTTCTTTGCCCGGATCTCTTCCGGGACGTCAGGGGAGGAGAAGAATTTGTCGAGAATTCTTCGCCGCTCCTCCACGTAGAGGTGCCGCATCGCACTGCTCTTTGCCTCGGGATAAATCCGTGCGTTTGCGAGGACTTTGGGGATATAGTCGATGCGGAACTTCAGGACGACCCGGAGCCAGTAGTCAAGATCCATCCCGAGGTTGAGCGAGTCATCAAAGAAGCCGATCTCCTCGAATACCCGGCGGCGGAAGAAGACTGTCGGCTGGGGGAGGTAGAAGTTGGCGCGGAGATACTCCTCAAGGTCGAGGGGACCTGGCGAAAGGGTCTCGATGACGTTTGATGCCGGGTCGATGTGATGTACCGCCCCAAAGACCATATCACACTCAGGATGGGCAGCGAAGTGGTCCGCCACCAACCGGAATACACCAGGTTCGTAGGTGTCATCGGAATTCAGGTAGGCGATGATGTCGCCGGTGCAGAGGCGGAGGCCCTTGTTGATGGCGTCGGTCTGACCGTTGTCGGGTTCTGAGCGCCAGATGATTCTTTGGTCATATCTCGATAAAATTTCCAAGGTGTTGTCCTTTGATCCTCCGTCCATGACGATGAGCTCGATGTCATCCCATTCCTGATTCAGGACTGAGAGGATGGTTTCTTCGATAAAAACGCCTTGGTTGTAGCTGGGGGTTATGATGGAAAATTTCATTGCTTTTGTCATTCGAAATACATCATAATAGTATATTATGAGAGATAAGAAGATTTTCAGACGTTTATTCAATTTCGATATCTTGTCTCAAAATCCTTTCTATTTCCTTCATTACATTAAAGTATTAAACAAATCATTGATTGGTCGACTTACATAAAAATATTTTTTCGCAATATTTTCTGCTTTATGTGCCAACTGTATTTTATTATTTTCATCCCGAAGTGTTTCAATAATGGTGTTCCTACATCCCTCTGCTTTCACCCCTAATATTTCAATAAATGGAGTGAAATCTGGCGAAATATACCAATTTTCTTCCCAAATAAAATATGTTGCTAATCCTGACGCTGCAGCTTCAATCAAGGCTCCACTGAATAAACCAAAAACAACTCCTGAATTGAGCAAATCATATTTTAATGGTTTATTTTTTGAGATTACTATTCGATCTGGGTACTTGGCCCTTAACGAATCATAAAAATGAATTCCTTTCGATGAAGGATGAATACGTATGGTTAATGTTTCTTCTCCTTCTAGTTCCTGAGCAAGATCATACAGAATTTTATGAATATGATCGAATTGTTCTGATATCCCATAAAATTTTGATGCATAATTTGTTTCCTGATCGATAAATAGCAGATTCTTCTTGTTATTACCAAGTATTTTTTCGTTAATTGTTAACGCGAAAGAATCATCCTGATAGTAATTTTCGCAATAAGGCTTCTTTCCTATACATTTAAACAGATATTTATCCATTTTTTCCAAAATTGCAGATGAATGTGTCCCAAAACAAATAATAGTTCTCGCCATTATTGGTACAAAACTCGAACCAAAATGGGATATTACTCCATGCTGAAATGTTATAGAATTCATATTTTTAGTATAGCAATCAGAACTAATTACAGCTCCTAATCCCGAAAAATGTTTAATATTTATTACACAAGAATAATTTATATTTTTACTAAATATATCCCATAATACTTTTTTATATGCAATTATTAGAATTATAGCAAAGTATTTTATTTTATACGATATATTCCTCGGCAATAACTTTATAAGAGTATTATAATCAACAAAATACTTTATCCCAACTGCTAGAGATAGGAGACAGTAATCTCTTTTTCTAAACAATTGATATTTCAAATTTATAAGACAATCACTACTTTTCAGTGGGAAACTTCCTTCATTAAAAACATGACAAGTAGGGGATTGCAAATAAATTATTGAATGATTGTCAATAAATTTTATAATATCGACAATTTTCTTTTTTTCAAAGTCTCGAATATCATCCAATACAAAAAGAATCTTTTTCTCATAATCAATATTATTTTGTACTTTCAAGTTAGATACAATATCATAATAATAATTAATCAAAAATTTATTTGCTCTTTCGAAGATTCTGTCGATTATTTTATATTCCCTAAATCTTTTGCTAGTAATCTTTCTAGTTGTAGTTGAAGTTTGTAATGCTCCCAAATATGGATAAAGGTCATTAAAATATTGAGACGACAATATCTCATTTTCTACAGTTGAAGACAACTGTGCATCTGATTTATTCGGATGAAAAAAGCCATAATCAGATGTCATTATTATCTCCTTAATTTTCTAATTATCTCCTTTTCAGAATCATAAATTCTTTTTTCTCCATCTCCTAAGGCTCTTTCAACTACCCTGATGTCTCTTACTAAACGTATAAGCCCATTGGGTTCTACTGATGCTGATTGGTCCGTCCCCCACATCGATCTATCCAAAGTTATATGCCGTTCAATACTACAAGCACCTAATGCCACTGCCGCGACCGTTGTCTGTAATCCGACTTCATGTCCTGAATATCCAACAGGCAATCCAAATATATTTTTCAAAACAGGTACCATTTTGAGATTCAATTCCTCTGGAGGACATGGATATGTCGACGTTGTATGCATCAATACCAATCGATCTTTATCGAGAATTGATACGGCATGTTCGATTTCTTCCAACGTTGACATCCCTGTTGAAAGAATCATTGGTCTTCCAGAATCATTGATTCTCTTAAGAAGTGCATCATCTGTTAAAGACGCCGATGCTATCTTATGACATACAGGATTAAATTGCTCGATTAAATCAACTGAAGGAATATCCCAGCACGAAACAAACCAATCTATACCTTTCTGAGTGCAATAATCAGAAATTTCAGCATATTCCTCCAAGCCAAACTCAATTTTTTCTTTATATTCGAGATATGTGATATATCCCCAGGGGGTTTCTCGCATCTTGGATTTCTGTTCATCGGGAACGCAGATTTCAGGCGTACGCTTCTGGAATTTGACAGCATCACAACCGGCAAATACAGCTGCATCAATCAACTTCTCCGCAATTTCGATGTCGCCATTGTGGTTTATCCCAATCTCACCGATGACATACACAGGGCATCCATCACCAATACATTTGCTACCGATTTTAATTTGTTGAACCATTGATTATTGCTCCATTTGCTGAAGAATCATATCGCAAAGATATCGAATTGCCCCCTTTCCTCCTTTCACGGGTAGCACAATATCTGCTACATCTTTCGCTTCCGGGTGAGCGTCGGCAACCACAATCCCACATCCTGCTCTTGTAAGGCAATCAATATCATTGACATCATTGCCCACATATATTACATTATTTCGATTAAGATCATTTGACATTACCCAATGATCAAAATATTCTTCCTTGCTGTCTATTGACTGCATAGATGGAATGCCCATTTTTTTACATCGAACCTCAACAACAGGGTTTTTCTCTTTGGAAAGAACAACCATTGGAATGCCAGAGGATTTAAGTACCTCAATACCCATGCCATCTGAGCGGGAACAGACCACCTGTTCTGTGCCATTATCAGCAATAATTACCTGATTGTCCGTGAAAACGCCATCAAAATCGAATACAATACCTTCAACTATGGAAGGAAGTGCATATTTTTGGACCATTTGTTGTTGCTGCTGTAGCAAACATTCAGCAATTTTCAAATCCTCAATTTCATCGATTTCAAAAACATGATCTGTGGGTATGGGCTGCATGACGGTTTTGCCAAAAAAACGATGTTTTGCTTTTAAAAACCCATCAACTTTCATCACATACACCGAACCGGCCTCAATGTATTCTGGTTCTCTATCTTGGCGCATCTGACGAATTCCTTTTTTATGATTAACTGGTTCAGCATCCCCTTCTGCATTTTTTTTCCACAAAAAGTAATGAAAAGGTGCAACCGCAAAAGCTGAATCTGCCCCACTCTCGATGAAGCGTCTTATCGTTTTATCGATATCTTCGGTTGTGGTAAGAGGAGAAGTACATTGAAGAAAGACAAGGACATCCGGGACCATTCCTAAGCTCATTATTTCATTTACACCATGTATCAGTGCATCTTCGGATGAGGAGAAATCCCCACTAATTTCCTGTGGCCGAATGATAATCTCTACCCCAAAAGATGATGCAATACGGGCAATTTCATCGTCATCTGTTGAAACAAATATCTTTGAAAGATATTTTGAATTATTTGCAGCGTTAAGAATATGTCCTATCAACGGTTTCCCGGATAATGGAACAATATTTTTTCCAGGGATGCCCTTTGAACCGCCTCTTGCAGGAATAATCGCGCAGATTTCCATTATATCACCATCAGAGGTCTGTCCCCGAATTCTTATACCACTCTATTGTGCGCAAAAGGCCTTCACTAAATTCCACATGTGCTTTAAAGTCAAATTCTCTCTCTGCCCGACCAACATCAAGGCACCTCCTGGGCTGTCCATCCGGTTTCGTGGTGTCCCATACCAAGTCACCGGTAAAACCTGAAATTTCTGCAATCTTTCCTGCAAGGCCCTTGATGGTGATCTCCATCCCGGCCCCGATGTTCACCGGGTCAGGTTTGTTGTAGTGCTCTGCCGCCATGACGATGCCTCGTGCTGCGTCATCGACGTACAGGAATTCTCTCGATGCAGCACCGGTGCCCCACACTTCAACAGTCGGATCTCCGTTTCGAACGGCATCGACAAACTTCCTGATGAGGGCCGGAATCACATGCGAACTTTCCGGATCAAAGTTGTCTCCAGGGCCATAAAGGTTGACGGGCAGCAGATAAATCGCATTGAACCCGTACTGCTGCCGGTATGCCTGCGCCTGGACGAGCATCATCTTCTTGGCAAGGCCGTAGGGAGCGTTCGTCTCCTCGGGATACCCGTTCCAGAGATCCTCTTCCCTGAAGGGGACCAGGGTAAACTTCGGGTAGGCGCAGATGGTGCCGACGGCGACAAACTTCTCAACCCCTTCCTGCCGCGCCGCCTCCATCAGCTGGATGCCCATCATCGCATTGTCGTAGAAGAGCTCGCCGGGGTGTTCCATGTTGTAGCCGATGCCGCCCACCTTTGCCGCGAGGTGGATGACGATGTCGACATCCTTCACAACTTCGACACAGTTCTCCCAGACTCTCAGGTCGCAGTCCCTGCTGCGGGGAATGCGGAGCTGGTCTTCGGTCACGCCACGGGATGCCAGTTCAGCAACAACTTTCTGCCCAAGAAAACCGGCGCCGCCGGTTATGAGGATCTTTTTACCTTCCCAGAATGTCATATTATTTAGTCCCCCTTCCACCATTTGTCGCCCATCTTCCGGCGGATAATCTCATCACCCTCGCCAGGCGATTCAAGTCCTGCGGCCCGCAGGTCCGCATCCACCATGATCCTCACGAGGTCGTGGAACGAGATCTTCGGTTTCCAGCCGAGGACGTTCTCGGCCTTCGCCGCATCGCCGATGAGGACCTCCACCTCTGTCGGACGGAAGTACTTCGGGTCAATTCTGACATGGTCCTCCACGTCCTTTCCCACATAGGCGAATGCCTCATCCAAAAATTCCTGCACCGAATGCGTCTCGCCGGTAGCTACGACAAAATCATCCGGCGTATCATGCTGGAGAATCCTCCACATCGCATCCACGTACTCGGGCGCAAATCCCCAGTCACGGCGGGCCTCGAGGTTGCCCATATAGAGGTACTTCTGTTTCCCGCCAAGAATTGATGCAATCCCGCGGGTCACCTTGCGGGTCACAAACGTCTCGCCACGGCGGGGTGATTCGTGGTTGAACAAAATCCCGTTGGACGCGAACATCCCGTACCCTTCCCGGTAATTCTTCACCATCCAGTAGGCATACAGCTTTGCGCAGGAATACGGACTACGGGGAACAAACGAGGTATTTTCGTTCTGCGGCGGCACGGCTCCCCCGAACATCTCACTGGACGATGCCTGGTAGAGTTTCGCATCTGAGTGGCTCCGCCGCATCGCCTCAAGAATCCGGGTCGTTCCCAGCCCCGTCACATTCGAAGTATATTCGGGCGCATCGAAACTGACGCGGACATGGCTCTGGGCACCGAGATGATAGATCTCCTCCGGTTTTATGTTATAGATGATATTGGAGAGCTGTTCTCCGTCGGAGAGGTCACCGTAATGAAGAAAGAGGCGGACATCGTCACCATGGGGATCCTGATAGATATGATCAATTCTGTCGGTATTGAAGGTGGAAGAGCGCCGGATTATTCCATGTACTTCATACCCCTTATGCAACAATAATTCTGCAAGATATGAACCATCTTGGCCAGTAATTCCTGTGATTAATGCTTTTTTCATACGATGAACCCATTCGTAATTTATTAAATCATTCAATAACTTTACCCGAAACAATAATTAATTTAGG
>DSBQ01000026.1 GCA_011045995.1 Methanoculleus sp. | reverse complement strand
GTATAAAAATCCGATCACGCCGAGGATGGCGATACCGCCGAAGAACGCGATGAAGGTCAGCACCGCGTTCATCTTCGAGCGTTTCCCCATCAGGACCGGGCGGAGGTACCAGTCGGGAACGGCGCAGAGGAGCGGCCACCCGAGGACGAGGATGAGGGCAAGGCCGCGCAGGTCCCCGATGGCGAGCGCATACACCGCCAGAAAGGCGATGATGATGACGGGCCCGAAGACCGGGATGAGGGCGAAGATGGCGCTCGTGACCGACCAGAACATCACGTGGTCATAGCCGAGGAGCGTAAAGAACGGCAGTGCCGCGACGAAGACGAGCACCGCAATTGCCACGTGGACGATGAAGAGGGAGTAGAGGGTGTCGACCATCGTATCCTGCAGCTTCCTGAAGCCGGGCCGGGACCGGAGGGGAATCCGGGACCAGACCTGCCCGTAGACCTCCTCCCCGTAGAGGGTGAGCAGGTACTGGAAGAGAAAGAGGATCATCGCCATGATCGCAAGATAGGCGCTCTGCCCGAGAATGTCGCCGATATTGCTGCTCACGGATTTGATGATGCCGTCGATCATGCCGGGGATATCAACGATGGCAAAGATGGCCTCTGCCAGCTCGCTGTCGCCGGTCATCCAGTCGAAGATGGTGGTGAAGAGGTGCCGGATATACGCGATGTTGCCCGCGATCGTCTCGAAGGAGACGAAGACGACGGCGGCGAGCGCGAGGATGACGCCGCCCGTGATGACGAACGACGAGAGGGCGGGGGCGATGTGACGGGAAAGGACCCGGTGGTAGGGTACGAGCACCGCCGCAAAGCATGCTGCGATGATGAAGATATTGATCAGGGGAAAAAAGACGATCAGGACGGCGAGGACCAGTGCCGCGATGACGCCGGCAAGCAGCCAGTCCTGTCCCCGTACATAAGCAATCATTGCAGAGATGTATCGCCCGGACCTGATAAAATCATGCTGAAGGGCGGTTCTCCGGCGGTCCGTAAGATGGCTGGGACCTATCCCGGACCATCCGGCAGATGTCCCGAAAAGGTGCAATGCAGGAGGTTGTGCCGGCACCCATACCCGGGCCATTACAGCTGCATTCACCCTCTTCCCCCCTATTCTGACGCGGAGTAGCGATGCAGGGCGATATACCGGATTTTTTTCTGTTTATTCCCTTGAATTCGTTCCGAAGCCGGCATAACCGCCACCATCAGGAGCCATGACACGCAGCACCACAAATACAGGAGACCTCCTGCCGGCCGGAAACCTGGCAACCATATCCTTTATCCCTCATGACGGGTATTAGGTGCTCGTACGACCCCATGAAAAACACGAGCATGGACGAAGGATGGATGGTGACGATGACCATCAGGATGCGGGTCCGGGGCGTCAGTACACGCGAGGAGGCGATCTCCTCGGCATCGATGCGGATGGAGGATGCCATCCGTACCCACGTGGACATCCCGTACAGCGTCGACGCAAAGCGCATCACCCCCTTCGAAGAGGAGCCGCTCTTCGGACGGCGGTGGTACTGACACCATGACGCCATAGCCGGCATGACGGCAGGGTCCTTTCGCAGGCAGGTACCGGATGCCATGCGCCGGAGCGCCCGTGCCGTCGGTGCCGGGGGTGCAGGGGGGCTCCCGTGATGTCTTTTCTCAGGTAAGAACCGTCACCGCCGAGGTCACCGGGGGGATCTGTCGTGAGATGGCGACCGGTGCACCGATCGGCGGGACTGCCTCGATGGTCACCCGCTGCCCGGCGGCAAGCCCGGCACCCGCGGGGAGACGGGCGATGATGGTCCCCTGCTCCCCGCCCGAGAGGAAGAGGGGGGACGCGCCGTCGCCGGTCTTTGCATGGATGCACCACTCCCCCGGACCCGCCGGGGGGGAGGCGAGGGGATCGGCCGGCCGGAGGGTATACAGAGCGTCGGCGGAACTTGCCGTGACGGCAAGCGCCGAGAGGTCGACCCCTTTTCCTGCGGCGGCGGTGCCAAGGGTGAACCAGAACTCATCGATATGCCCGTTCCCGTCGCTGATGCCGTAGACGTCCCCCACCACATGCAGGGTGGAGGTGGACTGGTCAACGCCGGTGACGATGGTCTTCTGTGCCTTCTGCGTGGTAAAAAATCCACTCCCGAGCACGGTGAACGAAAAGATCCCGGCGACAACGACGAAGGCGACGAGGACCAGCGCCGCCTCCAGTCCGGTGAACCCCTCCTGCCGGCCATCTGCCGCCATCCGCCGCCGCTCCCCGGTCCCGGCCCCCTTCACAAAGAAAGATTCCGCCCCCAGTATAAAAAGAGGTATCCTTCGTCTGCCGAAAGAAAATTTTTATCGTCAGCGGGGTGCATCTTCACCCTATGGAACTGATCGAGTCAGATAAGAGTCTTGCCGGCATTCTCCGGCCGTTCAAGAAGTTCATGGTGACCTCGGGCATTATGGATACGGATCAGGTCGTCTTCTACGGCTGTCCGGGCACCTGCACCCCCTTCGTGGAACTCCTCGCCTACGCCACCCGCGACCTGCCCTTCACCTACGTCTTTGTCCCGCGCCTCGACGAGGAGAAGGCCCGTATCGTCAAAGAGATCCCGCACGTGGGCATGCAGGTGACCGACGCCCGCCCCGAGCCTTTCGACCCGAAGGTCGTCGTGATCATGGGCGGCCTTGCGATGCCGAACGAACCCGTCAGTGCGGAGATGGTGCAGGAGACCATCGGCGGCTATGACGCAAAAGTGGTCGGCGTCTGTTTCATGGACATGTTCAACCGGGCGGGATGGCCCGACACGATCGACTTCGACCTGATGATCAACGCCCGGATCGACCCTGTCGACGTCTTCAAAAAAGCATGAGACGGACGGGGCACCCCGTCAGTACTTCTCATCCCAGATCAGCTCTTTTTCCCCGCCGGCAAAGTATGCCTCGGCGGTCACCCGCTCGGCCCGGGACGCGGCCCCGCCGTACATCCCCCGCATCAGGATGAATGATTCCCCCCTGTACGGGTAGTACCAGTCCAGCGTATGGACGCCCGCCTTGTCCTGCACGGTGATGACGATCCTGTCGACCTCGCCTATTCCCGACCCGCCGGTGACGACCGCCTCGTACCCGTCGAAGGTCGGGGTGACCATGAGCACGATGGACCCGGTAAACGCCCTTACCTGCCCGTCGGGAGGAGTGGCCGCCGGGGATCCGGTTCCAACGGCCGCCGTATCCGGGGATGCTGTCGGGGCGGCAAGGCCGGGCCCTTCGATGGCCGCAGGGCTGCCGGCAGGACGGCCGGCGTCCCCGCCGAAGAAGCCTCCCGCAAAAAGGACGGCGGCGATGAGAACGAGAACCACCGCAGCCAGAACGGCGATTGCCGGCAGCGGGACCCGCCGGGAAGGGCGGTCCCCGTCCGCCTGAACGGGGGGGTTCTGAGGCGGGGATGCATACTCCGCATTAAGATCCTCCATCGGGTCATAGGGCATCGGCACCCTCCGGCGGCGGGTCCGGGGCTCTGTCGGCCCGTCCTCCGGTTCCTCGTAGAAGAGCGAGAGTTCTTCATCAAACAGCCCCGGACTCGCCCTTTTGCCTCCGGCGTCGGGGGAAATTGGCCCCTCCTCCCGGCCATCGCCGTTTCCGGCGAACGATTCCCCGGTAATGGCGCAGTCCGTTCCTGCCGGCCCGGGATCCGCCGCCTCCTGTGGATCCGCTGCATCCTCCCTGCACGATGGCACGAGGCCGTCTGCAGGAGCGGGGGGAACGCCTTCGGGATCGCGGCGGTGGCCGGGTTCGCGGGGTTCGCCGGGATCTCCACTCTCCGGCACATCCCCTGCCGCCCGGCGCCCTTCCGGTTCGCCGCCCCCGCTCTCCCCCGGCAGGGGAGGGCTATCCAGCTGCTGCCGGTTGGGCGGGCTCCCGGCGGGCACGGCCCGGCACCCGTCGTCTGCACCCCCCGCATCCCCGGCATCCCCGGCAGGGACGGCACCCGCGCCGCATTCGGCGCAGAAGAACGAGCCTTTCGGGACCTCCGTTTCGCAATTCGGGCACAACATACAACAAGCTCTCATGGTATTCTGGCAGTACTCCTAAATAGCTTCCCGCATATGTTCCCCCATGGCGGTGCGAAAAGCGCCTGACGTGCCGCAACCAGCGGTGGCCCCCATTTCCGGCCGGGATAAAGGAATAATTAAATTTTCGCACCTCCCATCTCTTTCCAAGAACAACACATGGCTGTACGAATTCTCACGGGCATCATGGTTACCTGCACGCTCAACCTCGGGCTGCTCCTCTACGGAATAGGGGAGCCGGGGCTCATCGGGTACCTCTATCCGTTGGCGACCGCGTTTCTGGGAGGCCTTATCGGCAGTTCGGAGATGACCAACTACTACCACCGGCTGATCTCCTGGGGCAGGTTTCGCCGGTTCGGCAAGGCAGGCGTCGTGATCGGGTGCGTCGTGGCACTCATCTCCACCGTCCTTGCCATCGGGTTTTATTCTTTCCACCACCCCACGCTGATGGAAGGAGTGGTGCCGGCGGCCTTCATCGGCGAGGTCTTCCTCTTCTACCTTATCCCCTCCGTCATCGGCAGCGCTCTTGCGGCAGAGCTGATGGGAGAGGTCAAGGGCTACGCCCTGGACCACCGCGAATAGGCCTGCGGTACCAGGAGCCGGGGGTGCCGGGAAGACGGGCAATGCCGGGGGTACCGGGTTGCGGCTGATACCGGCACTGGCAGCCGGCACCATCCATTTTTTTAAGATATCGTCAAAAAGAGCACAATTTCCGGGCGGCGCTCAGGACGTCGCCGTTTGCAGGGGGAACCGGTCGAACCCCTCCGCGACGGTGAGCCCAAGGTCCGTCCCGATCCAGAGCCGTCCGTCGACATCTTCGGCGACGGCCTTCACCTCGTTGCCCGCAAGGCCGCACTTTCGGTCCAGGTACTGCCAGCTCTCGTCCGGGAGGAGCACGGCGACCCCGTCGTATTCCGAGGCGACCCACATGCGCCCGGCTTCGTCCCCGAAGACCGTCCGGGCGGCGCCTCCGGCAAGACCGTCGGCGGTCGTGTACGTCTCCTGCAGGGCGAGGCCGTCAAAGACGGCCGCACCGCCGCGGCTGGCAAACCCGGCCGACGCCCAGACCCTTCCCGACGAGTCCTCATACAGGCCCCGTACGACCGGGTGGGGAAGGCTTGCCGCACCGACCCGTTCCCAGACGCCGTCGTGCAGGACGAGGATGCCGCCCGCCGTCGGGTGGGCGAACCCTGCCCACACCCAGCCCCTCGAGTCGGTCATCAGCACCCCGCAGTCCCGCAGCCCGACGGCCCCGCCATCGGCCTCGCGGACCCATCCCCCGCCGCCCAGGCGCCAGACGCCGTCCGGGGTGCCGGCAAGGATGCCCCCGTCCGGGCCGGCCGCGACGGCAAGCGCACGGGAAAACGGCGGGCTTTCGGGCGCCGCATCCCAGAACCCGCCGGCATAGCGGGCAATGCCGCGGTCATGGGCGACCCAGACAGCCCCGTCGCCGCCGGCGGCGATGCTGCGCACGTGCCCGAATGCCGGGGCACCCGCCGGGACCGGGAGGGGCGATGCGGCCGTCCGGTCAAAGAGGAACAGGCCGTCCTTTCCCCCCGCCCAGACGGCGTCCGCTGCGATGTGGAGAGCTGAGACCTCATGTGGGGGCCGTTTGATTGCGATGCCTTCGGGGAGCGTCTTCTCCTGAACGAGAAGAGGAACGACCACGATAAGGGCGAGGACGAGACCGACGGCGGCGAGGGCCGCCACCGCCTGCAGGATGGTGCGTGTCCTGCCCTTTTCCGGCGGTTCCGGGGGCGGCGGCACGGTCATCCCCGACGCATGGAACGCGGACGGCACGCCGGCCGTCCCGCTGCCGCCGGAGAGGCCCTGCAGGAAGATCGGCCCGTTGATGAGCACGGTCATGACGAGGGACGCCCCCCCGGCGATCACCTGTGCGGCCCCGTTGGTCCTCAGGCAGTCGTTTGCGTTGAGCGGGTCGCTCAGGCAGTCGTCCGCCACCGCAGGCGCCACGATGAGGAGCGCTCCCAGCACGACCGCCCCCACCGCAACGCCCCGCCTGCCCTTCTTTTGGAGCGCCTGCTCCTCTTCGACGACCGGGGTCCGCATGATCGCATAGGCGATGAGCGGGCCGATGATCAGGTTCAGGTGGAGAAGCGTGTACTCCTCGATGCCGAGGATATTGTACAGGACGAAGGCGACCACGATCGGCGCCGCAATCCCGAGGATGAAGATGGACGGTTTTGCAAGCTTTTTCCGGTACGGCTGGAGCGGGAGGAGCATATGGTCGATCTCCTTCCGGTATTTTGCGAGCATGACAGGCATGCCGATCATGATGATCGGTGTAATCCAGTCGATGCCCTCGACCGAGACCCCCCGGATGCTCGAGTAAAGAAACCATATGACGGCCGCGACGACCCCGCCCATGATGGAGAAGCGGTCCCAGAACTGCTGCGAGCGCTTCTTCGGCGGGGCCTTCGCCGCCGGTGCGGTTCTCTCTGCCTTCCCCGCCCCCGCGGCCTTCGCGGTCTTCGCGGTCTTTGGCGGCTTCGTATCCCTCGATGCGGCTGCGGTCTTTGACGGATTTTCAGCCTCCCTCGCCGCCGCTGCCGATGCCAACCCCGGCGGGGTGGCGCAGACCCACGCCGTCCCGTTCCAGGAGAGCCACCCCTCCCGGTCCGGATCCGGCTGCCACCAGTTCCCGTCGTCGTCCTGCACCTGCAGCGCATTCACCTCGTCCCGGTAGCCCGCCGCATCGAGTTTGCCGGCCCTTCGTTTCCGGCGAAGTTCCTGATACTGCTGTTCTGTCGCCAAAAAATCCGTCTGTACCATATCACACGCCCCTTTACAGTGAAAAAACCTGATACAGAGATATAATTTGCTTTTTTCACCGGAGAGGTTTTCCCCGGAAGGGCTCTCACAGGAAGGGCGTCAACAGGAAGGGCTTCAACAGGAAGGCTTCGCCGATGCCGTGGAGGCAGGGGGGCAGATATCGGCCGGGCAAATGAACGGCTCCGCTCACCGTCTGCATGAGGAGAAAACCGAAAGAAAAAAAGGTATTTAGAGATAGGGGTTGCGCAGGCCCTTGTTGACGCCGAAGGTTGCGCGTTCCTCAAGGGTCTTCTGGTTCTTGCTGATCTTCTCGTTGGCGAGTTTGGTCACAAGGTCCAGACCGGGCTTGACATCCGCAATGTCCTTCGTCTCGAAGTATCCTGCACCTATTGCCCTGCCCCAGACATCCTCTCCGACCTTTGTGCGGACGAAGACCGTCGACCAGCCGTCGGGGGTGCCGACGGAGCCGGTGGAGACATCCGCGAGGTTGGCGACGTAGTCGAGACAGACGTGGCATCCGCCCTGCTCGAACTTGTGGGTGAGCTTGAGGGGGATCTGGGAGACGGCGCCGCGCTCGGTGTAGACCGAGAACTTGCCCTTGCCGATGTCCATCTTGACTGCCGATTCCATCTTCACGTTGCAGAGGTCCTCGACCATGGTCTCAAGACCCTGGTACGGGAAGTTCTCCATACAGAAGATACCGACTGCAAGCGCGATCTTGTCGGGGACGGAGCGCATTCCCATCGGGTAGAGCTGTGCCTTTCTCAGTGCCTGGATCTGGCACGGGGTGCCGACGATGCCGACCTTGTCAAGACCATAGGTGCGGGTTGCCTCCTTGATCATTGACATGTTCGGGCATATCGTGTACCGGGTGCCGCGTGCCTCGAGAAGCTCTGCCACCGTAGTTGCGACGATGGGCTCGGGCTTGAATGGTTCGTCGCCCGGTCCTGCAACGACGGCACCGTCGATGATGCCCTCTTCGAGCGCGAACGCGAAGAGCTGCGTGACGATGCCGCCATCCTGCGACTTTGCGAGGATGCCGGGGTCTGCTGCACGGGCGCAAATTGCTGTCTTATAAGAACCAAGAACCATCTTATTCACCTCCCTTGCCCATGGCAGCGTCAATTGCTTCGCCGATCGCCTCGAACTGGTTGATCACGTCGAAGTTGAAGAAGCTGCGCGGGCACTGGGCGTAGCATACGCCACATTTGATGCACATCTCGCGGTCGATGTTCGGCTTGCCGTAGACCATGTCGATGGCACGGACGGGGCATGCTGCCACACAGGTACCACAGCCCATGCACAGGCCCTGGTTGATCACGTCGACCATCAGGTCGCATCCACATGCCTCGACGCCGCGGGCCGCAAGGTCCATGAGAGGCTTTAAGTATGCTGCTGCAAGCTCCTTCTGCTCGTCGGTGCCCTTCAGGAGCAGGTATGCCATCACCGCGACATTCCTGATGGACTCCTTGGACGGCGGGCAGGCAGGGAGATACAGGTCGACGTCGATGAGATCGCCGATCGGCAGGTAGCTCTCGTGCTGGGGCTGGTTCCACTGGCCGCCACGGGCGAACCGGGTGACGTTGCCGTATGCCGCACAGGCGCCGAGCGCCACGACGATCGTTGCGTTCTCACGTGCTTTTTTAATATCTTCCACCGAGTGGTGGTCGTTGATACAGACCGACCCCTCGACGAGCGCAACATCCATCTTCGGGATGTCGCGCACGTCGGCAAGGGTCAGACAGTAGACAAGGTCTGCGTAGTTGTCAAGGAGCGCAAACAGACCTTCGTAGTTGTCCGCGAGGGACACGAGACATCCGGTACATCCGGACATGTGCACGTGCCCAATCGTAATTTTATCTGCCACAGGCAATTCCTCCATTTTGGTTTCTTCAGGTTTTTGTTCAACCTTCACATCTGCGGGGGTCTGAGCAGGCTTCGCTTCAGCCGGCTGCGGCACCTCGACTTTCGTCGGTGCTGCGGGTGCGGCAGGAGCGACAGGTGCCTCAGGCGCGTCCTGCTTCCCCGTGAAGATCTCCTTCAGATATGATAGTAGTCCCATTTTCCACCCCTACTTCGGCAAGTGCAAGCTGCACTGCCTTCGGAATGGCCGTTTTCACGTTCTCAGTGAGCCAGAACCCGACGTCATCGGATTCATTTCCGATATCCGACAACTCAATGCTCTCCGGCTGGCAGCCGATGATGATGACCTCCGTCCGCTTCGACAGCTCCTCGAGAGGCTCTTTCAGGCCGCCCCACGAGTGGGGGTCAAGGTAGCGCTCCTTCGCACCGCCGGTAAGAAAGTCCGGCGTCACCCTTGTGAGCTGACCGGGCTCGCCGCCGAAGTCGAGGATGTCAATCATCACCATGGTCTCGACGGGAGTTTCGGCCTGCGCCACGAGGGTGAAGAGGAAGTGCGGCCCTGCAAGCCCCGCATCGATGACCTTGAGGTCTTCGGGGAGTGCGAGCTTCTTGAGCGCTTCGATCACCGCCGGCCCGAACCCGTCATCCGTATAGAGCGGGTTGCCGATGCCGACGATCATCTTCTTTGCGTACCAGTCCAGCATTGTCAGGCTCTCACTGGAACATCTTCTGGGCCACTACCCTCTTCGAGTCGTCGACCACCATCATGTGGGTCGCACAGGACACACACGGGTCGTAGGCACGCATGATGACTTCGGTGAGCTGCCAGGGTGCACCCTCGAGGGCGCGGCTGACGGTCGGGAAGTTCCATGTCGTCGGGACAAGGAGCGAGTACCAGTCGACTCTGCCGTCTTTGACCTTTGCGAGGTGGACGTCGGTGCCGCGGGGTGCCTCGTTTGCTGCCCAGCCGAGTGAACCGTCGCCCTGCGGAATCTCGTCTGCGAGGACGGAGCCGGAGCAGTCGACGGCGTCGATTGCCTCGATCATGCTGTACAGACAGTCCATGTATTCCATCTGGCGGGCGATCTGCAGGCCCATTGCGCCCTTGCGGTCGTAGTTGCGGAACATCGCGAGACGGGCACGGGGACCGACCTCGACGGGTGAGCCGTCATACAGGGGGACGCCGGTGCATGCTTCCATTGCGGGCCAGACCTTGGTGCCGACAGGGGTGGTGCCGCCGATCGGGTACTCTGCATCCTCGAGGGACACTTCGAGCTCACCCTGGTACCAGTCCCACGGGCGGACCTCGGTCCAGCGCTCGGGGAACCACCGGGGCTCGATGTCGAGCGAGGAGCTGCCGTAGAGCGGGTCGACGGCCATGTAGCCCTGGTCGTGGAACCCGAACTTCTCGGTCTTCTCCACTTCCTTGCCGTTTGCAACGGATGCCATGGGGCGTGCATCCCAGTCCTTGAAGACTGCAATCATGAACTCCATGTGGTCACGGGCAAGGGGGAGTGCCTCCTTCGCCAGATCATAGAGCTTGGATTTTGCACGCGGGGTGATGTTCTTGTACATACCGCCGACACGGGGGTTGGACGGGTGAATGGGTTCGCCGCCGACGATCTCGCCGACCGTCTGGCCGATCTCACGGAGCTTCTGGATCCTAAGAGCGACGCTGCGAACGGGTTCCTCGCTCGTGAACGGGTTGATATGGGTGTCCGTTCCGGGGAGGTACATGTCCGGCAGTGAGAGAATGTTGTGCAGTGCGTGGCTGTGCAGCCTGTTTGCGCACTGGAGAATTACTCTCAGGAGGTAGGCATCGTCGGGGATGTAACAGCCGATGGATGCCTCCATCGCTTCAATACCTGCAAGGGTGTGCGCAATCGGACAGATACCACAGACACGGGAAGAAATCTTGGGTGCCTGGTGCATCGACTTGCCGATGGCGAGTTTTTCTATACCCCTGACGGGTGTCAGGCTGAGCCAGTCGCCACGCTCGACGATGCCTGCGTCATTGACCTGCATCGTAATCTTGGTGTGGCCCTCATGCCTCGTGGTTGGGGAAATCTCAACAACTTTTGCCATAAATTTTGCCTCAAACATTGTGTTTGTTTACTCATCTGGCTATACAAACGAAAACACACACAATATGGATTCATACAGTGTGTTGCAACACACGTACCCACACAAAGTACGTAACTAGTATCTCATCAGTTCCTTAAAAATAGATTTCGCTTGGATATGAGAACAATCGTGTAGAATTAACCGGTTTTTACTGATTTTTTCCCGGGAACCCCGGTCTGTTAAGGGGAAATAAATGACGGTGAAAAAAAATGATCCGGGAATTTACTCCCCGTTGCCAATCTCTGCTTTTAGTTCTGCAATGGTCGCTTTGCGCTCCGCATAGGCGTCATGCTGGTGAATGGACTCTTCATTCGTCTGCTGTATCGTAATAACCGAATCTCCGGGGAGATATGAGAACTTCTGCACGACCTGTTTTGCCATCTCACGGACACAGTCCTCCACGAACCGGGCGTTCTTGTGCGCCGAGAAGACGACATACGACTCGTCGCCCCGCTTGAGAAGCTCGAAGATGCGTGCGCTCATCGAGTCCTTGAGCACATTGATGATGTCGTCGAGTTCGACCCGCTGATCGTCGTCGGTCTCGATCATCAGGTAGCCCTTGCCCCGCTGGTTGTGCGAGGCCATGGGGATATCTTCGAGGAAGGAGGCAATCTTCTCCTCATCGATGTCAAGATCACGGAGCTTGTTTGAGGCGAGCTCCTTCATGATGTTCTGGGCACAGGGGCAGGCGGTAATGCCGGTGACCTCGGCGCCTATCATCCGGCGGACGATGGGGCGGCCGTTGTTCCGGTCGGCAACGGCGCTTGCATGCACCTCGACCACTTCGTGGCACCCCGTCTTGGATACCGGCGTCTCGCGTTTGACCATGTACAGGCTCTTCATATGCACTTCCGTGCGGTCGGCATACTCGTGGTGGTCAAGGAGCTTTCGGGCAACGGCATTGCAGACCTCCTCGATGCCGTTCACCTTGCCCTCGGTCGCCCGCTGGAGAACCTCGTCAATGACCTCGAAATTCCTCGAGAGGTTTGCACCCTTCAGGCTGCTCGGGAGATCCACGTAGACATTGAACTTGGAGATGAAGATGACGGGGCGCTTCCCCGGGCGTGCAACCTCCACAAGTTTCTGTACATTTTTAACCCCGACGCGTGTGAGGTTGATCCTCACTTCCGGCAGGTTGGACTGTGTATCTGGGAGTTCCATTGTTAACCTCAGTTGTAGGGGAAACGATTCCGTTCAGGAAAAATTTCAACCAGTATCATGCCGTTTCCTTTTGAGTAGTGTTAGGTTTTTTATGCTATGCTATAATATTTATGAAGGACGCCTGTTGGCTAAAGGAAGTGAAAAATGATACAGAAATACTACGAATCGGATGCAGACCTTGGAGATCTTGCCGATTGCAGGATCGCCGTCATCGGCTACGGATCACAGGGCCGGGGCCAGGCCCTCAACCTGCGCGACTCCGGTCTTGACGTGGTCATTGGTCTTCGCCCGGGAAGATCCTGGCAGAGAGCCTCCGAAGACGGGTTCGAGGTCTACGATGTCGAGACAGCAACAGAGATGGCGGATGTAGTCATGATTCTCCTCCCTGACGAGTCTCAGGCGGCCGCATACCGGGCATCGATCATGCCCAACCTGAAGGAGAACGACTGTCTCATGTTCTCGCACGGGTTCAATATCCATTTCGGCCAGATCGTGCCCCCGCCCACGGTGGACGTGATCATGGTCGCACCGAAGGGGCCGGGCCACATGGTGCGCCGGGTCTTCGAAGACGGCGGCGGCGTTCCGGCCCTCATCGCGGTCCACCAGGACCACACGGGAAGGGCCCGCAAGCGCGCCCTCGCCTATGCGATGGGCATCGGTGCGACCCGGGCGGTCGTCCTCGAGACCGACTTCAAAGAGGAGACCGAGACCGACCTCTTCGGCGAACAGGCGGTCCTCTGCGGCGGCATGACCTCGCTCATCAAATCCGGGTTCGAGACCCTCGTCGAGGCGGGCTACGCACCCGAGATGGCCTACCTCGAAGTCCTGCACGAGTGCAAGCTTATCGTCGACCTCATCTACGAGGGCGGATTTTCGAAGATGCGCGACTCCATCTCCAATACCGCGGAGTTCGGCGACCTCACCCGCGGCCCGAAGGTGATCGGCCCCGAGGTGAAGACGGCGATGAAGGAAGTGCTCCGGCAGATCCAGGACGGGGAGTTCACCCGCGAATGGATGCTGGAAAACCAGGTGGGCCGCCCGGTCTTCAACTCCCTGAAGCGCCAGGGCGAAGAGCACCAGATAGAGAAGGTCGGCAAAGAGGTCCGCGGGCTCATGCCGCAGTTCCGCGACCTCTGCGACTGAAAAGATACCGACAATTCATTTTTTCTTTTTTGCATAGTGCCGTTTTCCCCGACCGAAGGGTCTGCGGAGCCGTTGCATGACAGGCGATACCGGAACGGGAACCATCCCGCCGAGGGAACAGGGGAGCCGGAGGAGACGTCGCAGGGGAGAACCATGCGGGCAGGATTTGGCAGGAACGGAGGCGGCGACCGGGAGAAAGGAAGAGGAGGAAGAGGAGGAGGAGGAGGAGGAGGAGGAGAAGGAGGAGGCAGACAGAGGAATACGCTGCTTTCCCGGACGCCGTCTCTCCCTAATCGTCGCCGACGGGGAGAAGGCCCGGGTGATTCCCGGTGAGGCACCGTCCGCCGCCGGGGGTGACCACGAAGGTATTTTCAATCCCGACCGTGCCGACGTTGGCGACGCCCTTTTTGGGCTCGAGGGCAAAGGTCATGTTCTCCTGCAGGGGCTCCGTGAACCCGCGGGCGATGACCGGCTGCTCGTCGATCTGCAGGCCGATGCTGTGGCCGAGGAACTTCACCGTCCGCTCGCCAAAGCCCATGAAATTTTCAAGAAACGCCGGTTCCAGGCCTCCCATGATCGTCTCGTAGATCTCCGCGGGAGTGGTGCCGGGCCGAAGCATCGCCGCCATCTCGTTTTGTATCCTGACGCAGGCGGCATGCGCCGCCACCGCCTCGTCCGGGAGGGTGCCGGAGTAGACGTAGGTCATCGTCTTGTCCGTGTGGTAGCCGTCGACGCCGCAGCCCACGTCCACGAAGACGAGATCGCCTTTTTTAAGCGTGCGCTCCCGGCTGCCGAGGAGGGGGACGGCGGCGCTCATCCCGTAACAGCCGCCGGGGCCGTTGAAACTCGTCGGGTAGAGGGAGCTTTCGCCAAAGCCCACCTGGCCCAGCAGGATCTCGGTGTCGAACATCCCGAACCGCACCGTCCCGTGATGGCCTTCTTCGACGAGGACGGGGTAGAGGGAGCTCGTAAAGGCGGCCTCGCTGATACCCTCGCAGAGGAGCTCCGGGACCCGCCGCTCGAGGACGTGCCGGTGGATGGCTCCCGCCTTCTCCATGAGCGAGAGTTCGTAGCCGCTCTTGACCGCCCGCACCGCGGCGATCTGCCGGTCGGCCGGGCGCACGGCGGCGCAGGGGAAGTGTTTCCTGAACCGGTCGAGGAGCGCGAGGGTGACGACCTCCGTCTCCATGTGCATCGTCGCCGGCACTGCCGTCGCCGCGGCGGCGTCGCGGTAACTTTCCATCGGCCGGATGTCGGGGAACCGGGACTCGGCGAGCGCCCGCTCATGGCTCCGGCGGACCCAGAATACGGCCTCGCCATCCCGGGGAATGAGGAGCACCCCCTCCTGCATCGTCCCGGTGAAGTAGTAGAGGGTGACTTTGCTGACGATCGCGGCAAGCGCCCATTCGGGGTCGGTCAGGTCCATCGTGGCCCGGAACCGGGCCATCCGTGACGTGAGCTCGGATGAGGGGACGCGTGATTGCATACCGGAGTGCTGGGCCCCCCGACCTTAAAAATTGACGAGGGGGATGCAGGGTGCCACCCGGCCGTTTCTCCCCTGTGCAGGATGCTGAAACAGGGCATGAGCAAAAAACACCGGCGCAATGGTTCCGTCGCCGTAACGTATGCAAGAATCAGGGGCACGGAGAGGGGGAGGGAACAACCCCCCGTGGTTGAGACGGGGCTGGCCGACGCCCCCCTAGTCGACGCGGGTCTTCGAGCGGATCTCGTCGCCCCACCCGGAGCTCCGTTCGCCTTCGGCAAGCATCTCCTCCACCCAGATGCGGGCGATCGCGTTGCCCGCCTGGAAGGCGATCACCTCGAGGGACATGAGCGAGGAGTCGGAGATCTCCTCCGGGTAGTTGGAGCCCAGGAGGAGAAAGCCGATCGACGATGCGTTGTAGACGATCGGGATGACGAGGACCACCCGGACACGGGCATGCGACACCTCGCAGCCCAGAAAGTCCTTCATCTCGTCGAAGAAGGAGTAGATGCACTCCCCTTTGGCAACGGTGCGGCAGATGGGGGTGGTCTTGTCGAACGAGCGGATGGAGCCGATGAAGGCATCCGAGAACCCGGTCGACCGGACGACCTCGAAGCGCTCGGTGTGCGGGTTTTCCAGGTAGAGGGTGCCGAAGGACATCCCCGAGACCTTGCAGGCGGTCGAAAGCGTGAGCTCGAGGGCCTCCCCCAGCGACCGGGCCGCGGCAAGGCCGAGCCCGAGATCCCGCTGGGCGATGAGCTGTTCCGTCATCTGGCGGCGCTCCGTGATATCGTAGATGGTCCCCTGGACGGCGTGTATCCTGCCGGACTTCTTCCTGAGGTAGTGCCCGAATTCCTGGACCCAGCGCACCTCGCCCTCCTTCGTGATGATGCGGTATTCCGTCTCGGTGGAGAGGGAGGGGTCCTTCTCCGCCTCCTTCATCGCATCGTAGATGAGCGGCAGGTCGTCCTGGTGGACGAGGATGTCCCAGGAGATCTCCTTGCCGTTGATCTCCTCGGCGCTGTACCCGGTAACAGGCTCGATCGCCCCGTGGGCGAAGACCACCGTAAGGTCGGGTTTTCGCTCGAAGGCGATGCCATTGAAGTTCTCGATGATGAACCGGTACCGCTCCTCGCTCTCGTGGAGGGCGCGTTCAAGAGCGTTGTTCTTCACCATCCGGCGGACCTGGGAGGCGAGTTCGTTGAACTCCGATCCGGGGTCGTCGCCCTTCGGCAGGTAGTAGTCGGCGCCGTTTTTGAGAGCGCTTATCACCACGTCCTCCTGGCCAAGGCCGGTGTGCATGAGAAACGGCATGTCCGGGAAGCGGATGCGCACTTTTTTGAGAAACGTGATGCCGTCCATCCCCGGCATCTGGTTGTCCGAGATGATCGCATCGAGCGGTTCGCTTCTGAGGATATCCATCGCCTCGTCGCCGTTGTTGGCCGTCACCACCTCGATGTCCCCGGAATGTTCGAGGAGAATTTTGCCCGTCTCGAGAAGGGAGGGGTCGTCGTCTGCCAAGAGTATCCGAATCATATTGTATCACCATTGCGGGCAAAAAGCAGGGGATGCCCGCCCACTCTAGTCAAACATCATCCTGCTACGTATTGAATCAAGCGCTTCTTCCCGTTCCTTTGCGGTGATGATCAGCCGCTCCTCCCCCACCGCAATCTCCGTCGCACCCCCGCCTATCGTGCCGATGACGGTGTGGGGGAGGCCGTCCACGGCCGAAGGGTCGGCGCAGGCGGCAAGGAACCGGCCGGGCGCCTCGGAGAAGAGCACCTCCCACGGGTCGCCCGCGAGGGTGACCGTGCAGCCGGCATCGAAGCCCGCGAGGGTGGCAAGGAGCCCGCCCGCCGAGACGTCGGTCACGAAGACGCCCGACCGGGCGAGGGTGCGGACGAGCGGGAGGAGGCTGATCTCCGCCATCGCCGGCGCACTGCCGCCGCAGCCGGTGACGGCGTCGAGGATGCTCCCGCCGAGGGCGGGGGCGGCGCTGCCGATGAGAACGAGCGTGTCGCCGTCCTTCGGGGCCGCAGGGATGAAGAGCGGCCCTTTGCCGGCCATGCCGATGGAGGGCGTCGGCTTTATACGGGTATCGAACTCGTCGCTCTCGTTGTACAGGGAGACGTTACCGCCGACGATCGGGACCGCAAGGGCCCGGGCCATGTCGCCCATGCCGGCGACCGCCTGCGAAAGCTGCCAGTAGACGTCGGGGTGGACCGGGCTTGCGAAGTTGAGGCAGTTGACGATGCAGAGGGGGTCTGCGCCGAGGCAGGCGAGGTTTGCCGCGTTCTCGTAGACCGAGTTTGCCGTCCCCTCGTACGGGCGAAGGGCAATCTGGCGGGGGAAGCACCCGCAGGAGAGGGCAAGGGCCGCGTCGCCGAGGCGCAGGAGCCCGGCGTCGCCGCCGGTGGCGACCGTGCGCAGCTGGACGTCGTGGTCGTACTGCCGGGAGACCCAGTCCTTTCGGGCGATGTCCGGGTGGGAGAGGACCCGCAGGGAGATCTCCTTCAGGCCGCCCGCGGGGAGCGTGAAGGGGGTTTCGTGGTCGTAGGGGGCGGCCTCACGCGTCTCGCAGGGGGCGCCGCCGACGAGGAGGCCTATCGGGAGGTCGCAGACCGTCTCGCCGTTGAAGGTGACGATGTAGCGGTTCTCGGGGATCACCTCGCCGATGTCGCTCCACTTCAGGTCGTACTTCCCGATGATGGCGGTGAGTGCCGGCACATCCTCCGGGGCGGCCTCGATGAGCATGCGTTCCTGGGACTCGGCAAGCAGAATCTCGACCTCGTTCATCCGCGGTTCGCGGAGGTGGACGCGGTCTGCCACGATCTTCGCGCCGAAGGTGGAGGACATCTCGGAGGAGGCGCCGGCAAGGCCCGCTGCCCCGAGGTCACGGCAGGCGGCGATCTTTCCGGTCGCCTTCATCTCGATGGTCGCCTCGATGAGCAGTTTTTCGGTATAGGGGTCGCCCACCTGGACACAGGGGCGGTCCTCGGCCTCCGCGTCCTCTGAGAGGTCACGGGAGGCGAAGGAGGCGCCCCCGAGGCCGTCGCGGCCGGTGGAGGCGCCGTAGAGGATGAGGCGGTTGCCGGGCCTTTGCACCCGGGCGGTGAGGTAGCTGTCCGGGTCGACGATGCCGACACAGACGACGTTTACCAGGGGGTTGCCGCTGTAGGACTCGTCGAATACCAGCTCGCCCCGGACGACGGGGACGCCGATGCAGTTGCCGTAGTCGCCGATGCCCTGCACCACGTGTTCGAAGAGGTAGCGGTTCTTCTCGTCGTCGAGCGGCCCGAAGTAGAGGGGGTCCATCAGGGCGATAGGGCGGGCCCCCATCGAGATGATGTCGCGCACGATGCCGCCCACCCCGGTCGCCGCCCCGTCGTACGGGTCCACGTAGGACGGGTGGTTGTGCGACTCCATCCCGATGGCAAGGGCGATATCATCGGAGAAGCGGACGATGGCGGCATCGTCCCCCGGCCCGAGGAGGACGTTTTCCCCCGTCGTGGGGAGGGTCTTCAAGAGTTCCTTCGTGGAGCGGTAACTGCAGTGTTCACTCCAGAGGTTGTCAAAACAGGCGATTTCGAGGTCGGTGAGGGTGCGCCCCAGCTGACCCTCGAGGTAGGCAAGATCCCCGGCAGATACCATGGTGCAGAATGGTTGGTACCGTGCACTAATAAGGGTGCGCATCAGGGGGCCGGTTTATAAAGCGGCCCCCGGCGGGTCCGTTAAAAGCACTATTAAGAGTGTGCAGAACCAATGGTATACGCATGACCGACCCGTACAAAGCGTTGCTGGACAAGGCATATGAAAATATTACGGAGACCTCGGGCGATGAGGGGCGGTTCACCGTCCCCCGGGCAAAGGTCTTCGTTGAAGGAAAGACCACCGTCCTGGAGAATTTCGGGGACATCGCCTCGGTGCTCCGCCGTGACCAGGACCACTTCATGAAGTTCCTTCTGGGCGAGCTCGGCACCTCCGGGAAGATCGACGGGAACCGTGCGGTCTTCAACGGCAAGTTCGAGATCGAACAGATACGCTCCATGGTGCAGAAATACACCAACGACTATGTGATCTGTTCCGAGTGCGGCAGGCCCGACACGAGGCTTGTCAAAGACGGGCGCATTCAGCTCCTGCGGTGCGACGCCTGCGGCAGCCACCGGCCGATCCGCAAGCGGCGGGTCAGAAGCGAACCGGTCGGCAGCCAGCTCGAGGAGGGCCAGATACTGGATGCCGAGATCGAGTTCCTCTCGCGGCGTGGTGACGGGGTCGCAAAGATCGGGAAGTACACGATGTATGTGGCGAACGCAAAGCCGGGCCAGAAGGTCAGGGTGAAGATCACCCGCATCGCAGGTTCCATCGCGTTTACCGAACGGGCGGAATAGAAGATTTCGGGGGGACATCCCCCGCCATACTTTTTTGTTCGGATCTCTTTTCTACGCCTGCTGCGGTGGCATGAAGGCTGTATATTGACCTGAGCGTTTCCTGAACGGGCAGAGGTGCTCATTGCATCCCGGTGCTGCCCCTGAGCGGCGCTTTCGTCGACAATGGCGCATCCGCTCTTTGCGATGGGCGGCGGGAGTACCAAAAAAATAGCAGAGTCCCGGTGAGGCCGGGAGAGGGATTACTGGTGTTCTATCTGTGCAAGCAGGTCGGTGCAGTCTGCGGCGATGGCCTCTGCCCCCCGGATGATGGCGGCGACGGGGTCGGTACCGTCCTTGGTGGTGACGAGGAGGGTCGGGTCGACGAAGGTGTAGCGGAAGTCATAGGATGCGACATCGACCGACGGGTCGGCAAGCATCTGATTGGTGAGGGCGTTGAGGTAGGTGTGGGTCTCTCCTGCAAAGGAGATGCGCACCTTGTCCGCCTCAAGCTCGATGATCTTGATATCCATAAGTACGGTATAACTACGAAGAAGAACGGGATATAGGTATTGGTGACGGCGGCCCACCGCCCGCGGCCAGAACGGCGGATGGTGGCCGGAGACGCCGCGGGCGCCGGAAAGATACGCAGGCACGCCACAGCCTGCCGGTGCAGCGTGCACCGGCGCCGGCAGGGAGGCAGTTTTCCCATCAACGGCGCCATTGTGCACAGTTGCAAAAAACAAGTGCCATGCACTTCTCCTTTGCAAACTGGTTTTAATAATCGGGGATAAACACCCCTTTGCACCTGGGGGGGAAAGCGGCGACGGACACCGAAAGACCAGACCCGGCGGGGGAAGTGCGTGAATTGGTACATGCCCTGCATTCCGGAGACATTCTCCTGAGGCTCGAGGCAATTTCCCGGGCCGGGTCTATCGGGAGCCCGGTGATATGGCCGCTCCACAGAGTGCTCAACGAAGGCGATGCCAGTGCCCGCTGGGGGGCGGCACTGGCATTGGTACGAGTGGGAAACCCCGCCGTCGACTGCCTCATTGCCACCTTTTCCAGCGCATCACCGGGGAGTGTGCCCGCCATGTGGGCCGCCGGAAAGATAGGTGAAGTGCGCTCGGTTTTGCCATTGCACCGTATTCTTTGCGAATCTTCAGAGGAGTTCCACCGCGTGGTCGCGGCGGCCGCCCTGCTCTCCATCGGCCATCCCGGCGGATGCGCCCGCGTGGAGGAGGCGCTGGGAGCGCATGACGCGCATTTTGCCAAATCCCTTGCCCAAATCAGTTGTTTTGGATAGATAGGCGCTATTGCTAGGCTCTTTTGCATTGCACTTATCCCAACGGCCCGGCTAAACCGGCGAAATTGGGCCATTTTTGCGCAAAATCTTGGATTGATTTATATATTATATAATTTCACGTTTACTTGCCGAAGAGACATCGGCAGACCCGATTTCAGGGGGGGTTTGAATGGCAGGACCAACAGGAGAGAGGGATAGCGATCCCGATATTACGGGCAGGCTGATGAAGATCATCAGATTTAGGCCCAAAGGGGTCACGATCTCTGAACTGGCACGGGAAACAAGGGTCAACCGGAACTCTGTTGCAAAGTACATGGAGATTCTCCAGGTGGCGGGCCAGGTTGACATGAAGGTGGTCGGAAACGCAAAGGTATACTCCGCAGCAACACGGGTGCCGATTGCGACGATGATCAACACATTTTCAGAGTACATCATTGTCCTCGACGCAAAGGGGCAGATATCTCTCATCAATGACCAGTATCTCCGGTTCGCCGGTCTTGCCAAGGAAGAGGTGATCGGCCACCGGATCGGGGAAGTCAAACTTCCCGGCCTTACTTCTGAGGTGATCATCTTCATCAGGGACGACCTCGAGGGGAGAGAGGCGTCGCTTGAGGTGACCATCGAGAAGAACGACGAGGAGTACTTCTTTGCCATCCGGTGCATCCGGACGGTGCTCGAGGGGGGAGGCCACGGCACCCTCATCATCCTGCGGGACGTCTCGGAGCACCGCCGGGCAGAGATTGCCCTCAGGGAGAGCGAGAATCTCTTCAGGACGCTCTTTGCAAGCGTCCGCATGCCCATTTTCCTGCACACGTCCGCCTCGGAGGAGATCCCGGGGAGATTCATTGAGGTGAACGATTCTGCATGCAGGGCATTCGGCCATACCCGTGAGGAGATGCTTTCGATGAGCATCGCCGACCTCTACCCGCAGGGCGAGGACGGGACGCGGCCGGAACTCTTCCCCTTCAGGGAGGGGAAGACGCTGACGTTCGAACGGCACCTGCGGACACGCCACGGCATGACCGCACCATTTCGCATCAACACACAGTTCCTTGTGATGGACGGCAGGGAGGTGATCCTCTCCATCGCACGGGACATCACCACGGAACAGGAGCTCGCCCAGCAGCAGCGGCAGCATATCCATGACCTCGGGTTTCTGGCAACCACCTCGAGCGAGATTGCGTCCTTCGGGCGAAAATGCGACCTGTTCCCGTACATCACCGGCACCATCTGCCGGACCCTTCCTGCCGGGTCCGCCATGGTCGCAACCCCGTCCGTGGGGGACGGGAAGACCTGGACCGTCCGGGCGGCGCAGAGTGCGGCCGATGCCGGGCCTTCCGGCGGGCTGCACGCCGCCCCGGGGAGAACCATTGCCATGACGGACGACCTGATTGCACGGCTCGGGACGGGGGAGATGCTCGGGCCGGCGATGCCGGGGGACGGGGTGGAGGAACGGCACGTCCCCGCAGAACCCGCCCCCGGCGCCATGCTCTGCTACAGAAAAGGGCTCGTCGTGGACGGCGAGCTCTTCGGCATGGTCGTCTTTGAGCTGCCGGAGGAATCCGGGGGGGAGAGCCTCCGGCTGCTCGAGGCATTCTGCGACCAGGCGGCGGTGGCGCTTCGCCGGCAGGCGGCAGAGGAGGAGCTGACCGCAACGAACGCGACGCTCCGCCGAAAACTGGTCGAGCACGAGCGCGACCTCGTGCACATGAACGAAATTCTTAACATCCTCAATGTGGAACGCAGCTACCTCGACCGGGCACTCACGGAACAGACGGAGTTCATCGTGAAGTGCCTGACCATCTCGGGGCTTGCCATCGTGGGGCTCAACCGCGAAGGGACGATCACCGAGATCAACCATAATGCGTGCGAGATCATCGGCGCCGATGAGGGGGAGCTCATCGGGCGCGACTGGTTCAGGGAACTGGTCGCGGGGAGCGGGGGTGCGGGAGCCTCCGACCTCCACGAGACCCTGATCGACGGCACGCTCAAGGCCGGCATCTCGGCCCGGCCGGTCACCTGCACCGACGGGACGAAGAGGAGCATGGTATGGCTCGCCCACCGGGCGAACGCCGGTCAGGACAACCCGACGAAGGTCTACTGGTTCGGCGAGGAGGCCCCGGGCGAGCGGATCATGGAGCTCTCGGTCAACCTCTGAGGGGGAACCAGAGGCCCCTCGCTTTTCTCATACATTTTTTACGGTTCTCTGCTTCTCTTCTTCCGGAAATCCTCTTTCGCCCTGGTGAACACGGCCGATTTTTCGGTCATATGCGAAAGGGACGGGCCCCTGCGTTTTCGAACGGCCGCAGGGGAACGGGCCGCCTTCCTACCCCCATATCGGGTCGTCGCCGAAGTGTTCCCGCCAGTACGCCTGCGGCGTCCGTTCCATCGTCGCCGCGACCGCCTCCGGTTCAAACGAGAAGCGGTAGTTCGTGCAGTAGCGGACGAGGAGGTCGTAGGAGGCGGTCAGGGCGACGGTCGTCTCGTGGGCCGACCGGTGGTCCCCGGCCCGGCGGACATCCGGGTGGTGCTCCCGTATCAGCCGGTGGTAGCGCATGCGGATCTCGTTGAGGCTTGCCCCGCCGGCGACCCCCAGCACCTCTGCCGCTTCCCGGACGGCGGCGGGCGTGAGTGGCTCCATGAGAGGAGAGGTGGGAAGGGGATACGATAAAGAGCACGGTCGGCGTATCTGTTTTTCCCAGACGGGTGAGGGATGCACGATGCCGCAGGAGGTCTTCGAGCGCCATGGAAGCGCCTATGACGACTGGTACGAGGAGCACCGGGAGGTCTACCTCGCCGAACTGGAGCGCATCCGCCGGGCCCTCCCCGCCCCGGACGCCCGCACCGTCGAGGTGGGCGCAGGTTCGGGGCGCTTTGCCGCACCTCTGGGCATTCCCATCGGGATCGAACCCTCCCTTGCCCTCGCCCGCATCGCCCGCCGGCGGGGCGTCGATATCGTCCAAGGGGTGGGGGAGTGCCTGCCCCTGAAAGACGGATCGTGTTCGGCGGTGCTGATGGTGACGGTCATCTGCTTCTTTGACGACCCGGCCGCCGCCTGTGCGGAGGCCTGCCGGGTGCTCGTGCCGGGGGGCGTGCTTGTCGCGGGCTTTCTCGAACGGGAGGGGCGGCTGATACAGGCGTTTTTGCACGGGGAGCCGGGGCACCGGTTCCTTGCCGCGGGGACGTTCTACTCGTCGGCGGAGGTGCAGGCGCTCCTCGCCGGGGCGGGGTTTGCCATCATCTCTGCGGATACGGACGATGACTTCTGCGTGATCGTGGCGAAAAAAGAGTGATACCGGAACGGGGCGGGGGGACGGGAGAACAACGGACGCCGGAACAGAAAGGGGGGGCACGGCGACGGCGACGGTGCCGAAACGGGGGAGCACCGGGGCCGGGAGAAGGCCGCCCCGGCCATGGCGCCGCCTCCCCCACGGGAATGCCCTCTTATGCTCACGCACGAATAGTACTGCAATGACCGGAGGGGAGGGGGCGGCAGGGGAGACCTGTTCCATGGACCCGGACGAGCGGGAGAGGGTCCGCTGCGCCGAGCATGCCGACCGCATCCAGCGCTTCTTCGGCCGTTCGTTCTTTTTGAGTGCTACCATCGGCATCCCGTTCTGCGTCTTCAAGCTGCTCTTCGGCGTAACGGCCGTCCGCGTCGGGACGGGGGCGGCAGGGACTGCCGGGGCCGCCGGGGGGGCGTCACCGGCCCTTGCCGCCTTCGGGTGGCTGATCGTTGCATGGGCGGCGGCCGACCTTGCGATGAACATAGGCCGGAGCGCCCTCGACCTTGCCGGGCGGCCCGCCCCCTTCGAGTACTGCACGATTGCGCAGGCGGGCCGCCTCGTCCACCGCCCGCTCACCTTTCTTGCCATCGACACCCTCCTCTCCTTTGCGATCATCTGCCTGATGCTCTGGTCGGGGTGGATTGTGCTGCTCTCGCAGGGCGAGGCCTATCTCTGGTATGCGGCGACGACGATGAACCTGATC
>DSBQ01000029.1 GCA_011045995.1 Methanoculleus sp. | reverse complement strand
TCGGGCAGGGTATCGCCGCATCCGCAGGGATTGCCGCAACGGCGGAGAAGGAGGAGATGTTCGGGAAGGGTCTGGTCTTTACGGTCATCCCCGAGACGCAGGCAATATACGGGCTCCTCGTTGTCATTCTCATCATGGCGTTTACCGGCATGATCACCCGTGACGTCACGGCGACCGCGGCGGCGGGGCTCGCCTCCATCGGAGCGGGGTTTGCCGTGGGCCTTGCCGGTCTCTCCGCCATCGGGCAGGGGATGACCGCCGCATCGGGCATCGGTGCGACGGCACAGCGCCAGGACGCCATGGGGGCAAGTCTGGTCTTTGCGGTGATGGCAGAGACCTTTGCAATATTCGGCCTCCTGGTGGCCGTCCTGATCATGTTCGGCATCGGGCTCTTCGGGGGTGCCTGAATGGGCGCCGAGGATATCATCGCGCGTATCAGGGCCGATGCAGCCGCCGAGGCTGAGCGTATACGCCTGAAGGCGGCTGATGAGGAGGCCCGCATCCGGCGCGAGGGGGAAGCCGCCGCTGCACGGGAATATGCCGCCATCTGCGAAGCAGGGGGGCGGGAGGCGAAGGCGCGGCACAGAAAGATCCTTGCACGGGCGCACCTTTCGGCACGAACGGCGGTCAGGGAAGCGCGTGAAGCAGGGATTGCGCAGTGTTTTGAAGCGGCACAACGCGAACTGTCCGCTCTTCCCGGCACCCCCGGCTATGCGATGGTTCTTCAGCGGCTGATTGTTGAGGGGCAGGAGATCGTGGGGCCGGGCGACGTCCGGGTCCTCTACCGGGAGGAGGATGCAGATGCGGTCCGCATCGCCCTTGCGGGCTCCCCCGGGATCACCGCGGCGGTCCTCCGGGAACAGCCCCCGGACGGCGCCGGCGGCGGGGTCGTCGTCACCTGCCGGAGCCACCGGTGTGATCAGCGGTTCTCTGCCAGATCTGCACGGATGCGGGAGCGCCTGACCCGTGAGGCGGCGCGGATTCTCTATGGTGCCGATGACTGACGTCACCCTTGAACAGGTGTTCGCCGGCCTGCTTACCGGCGGCGATAGTGCCGCATTTATCGTGGTCGCTCTGATGATCGTGGTACTGGTGTGCCTCATGATTGCGGCATCTGCCGGGTACTTTCAGGTGATCCTGAACATCGCCGCCTTCGCCCGCCCGGATGCACGGGTGCGGGCGATCGGCAACCCCATGGTGAACCGGGAAACCGCCGCCGCCGTTCTCGAGGCGCATACGCTCCACGACCTCTTCGACCGGTTCCGGACGGCCGGCCATGCGTTTCCCCCGGCTGCGGAGATGGATATCGATACGGTGGAACGGGCTATCCGCGCCCACTACTGCCGGTCCCTGATCAGCCTTACGGCAAATGTGCCGGACAGTGTCCGGGGTTTTTTTATGTCCTATACCGGCATGGTGCTCGCCGAAGAAGCGGCATGGATTGTTGCCGCAAAAGCACGCGGCGTTCCTCCTGCCGATATCGAGGGGAGCGTCACCTCTGCAGGGCCCCTGACCCCCGAGATGATCCGAAAGGCCGTGCATGCCTCCGGGGCCGAAGAGGCGGTCACCAGGTTTGCATCGGCGCCGTTCGGTCCGGTGCTTGCCGGGGCCTACAACCTCGCCGGCGGTGACATTGCACAGTTCTCCCTTCTCCTCCGGCGCGAGCTCCTGATACGCCTCTCGCTTGCGGCACGGGGAGTTGACATCTCCCTTGCGCCACCGGTGACCCAGGTGGCCGGCAGGCTGATCGATGTTGCCAACCTACGCGTTCTTCTCCGTGCCCTCTCATTCGGGACGCCGAGGGAACGGACGAGCCGCCACCTGATCCCCCAGGGAGGGCATGAACTCATCGGGGAGCGGTTTTTGCGTGCCGGCCGGGCGGGATCGCTGCCGGACCTGATCCAGAGCCTTGCCGGGACGCAGTATGAACCCTACCTCTCTGCACGGCCGGATGCCGTCAGGGATGCAGACATTCCTGTCTTCGAGGCGGCTCTTGACCGGTGCCTGCTTGACACGGTCAGGGCGGTAGCAAACCAGTATCACCTGGAGAGCGGGCCCCTCCTCAGGTACCTGGTGGCCCTCGGGTTTGAGGCGCAGAATATGCAGGCCATCGCAAACGGCGTGGCAGCCTCGCTCCCTCCCGAGGAGATGGAACGTGTGCTTGTGCTGGAGGAGATCCGCGAATGAAGATTATTGCAATTGGTGATTGTATGATGACCTATGCCTGCCGGGCGGGAGGGATCTCCCATTGTATATCCTGTACAGATGCGACAGAGGCAGGGCATGCCCTGGACGCGGCGCTCGCAGAGGAGGACACCGGTGTCGTCCTCATGCTTGACCGGTACCTGACAGACATCCGACTGCCCCCTTCACGGGGCGCCTACCCGGTGATCATCGGCATTCCGGGCCCGGGGGGACCGGTCCGCGGTGAAGATGCCGTGACCCACGCCGTCAGGAAGGTCGCCGGCAGGCATATGCCGGGGGTGGAGCGTTGACCGGGAGAATTATCCGGATCACGGGTCCCGTCGTGGAAGCCGACGGGATGCGGGGCGCCCTGATGTACGAACTGGTCCATGCAGGAACGGACGCGCTCATCGGCGAGATCATCGGGCTTGCCGAGGATGTGGCAACGATACAGGTGTACGAGGATACGACCGGCATCGCCCCCGGTGAACCGGTGGAACGCACCGGCGCACCGCTCTCGGTCGAACTGGGGCCGGGCCTCCTCGGCATGGTCTATGACGGGATCCAGCGGCCCCTTGAGGTGATCAGAAACGAGATGGGGGACTTCATCATCCGTGGCGCCACGCTCCCCGCCCTCGACCGCAGGCGAACGTATGCATTTACCCCGGTCGCAGAGGCTGGGGGCAAGGCAGTTCCCGGCACCGTCATCGGCACCGTCGCCGAAGGGAGGTTTGTGCACCGGATCCTCGTTCCCCACGGAACCGAAGGGGTCTTTGCCTCCGTGGCAGGGGCGGGGGAGTATACGGTTATGGACCAGATCGCGGCCGTTCTCAGCGCAGGAGGAAGCGAGGTGCCGGTCACCATGCTCCGGCGCTGGCCGGTCCGGGTGGGGCGGCCCTTTGCAGAGAAACTCCGGCCGAAGGACCCCCTGATCACCGGCCAGCGCATCATCGATTCCTTCTTCCCCATCGTCAAGGGAGGCACCGCCGCCGTCCCCGGCCCGTTCGGGGCGGGAAAGACCGTGGTCCAGCACCAGCTCGCCAAGTGGTCGGATGCCGACATTATCGTCTATGTCGGCTGCGGGGAGCGGGGCAATGAACTCGCCGATGTCCTGCGCCAGTTCCCTGCCCTGAGCGACCCCCGGAGCGGCACACCCCTGATGGACAGAACGGTGCTCATCGGCAACACCTCGAACATGCCGGTTGCCGCACGAGAGGCCTCGGTCTACACCGGCATCACCATCGCGGAGTATTACCGGGATATGGGCTATGATGTAGCCCTGATGGCCGACTCCACCTCCCGGTGGGCGGAGGCGATGCGGGAGATATCGGGGCGCCTGGAAGAGATGCCGGGGGAGCACGGGTATCCCGCCTATCTTGCCTCCCGGCTTGCCGGGTTCTACGAACGGGCGGGGAAGGTCCGGGTGCTGGGGCCGTCCGGCAGCGAGGGGTCGGTCTCTGTCATCGGTGCGGTCTCGCCGCCGGGGGGCGACTTCTCCGAACCGGTCACCCAGAACACGCTGCGGGTCGTCCGGGTTTTCTGGGCCCTCGACGCCGACCTTGCCCATGCACGCCACTTCCCGTCGATCAACTGGCTCACGTCCTATTCGCTCTATCCCGATGATGTGCAGGGCTGGTGGAACGCTCACGGAGGTGAGGAGTGGAGTGCGATGCGGGGGGCCATGATGGCCATTTTGCAGAAAGAGGGCGAACTCGAGGAGATTGTCCATCTTGTCGGACCGGATGTGCTTCCGGAGGATGACAAACTGGCGCTGCACGTTGCCGGGATCATCCGGGAATCGTTTCTCATCCAGTCGGCATTCGATCCGGTCGATACGTTCTGTCCGCCGGAAAAGCAGTACCATATGATGCGGCTCATCACGGACTATGCGAGGTACGGAAAGGAGGCGGTGGAGGGGGGCAGGAGCGTCGCAGAGATCGCATCGCTCCCTGTTGCCGCCCGTCTCGCCCGTCTCGGCTCCATGGAAAATGAAGCCTTCACCGAATATTTCGAGGAGACCGAACGGGAGATGGCGGCGGCCTTTGGCAAGGGTGCTGGAGGGAGAACGTGACATCGCCTGCGCGGGAATACACCTCGGTCGTCCGGGTGTCCGGCCCCCTCATGGTGGTTTCGGGCGTCGGCGATGCCGCATACGGCGAGGTGGTGGAGGTCCGGCTGCCGGACGGAGAAAAGAGGCTCGGGCAGGTGCTCGAGAGCCGCACGGATATTGCGGTGATCCAGGTGTTCGGGGGGACGCAGGACCTCGATACCGACATCACCTCCGTCAGGTTCACCGGCGAACCCCTGCGGATGGTGGTAAGCCCCGAGATACTCGGGCGGATCTTCGACGGTTCGGCGGCACCGGCAGACGGCGGCGGGGCGGTGATTCCGGGGAAGATCGTGGACATATCGGGTTCACCCATCAACCCGACCGCCCGCGCCTTCCCCGAAGACTGCATCGAGACCGGCATCTCCGCCATCGATGGCATGAACACTTTGGTTCGGGGGCAGAAGCTGCCGATATTTTCCGGGGCAGGGCTTCCGCATTCCCGCCTTGCCGCCCAGATCGCCCGGCAGGCGCGTGTGCTCAGGGACCAGGAGGAGTTTGCCATCGTCTTCGGGGCGATGGGGATCACCAACGAGGAGGCGCGGTTCTTCCTCAATGAATTTGAGGAGACCGGCGCGCTTGAGCATGCGGTGGTCTTCATCAACCGGGCCGATGACCCGGCCATCGAGCGGATCATCACGCCGCGGCTGGCACTCACCGCCGCGGAGTACCTTGCCTTTGATCTCGGCATGCATGTGCTCGTCATCCTGCAGGACATCACCGCCTACTGCGAGGCCCTGCGCGAGGTCTCGGCCGCCCGTGACGAGGTGCCGGCACGCCGGGGGTACCCGGGATACATGTACACCGATCTGGCCTCCGTCTTCGAACGTGCCGGGCGGATTCACGGGAGGAAGGGATCGATTACCCAGCTCCCCATCATATCGATGCCCGACGATGACATCACCCACCCGGTGCCGGACCTGACCGGGTACATCACGGAGGGGCAGATCGTCCTCTCCCGGGACCTCCACCGGAAGGGGGTCTACCCCCCCATCGATGTCCTCCCGTCCCTCTCCCGCCTGATGTCGGGAGGGATCGGCGAGGGAAAGACCCGGGAGGACCATGGCGGCGTCTCGGACCAGCTCTATGCGGCCTACGCGAAGGGACGGCGGCTCGAGAGCCTGGTGACGGTGATCGGCGAGGAGGGGCTCTCCGAGGCCGACCGGCGCACCCTCGCATTTACCGCACGGTTCGAGAAGGAATTTATCGGGCAGGGGGTGGGGGGCGGCCGTACGGTCGATGAGACCCTCGATGCCGCATGGGATCTCCTCCGGCTCTTCCCCGGTGAGGAACTGAACAGAATTTCTCCGGCACTGATTGAGAAGTATCTCCGGAGGGAGGCGCCGTGAGCCGGAATATCATCCCCGGAACCCGGCCGACACGCATCGAGCTCCTGAAGATCCGCAGGCGCATTATGGTGGCGGAGAAGGGGCATGAGCTCCTCCAGGAAAAGCTGGATACGATGGTGATGGAATTTTTCCGTCTCAGGGACCGGCGCGACGGCCTCAGGAAAGAAGCGGAGGATGCCTTTGCCACGGCCTACCCGCCGCTCCTGAGGGCAGGGATGGTCATGGGCCGGCGCGGCCTTGAGGATGCCCTTTCTCTTACGGCACCGGCAGGTGAGGTGGCGATGCTAACAGGGATGGTGATGGGGGCCGCCGTCCCGTCCATCGTCATCCCCGACCCCCTGCGCAGCGCCGATGAACCCGGCTATCCCCTTGCCGTCCCGTCGTCTCACCTTGATGAGGCCTACCGGGAGTGCGAAAAGGCGGTGCGGGCCGCCCTCGTGCTTGCCGAACTCGAAGGGTCGCTGGTCCGTCTAGCCGATCAGATTGCGGCCACCCGGCGCAGGGTCAATGCCCTGGCAAACATCCTCCTGCCGTCACTCTACGACACGGCGGCATATATCGAGGCGTACCTCGAGGAGATGGAGCGTGAGGACATCTTCCGCAGGAAACGTGCGAAGGGAAGACGTTCCGGGGGCCTTATCCCGTGAGTCCCGAACATATTGCCCGCCTCTATCTCATGCTCCAGATTGCCGGATGTGCTGCCCTCCTCATCGGCGGCATCGTTCTTCTCGTCCTGCTGGCGACAGGTGGCCTCTGAATCCCCTACCCTGAAAAAAGGTTCCTGTTCTCCGGTCAACTCCCCCGTACCGTCGGTGCGCAGAGCGGTGGGCTGAAGGCTCCCGTCCCGATGTACCCTCCCCCCTGGGCATATGCCGGCGTGTTCCCTTCTCGTCTTCCCCGTCTTTTTTCTTCCTTTCTTCCCCATGGATGGCCCCTGCGCGATCCTCCATTTTATCTCAGGAACATCATCCCTGAAGAGATATCCTCCCGAAAACCCCCCTTCCCGCCCACCGCGGCCGGTGGCTTTTCTCCGGCGCCGTATCAAACTGCAATGTATAAATACAGTACCAATAAGTATCTCGAAATACCACTTATACCAACAAAAATGGCTTCAATTGAAGAAGAGATTCGGGATCTTGAAGAAGAAATCCGCACTACCAAATATAACAAGGCGACCTCCGGGCATATCGGAAGACTCAAGGCAAAAGTAGCGAGGCTGAAGGACGATGCCGTTACGCGTGCCATGGCCTCCAGCGGTGGTGGTGAAGGATACTCAGTCAAGAAATCCGGGGACGGAACGGTCGTCCTTGTCGGGTTCCCCTCTGTGGGAAAGTCGACTCTTCTCAACTGCCTGACCGGCAGCGAGAGTGAAGCTGCGGCATATGCCTTCACCACCACTACGGTAGTCCCCGGCTCCATGGAGCACAAAGGGGCAAATATCCAGATCCTCGATATTCCCGGGCTTATCGCCGGTGCGGCGATGGGCAAGGGGCGGGGCAAGGAGGTCATCGCGGTCGTCCGTGGTGCAGACCTCATTCTCCTGCTGGGGGATGTGTACAATGAAAAACACATCGACGTACTCATCCGTGAGCTCTACGATGCAGGGATTCGTATCAATAAGCAAAAACCCGACATCACGATAAAAAAGAAGTCCAGCGGGGGTATACGGTTCAACACCGTGGGAGACCCGGGCCTTGACCTGGAAGATGTCCGGCCAATGCTCGCGGAAAACAAGATCGTCAATGCGGACGTGCTGGTCCGTGGGCGGGTCACCCAGGATGATTTCATCGATGCGATCATGGGCAACCGTGTCTACATTCCGGCGTTCTTTGCCGTCAACAAGGTCGATCTCGTCGATAATGATACGAGAGCAACTATTGAAAAGGATGTGACCCACCGGTTCGGACGGCCGCCCATCATGCTCTCGGCAGTAAGCGGGTTAAACATCGAACTCCTGAAAGACGCGATATTTGATCACCTTGGCTTCATCCGCATCTACATGAAACCGGTGGGAGACAAGGCGGACCTTGAAGAACCGCTCATCATAAGGGAACCCGCCACGGTCGAGAGCGTCTGTATCAAACTGCACAGGGAATTCGTGGAAAAGTTCCGGTACGCAAAGGTGTGGGGTTCCTCGGTCAAACACGATGCCCAGCGTGTCGGCCTGCCCCATGAACTCAATGACGGCGACATCCTGACAGTCGTCACCAGACCCTGATACCCTGCCTCTTTTTTTCAGATGCATTCCCGGAGGAGATCGAGAGGAGCCGTGGTCTTGATTCCCCTCCCGTCATAATGGGTCCGTGACGCCTCGTAGCCGCCCTCCTTCAGGCAGGCGATCACCTCATCCATCCCTTTCGGCGAGGTGCGCCATATCTTTGCCAGCCGGTGATAGTTGTAAAAGGTCGAGGTGTCCAGTTCGCTGCCCAGGATGGCAAGCAGTCGTTCGAGGGCGCCGGCAGTTGCAAGGGGGACGTCTCCGAGCCCTTCTGCCATCGCATGGATGAGATCCCTGTCATTGACCGGTCCCAGCCACAGGGGGCCTGCCGGAGTCATACGCGTCCCGCACCGGGGACACGTATGGCACCCGGCGGTGATGCCCGCCTCTTCCAGCCGCTCCGGGCATGCCGGGCACTGGTGGATATAGCCGATGCGGGCCACGGCGGCATCCGCCCGGCCGGCGCCCCTCGTGACCCTGAGATGAAGACGGACGAAGTGTTCCCGCGCAAAACAGAAGAGCGGTTCGATACCGCGATCATATTTCACCACTTCGCGGGCGACGAATCCCAGGAGTATTCTCAGCCCCATTTCGCTGTGATACTCGGTGTTGAGCGGCCGGGCCCCGTACCTGCGCATCCCGGCCTTCAGGTGGGCGCCGCAGAGGGGTGCGGTGTCGGTCGCCGTCACGAAGAGATAGCGCTTTGCGCTGGTGGCCGCCGCATCGACGAAGGGGGCGGGCGTCCCGAACGGGTCGAGGTCCACCGCGTCGAAGCGCCGTCCGCCCATCAGGACTTTGCAGTCTGCCTGGGTGATGGAGATCTCCCCCCCGGACATGCCGGCGGCGTTGCGTTCAATAAGGTCCACCGCTTCGGGATTGACATCGTTGATGGTGACGGGGATCCCGCACTCGTGCGCCACCCTGAGGCCCCGTGCACCGGATGCGCCCATGGCATCAAGGTAGGAGGTCACATCGGTGTGCCGCAGGAAGAGGATGGTGGCGTCACGGTTGAGCTCCATCCTCCGGTTAAAAAAGACGGCTCCCGTTCCCGGCGGAAACGAACTTCCTGCCTCCTGTTCGGGGACAAAAAAATGTGTTGTTCCCTCTTTGATTTCAACAAGTCCCATCGTTCCCAGAATGTGCGATGCAGGAAATCTTATAGCTTCTGATGCACAATAGTAATGGCAGCATTTGTGGGCTTGTGGCCTAGCCTGGATAAGGCGTTAGCCTCCTAAGTTAATGATCAGGGGTTCAAATCCCCTCAAGCCCGTTCCTTTTCATAATCTTCTTCTCGGGTCAGCAGCATACCTCAGGGACAGCAATGGCTCTCCCGTGGTATATCAGGATTCTTCGCCCCGTCAATGCGGTGGTGGCGGGCATCGCCTCGCTTCTGGGCGTCATCGTGGCAACGGGAACCGTGCCTCTCCCGTCCCTGCTCCTCGTCCCGGTCGTTGTTCTCATCACCGGTGCCGGCAACACCGTCAACGACTATTATGACCGTTCCATTGACGCGGTCAACCGGCCGGACCGCCCCATCCCCCGCGGCGAGGTCACCCCGGAGGGTACGCTCAGGTACAGCGCGGCCCTCTTTGCAGCGGGCATCATCCTTGCGGCCTTCCTTTCCGTCGAATGCCTTGCGATTGCCGCCCTCAATTCGCTGGTCCTGCTCCTCTATGCACGAACCCTCAAGGGGGTGCCCCTTGTGGGCAACATCGCTGTCGCCTACCTGTCGGGAAGCATCTTTCTCTTCGGGGGGGCATATGCAGGGACGGAGGGGCTCCTGCTCACGATTCCAATTGCAGCAATTACGGTCCTGTGCATGAGCTCGCGTGAAGTCCTCAAGGATGCGGAGGATATCGAGGGTGACCGGATAGGGGGCGCCCGGACGCTCCCAATGATCACCGGGGTCAGATATGCCGCGGTCTTCGCCTTCCTGCTTGCCCTTTCGGCGGTCATCCTGAGTTATCTCCCGATCGTTCCATGGTGGGGGACGGCGTATATCGGGGCAATCACCGTTGCTGACATCATCATTCTCGCCGGTGCCGCTGCAGCGCTCAGGTGCGACGACCCAACCTGTCTGCGCTCATCGAAGGCGACCGGCATCCTGAAATACGGCATGTTTGCTGCCCTTGGCATCCTCATCGCATCGGCGGTTCTTCTCTGAAAACCTGCCCCCCGGGGCTAAGTGAATACATTTATTATTCTTTGAAAAACGAGAATTAACCAATGAAAATTTACCGGCAGGGAGATTCGTTCATCGCACCACGCGGTTCATATTTTGACGGGAACGTCAGGGTCCCGGGTCATTTCATCGTTCCGCCCGAAACCCATATCTGGGGGCGCCTTGATGTGAACGGGACACTCGAGCTCGGACCGATGTCCAGTGTGGGGGGGGACGTAACCTGCGAGCGGGCGGTTATCGGCAACAAGGTGCGGATCAAGGGAACACTTGATGTGATCGAGAATGTCGTCCTCTGTGACGACGCAAAGGTTGCGGCAGTGCGTGCCGGAGGAAATATCACCCTCCGACCGGGGGTCAAGGTAGGGGAAGTCTCAAGCGACGAGACCATCTTTGTCGTCGGAAAGATCCAGTCGGGCCGCCTGACCGGAAGAAACGTAAAAGTCCTCGGGAACGGTCACTGAGAACTGCTTTTTTTAATGCCGAGGCAGGCGACATCATAGACGTCCGGCCAGTTGACCATCGTCTCGACACACCCGTCTTTCATGGTCAGGACGCCCATTGCGACGATACCGAGCTTGTCTGCCATCTCGATGCCTTCCTTGACCTCCATCAGGCAGCCCACCCCGATTAATGCCTCCGGCTGGTATTTCTTCACCATGCGCTTGATGAGGGTGGACCCGGGGGCGATCCAGACCTTGTACCCGTAGGACTCCAGGACGTCGATGTTCTTTCCCACTTCGCATCTCCCGCAGCGCTTGCAGACCAAACCTTCAGGGGTCAGGTTTGCCGGGCACTGGGAATTCCTCAGGCACTGCGGGACAAAGATTGCCCGGTTTTCCACCGGTATCGCGGTAAATGCGGTGGTGGAAAGGGTATTGTGAAGATGGATAAAAAAGGCCGTCAGTTCCTTGTCATCGAGCCCGAAGAGCTTGCAGAGTGCCTTGACGGTCCCTTCGGTCAGGGTGAGGCCCGCCTTCAGGAGGCGGGGGAAGTAGAACCTGCGGTGATGGATGGAGAGAAAGGAGATGGCCAGGACCACAATCGGGATGATGATAAAGAAGGCGAGGATGATGAGGGTGACCTCACCTATGGTAAATATCAGCTGTTCCCAGAATCCGGCGCCGGGGATGGTCGGGGTGGGGAGATATTCTATAGACATGGGTGGATGATGGGTGAATTTTCCGAATCTGCTCTTTTCAGAGGCGCCGTGCGCCCTGTTCCGTTATGATGGCGGTCACGAGGCCGAGCGGGGTGGCATCGAAGGCGTAGTTTCTGGCCCTGACGCCATCCGGCATCAGCTTCCTCCCGCCGCATGCTGCAAGCTCCTCGCGGGCGCGTTCTTCAACCGTGATATCGGCCTCCGAGTGCTGCAGGTCCAACGTAGAATACGGCGCTGCTACGTAAAAAGGAATGTCATGGTGGCAGGCGCAGACCGCGTGCATGTAGGTCCCGACCTTATTGAAGACCACATCGCGGGTGATGCGGTCTGCCCCGACGAAGACCGCGTCAATCACCTTCTTTCGCATCAGGTATGCCGCGGTGCTGTCGGTGATCGTCTCCACGTCTATCCCGTCGCGGGCGAGTTCAAAGGCGGTCAGCCGCGATCCCTGGTGGAGGGGCCGGGTCTCGCAGGAGATCACCTTCACCTCCTTGCCCATCTGCACGGCCGAACGTACGACACCAAGCGCCGTCCCCCATTCCACGCATGCAAGCGCGCCTGCGTTGCAGTGGGTAAGGACCGTACAGCTGTCCGGGAGGAGTGCCGCCCCGTGCTCCCCGATGGCATGGCAGAGGCGGACCTCCTCCTCCTCTGTTGCCCGGGCCTCTTCGAGCGCCCGCTCTGCTGCCGCCCCCGGTGCCTCTTCCCGGTCAAGAGCGGCAAGCACCCGCCGGATGCCCCATCCCAGGTTCACCGCGGTCGGGCGGGTGGCCTGCAGCATCGCAGCGTCCCGGTGGACGAGGTCCATGAATGCCCCGGGGGGAGCGTGCCGGTGCGACCGTGCAGAGAGGGCGACACCATAGGCCCCCGCCACCCCGAGCGCCGGGGCCCCGCGGACCTCAAGCCGGCGGATGGCGGTTGCAAGGCGTTCGACGTCCGTCGTTGCGATGATCTCGCAGCGTTCCGGCAGGAGTGTCTGCTCGATGAACCTGAGGCATTCCCCCCCTTCGTCCCAGGTGATCGTCCGGTCAGCTGTCGTCTCCGTCTGCATGAGGGATCACCCGGCTGAAATTGCATCCCGGAATGCCCGCATGGCCGCCGCTTCACCCTGGGTAACGCTGTCGGGAACATCTTTCGGGGCGACCGCCGTGCCGGCGATGTAAATCCCGGGTTTGATCGTGGTCACCGGGCCGAGTTTGGGGTCATCGGGCTGGTAAAAGCCATAATCATCCACAAAGATGCCGACCATTGCCGCAACCTCGTCTGCGCCGGTCGCCGGTTCCATGCCGACGGAGAGGACCACCAGGTCGGGAGTCAGGACCTCGTACTCTGCAGTCTCGGAATTCTCGACGGGAACTTCCATCCCGGTCCTTGTGCGGATGACTTCACCCGGCATGCCCCGCAGAAACCGGATGCCCATCCCTTTCGCCCGTTCGTAGTACTCCTCGTAGCCCTTCCCGTAGGCGCGGATGTCGATATAGCAGATGGTGACCTCGATGGATGGGTTCTTCTCCTTGATGAGGATGGCATTTTTAATCGCATACATGCAGCAGACGCCTGAACAGTAGCCGTGCCGGATGGTCATGTCGCGTGAGCCGACACACTGGATGAAGAGGATGCTCCCCGGGGTCGTGCCGTCCGAGATTTTCCGGAGTTTTCCGCCGGTCGGTCCGCTTGCATTGATCATCCGTTCGAACTCGAGGCTGGTGATCACATCCGGGTACCTCAAATAGCCGAACTGGCCCTTGATCTGCGGATCAAACGTCCTGAAACCCGTTGCAATGATGATGCTTGCAACATGGAGGGTGGATTCCTGCGCCTCCTCCATCCTGAGGACGGCGTCCTTGCCGCAGACATCGAAGCAGAGGCCGCAGTCGATGCAGTGCACCGCATCGCGGACGACCACATCGGGAACGATCTGGGGGTGGGGTTTGTAGATGGCCTTTCGTACCCCGATGCCTGCGTCGAATTCGTTATAGACCTCGACCGGGCAGACCTCGATGCAGTCCCCGCAGCCGTTGCATTCGGTCTCGTCGACATAGCGGGGATGGCGGAGGATGGTGACGGTGAAGTCCCCCGCCTCACCCTCGATGGACGTCACCTCCGAGAGCGTATGGAGGATGATATTCGGGTTTCGCGCGACATCGACCATCTTCGGCGAGAGGATGCACATCGAACAGTCGTTGGTGGGAAACGTCTTGTCCAGCTGCGCCATATGCCCCCCGATGGTGGGCTGGCGCTCGATGAGGTGCACCCTGATGCCGTGGTTTGCAACATCGAGGGCCGCCTGAATGCCGGCGACACCGCCGCCGATCACCGCGACTTCAGCCATGGAAGGTCTCCCTCCCGAGAGCGACATATACGTGGGCATTTCGCACGATACTCCCGGCCTGTTCGTCGGTGACCTCGCGGACGACTTTGCCGGGCACTCCCATCACGAGGGAACGGGGGGGGATCACTCTCCCCTCGGTTACCACGGCGCCTGCCGCGATGATAGAATCATCGCCGATGACGGCATTGTTCATGACAATCGCGCCCATCCCGACGATCACCCGGTTGCCGATCGTCGCACCGTGCACGATCGCGCCATGGCCCACCGATACGTCCTCTCCGATAACGACCGGGGAGGCGGGGGTATTGTGGACGACCGCATTGTCCTGAATATTGCTGCCCCTCCCGATACTGATGGAGTCCCTGTCAGCCCTGATAACGGCCCCGTACCAGATACTGACGTCCACGGCGATCGAAACATCGCCGGTGACCGTTGCATTATCCGCGATGAATGCAGAGATGCCGGCGGGAGTATCGCTATTCATAATAGGTACAACGTTTAACCTCAATTTCCAATGAATATTATGGTAGGGGGCACATTCAGCCCGCTCCACGACGGCCACAAGAAGCTGATCGCCCGTTCGTTCGAACTCGCGGGAGAGGGGGGGCATGTGGTCGTCGGTCTCTCCTCGGATGCCTTTGCAGGGGCGAAAAACCACCCGATAACCCCGTTTGCCGAGCGCAGGCGCGCCCTGGAGTCATTCATACGCGCATCGGATTTTTCCGCGTCGTGGGAGATCGAACCGCTCAACGATAAATACGGGTCCACCCTGAACAGCGATTTTGATGCACTGGTGGTGAGCGAAGAGACCTACCCCGTGGGCCTGGAGATCAACCGCCTGCGAAAGGAGAAGGGGCGAAAAAAGGTGGATCTCTACCAGATCACCTGCGTCCTTGCCGAGGACGGGCGGTGGATCTCCAGCACAAGAATTCACCGTGGCGAGATCGATGAGCACGGCCGGGTCATCAGATGATGTGCTGGGCGTAGTCCGAACTGATGACCGTATCGCAGTAATGGCAGCGGAGGCCGTTGGGGGAGACCCCGAAGGCACTTTCAATTGGTTCGTTGGCGTTGCTGATGCATCCGGGGTTGGTGCACCGGATCACCCCTCTCAGATAGCGGGGGATTTCAACACCGATCTTTTCCACCACGAGGTAGTTCCGGATGATGTTGATCGTGGCATTCGGGGCGATGAGTGCGATCCGGTCCACCTCCTCTTTTGATAGTTCCCTGTTGCTGACCTTGACGATGTCCTTGAGTCCGCCGGTTCCTGCGATGCGGGTATCGACGTTGGTGGCGATCGAGAGTTTTTCTCCCGTCGTCCCGGTGATCCCGAGTATCCGGAGCACGGTAAGGGCCTCGCCATGGGTGATGTGGTCGATGACCGTGCCGTCCCGGATAGGCCGGATGAGGAGTGCCTTCGGTTCCTCCGGCATGTCAGATCACCTCCTCGAGCATCGCCATCCTGACAGGGACCCCGTTTCGTGCCTGTTCAAAGTATTTCGCACAGGGAAGGGCATCCACCCGTGGGTCGATCTCGCTCGCCCGCGGGAGGGGGTGCAGGACGATCATTTGCTCTTTTCTGTTTTCGAGGAGTTCGGGAGTGATGCGGTAGCTCTCGGCGACATTGTAGTAGGACGCCGCGTCGGGGAACCGTTCACGCTGTATTCTCGTTGCGTAGAGGACATCGAGGTCGTTGATGACATCCGTTATATCGTCATGCTCCACGACCTCGCATCCGCGGTCCAGGAGTTCGTCCTTCAGGGAGGTGGGCATTTCGAGCGTCTCCGGGGCGATGGTGTGGATGGTCAGGTCATAGTTGGAGAGTGCATAGGCAAGGGAATGGGTGGTCCGCCCATACCTGAGGTCCCCGAGGAGGCCGACATCGATCCCCTCGAGCGGCATCGACTGGCGGATGGTGTAGAGGTCCAGCAGCGTCTGCGAAGGGTGCTGGCCCGCCCCGTCCCCGGCATTGATGACGGGGACCGAGGCAAACTCTGCCGCAAGGCGTGCTGCACCCTCCTTCGGGTGGCGGAGCACGATGACATCCACGTAACTGCTGACCACCCTGACGGTGTCCGCGAGGGTCTCCCCTTTGGAGATGGAGCTCCCCTCGACACTGTCGACGCAGATGGACGAACCCCCCAGCCGCGCCACCGCAGAGGCAAAGGACATCCGTGTCCGGGTACTCGGCTCAAAGAAGAGAAGCGCGACCTGTCTGCCGTTCAGGGAAGTGAACGGTCCGGGGTCCTGGTCAATCGCCTGTGCCTTGTCGAGGAGCTCGTCGATCTCCGCGCGTTCAAAATCCTTAATCGAGATAATATGGTACATTGCCCGTAGTCCTCCTCAAATGAACGATGTCCCGGAAAAAAAATCCTGCGGCACGGGACCTGGAAATGCCACATTTGCCGGCAGGAAACGTCATGGAGAGTACTAGGCAACGGGACGTAATAGAAGTATCCCGCCGCCCCGGAAAAGAGGGGATCTTTAGTCCCGGACGTCTTCCGTGGACCGGATGTCGGCCGTGGTGCGCTCGTAGATGAGCGCTCCTCCGAGTGCCAGCGCCGAGAGGGGGAGAGCAATGACCAGCGGGTCGACGACCTGCCATGGCATCCCCAGAAGGGCATCGGTACCGAAGAGCAGTTTTGAGATGCCGAGCGGGGCGGACTCCTTCAGGTGCACGAAGGCGGTCCATAAAAACCACATGCCTGCCCCGGTAATCAGGCTCACCTTCGCCGCAAACGCAGAGGGGCGTTTGCTGTACAGCCCGTGGGTGAACGCCGGCAGGTACGCTGCCGCGCAGAGGCCCATGAACATGGCGGTCGCACGGGCGATGATGCTCCCCGGGAGGATGTAGGCGATGACGGCGCTGATGATGATCATTCCAATGGTGCCCGCCTGGATGGTCCGCATCGAGGGGGTGGCGTTCAGGTAGGTCCCGACCATGTCATAGCCGATGGCCGACCCCATCGTATGGTAGAGCGAACTCAAGGTCGACATCGCAGCGGCGAGGAGGGCGAGCATGAAGATGATGATGAAGGCATCCGGCATCGCCGAGTTGATGTAGAGCGGGATCACCGAGTCCACGTTGCCGCCCGCCGCCTCGACGGCGATCATCCCCGTCGTCTCCACGAACCAGACGTTGGTAAGGGGCCCCACCGTAAAGGCGACGCCGGTCATCATCAGGACGAAGATGCCCCCGACGAGGACCGCACGGTTCAGCGCCCGGTTATCGCGCACCGTCATGAACCTCACCGCAAGCTGGGGCTGGGCGAGGACACCGATGCCGACGCCGAGGACGAGCGTGGTGATCATTACCAGCCAGATGGACGAGAAGAGATCCGGCATTGCCGTCCACCCGTTATGTCCTGCGGCCGCAAGCCCTGCCGGGACCATGGAGGCGAGCCCCTCGAGTGCGGTGTGCGCCTCGACGACGCCGCCGAGATAGATGTAGGTGAGCAGGAGGAGGATGGTCATGCCGATGAACATGATCCCTCCCTGGAGGGCGTCGGTATACATGACGGCGATAAGGCCGCCGAGGATCACGTAGCAGGCGACGATGACCGCAAACCCGAGGAGCGCCATGTCATAGGGGACGGCAAGGGTGGATTCGATGAACCGGGCCCCGCCGATGAGGATTGCCGCGGTATAGAGGGGCATTCCCCCGATGATGACGATAGCGCAGGCGTAGCGCATGAACCGTGAGTCATAGATGCGGCCCATCAGGTCCGGGAAGGTGACGGCGCCCGTCCTCTGGCCGATCTCGCGGGTCTTTCTGCCGTAGATGACGAAAGCGATGAAGACACCGACGGCGATGCAGAGGACCGTCAGCCAGACAAGCCCCATGCCGAGCTGGGCGGAGATGCCCCCGAAGCCGATGATGGCAGAGGTGCTGATGAAGGTGGCTCCGTAGGAGAGGGCGAGCACAAGGGGATGTATCTTTCTGCCGGCAACCAGGAAATCTTCCTGTTCCTTCGTGCGGCGGTAGCCCAGGTAGCCGAGCCCGATGACGGCGGCGAGATAGATGACGGTGACCAGTGCGAGGGTGACGGTGTCAACTGCCATTTTCGTCCGCCCCCTCGCGGTTCCACATGAGTATGCCGTAGACTATACATGCAACGGTCCAGCCGAGGGCCAGACCGTATCCTATCCAGATCTGTGGGTCAGAAATTCCGAGCATGAAAAAACCTCACGGTCTTTGGGGGTGTGACATTACGGGGGAACCGGCGCTTATCGTCGGCTCCCTATCTAAAGAAGAAGGCAAAAACGGTGAAAAGGCGGGGTGCTTCCCCTGTGTAATGCATGCCTTTTCCTGTCATATCCAAAGTACCTAATCTTGAGTGGGATGTATGGTATTTATACATTTCGTATCCTGATTTCGGTGAAATCCGTCTCCCTGCTCTGGCTGGTACGGATCAAAATGGGGGCCGGTGCAAAACGGCCCTTTTAGTTCTTTCGTGCGATGGTGATGTAGCCGGTATGGCCCACCCTAGTGGAGGGGCGGGTGCCGCGTTCGCTGCGCGTCAGTTCACGGGCAAGGATCTCGTGGCACACCACTTCCGCGAAGAGTTCGCGTGCCGTATCCATCACCGTGAACGTCTGTTCCAGAAACGGGGTGTAACAGGCAAGGTATCCGCCGGGGCTCAGGAGGCGGTGGGCATGCCGGACATGCTCCGCCGTGATGTGGAGATCGAAATGGACGATATCATAGGCGCCTTCTGCGCAAAGGACGTCCCCTGTCACCACCTCGACGTTTTCCAGCCCCGCATCGGCAATATTCTTCCTGCACCGCTCCGCAAAGTCCTCCCGCACCTCATAGGTCGTCACGTGCCCGGCAATCCCCCCGTAGAAGATGGCCGCGACCCCGGACCCGGTGCCGGCATCGAGGATCCGGTCGCGCCGGTTCATACCGGTCATGGCGCAGACGATGCCGATGTCCTTGGGCATCATCGGGGCGCCCGTGCGCCGGGCGTGGCAGAAGAAGTCGGTGGGCCGCGGAATCCTGATGAAAAAAGGCGTCCCGAGGTGCGAGGCGATCGTCTCCCCCCCCGCCATCCCCGGCAGGAGCGAGAGGTCGATCATTCCCTTGTCGGTGCTGAGTTTGCCCTTGCCTGCGGTCACGTAGTATTCCTTTCCTTCGTGAATGAGGATGACCCTGTCCTGAGTGTGAATCATGCGCTGGTCAGTCTGATGATTGCATCGGCAATCTCGCCGTTTGATTCTTTGAGAGCCGCACGCGCCTCGTCCGGCGTGACCTGCGCCTGTTCGGCGACGAGCATCACATCCTCGTCGGGGATCGCCACTTCCTTCGGTTCGAACCGGGGTTCGCCCTGGAGCTGGTAGGTGGTGCTCCCCTGCATCGTCGTCATCACGACCTCGGCCGGTTCGAAGATATAGTTGCCTTCACTCGTGTGGACGACGACCCGCTCGACCCCCTCGATGTTCTCCATCTTCATGCCGAGCTGTTTCATCATCTGCTTCATCTTTTTCGGGTTCATTCCTGGCATCATGTCAGACTAACCTTCCTGAACGTACCTGTACTGCTACACCGTAATTAAATGCCACCATCTCGCTTCCGCAGAGAACGGCGCTGCCGGTCGCAATCAGGGTATCGTCCGGTAAAACTACGAGAACTTCATCCCCTGCAAGGATGCCTTCGTCGGCAGAGAGGACGTGTTTTGCCATCGCGTTTTTTCCTTTTCCGACAAAGGGGGCGACATCTTCCAGGACGGTGACGCGGTATGCCGGCGGGGGAAGAAACGTCCACAGGCGTTCGGCTCCTTCGATGGAGAGGGTGAGTCTCCCGTCGGACGCCCTGACGGTGGCAAGGCGGGTTCCATCAAGGAGGATATACCGGATTCGTCTGGTCGTGGAGTACTGGAACCCTGCGCTCTCCGGAAAGAGCGCCTCCCCTGCACCGCTGCCGAACTGGTAGTCGGCGATGGTCCGGGCCCGTCTAAGCGAACTGGCCTGCAATGATTCTGTTGACACGATGGGCAAACTCCTTTTCAGCACTCGTGGGAATATATGCTCCTGCAGCTATCTTATGCCCTCCGCCCCCGCCGCCGACTTCTTCGGAAGCCCGGGTCAGCGCCGCCTGGAGATCCACGCCGCGCTTTACCATCCGTTCGTTGGTGCGCATGGATATCTTGACCAGTTCAGGGTCGTCGTTGAGGTAGCTGAGGACCATGATCGGTTTCTCCCAGTCCAGTTTGGACAGCGCCATCCCCGCCCCGATGCCCACAATCGTATCGGGGAACCGGTCGCCGGTGTGGATGAACTGGATATGCGTCAGTTCGGTCGTCCCGGTGTCGAGGATGTACTCCATCATCTCGCGGATGATGGTCCGGTGGTGCCGCAGCATCCGCTCCCCGTCCCGAAGCATCTGCCCGCGGTCACCGAGGCAGATGGCGCTGCCGATGCGCGGTTCGGCCCACCTGCCGCAGGCGTTGAGCATGGTCGCATATTCGGAGGCATTGCGCAGCGGCGTTCCGAAGGTCTCCTCCGGGAAGATGTACTGTTCGGTGAAGAGGCGCGAGGGGTCCTCACCGGTGGCAAGCATCTGCTCGGCGAGCGCGTTCATCACGATGCCTTTCTCCTCCGCCGTATACTCCTCCCATACGCGCCATGTCCCGGCGGGGTTTCTCTGGCGGATGCCGATTTTGTCCAAAAACTCCTCCGCCTTCTTCTCGTTGCCGGAGATTCCCGGGATGAACGGGTCGTCGCTGTAGGAGAGGCAGACCTTCACGGGGCGCGTCGAGATGCCATAGCAGTTGAGCTCACGGCCGCGTATCTCGACGGTGCCGAATTCCGCCCCGTCACCGGCGATGCTGCGGGCGGGGCCGACAAGGCCGCAGTGTTCCCGTGCCATCATGTCACCTACATTGCCGATAACCGCAAGCTTTGCAAGCATCCCGAGGGACGGGTTGCCGGCGTCCATGTGGCGGGCGACGAGATAGGCCATGCCGGCAGCGGAGAAGTAGCCGAGCCCGTGTTGCTGGGCGTTTGCCTGCAGGTAGGGGGTATCGGTATTCTGCGGGACGTGGTGGTCGATGATGACGACCTCCTCTTCACCAAGCCCCCGCTCTTCCAGGAGATCCTGCTGGCCGGCGCCGAGATCGACAAAGACCTTGAGGCTGTCGTCATCAGGGACGTATTTCATCGTCATCGGCTCCAGCTGGCGGACAAAGACGCTCCGTGCTGGAATGCCGTAACTCCTGACCGCCTGCATCATAATTGCTTCACTGGTGATGCCGTCGGCATCGATATGGGATATGACCGTCACCCTTTCGGCGTCACGGATGCGGCCTGCCACCCTGCGAATATCTTCTTCCGGTCCCATGGGCATTTCCTGCAAAGAGATGGGCCCCCACTCCTGATGAAGCCGCGTGCCGTGGTACCTGAATGTTAATGAAGGGGCAGGGAGGAATCTGAATACAGGAGAGTGCAGGTGAGGATGAGGGGATTTCAGGAATTCTGTGAGACGGGCGTCATATCAGCCCGGCGTATGCGTGCGGTCGATGGAAATGCCCTGGCGCTGGGCGTCTCGGCCCTCCAGATGATGGAGAGTGCCGGGTCCGGGCTTGCACAGGCGGCCCGCAATTTTGACCCGGAACGTGTCCTTGTCCTGTGCGGCAGGGGAAACAACGGCGGCGACGGGTGCGTCGCCGCGAGGCACCTGCACCGGGAGTGTGAAGTCACCGTACTGATCTGTGGTGGGCCGATCGCCACCGCCGAGGCAGAGCAGAACCGCTCCGTCCTTGCGTCCTGCGGTGTGCGGGTCATCGAGACCCCCTGTGCAGAGGACCTGCTCTCCTGCCATGACCTCTTTGAGCATGCGGACCTCATCATCGATGCGATGCTCGGCACCGGGTCTGCAGGGGCGCTGCGCGAGCCGTATGCGACCGCCGCTGCAATGGCGAACCGGAGTCCTGCACCGGTCCTCAGCGCGGATGTCCCGACGGCAGGCATCGTACCCGACCGCATATGCGCCTTTCACCGGGCAAAGTCTGAGGGGGCGACGGTCATCGACATCGGCATCCCTCTCGAGGCGGAGTGCTGCACCGGGCCGGGGGACCTGGAGCTTACCCCCGTCAGGGACGCCGGTGCGCACAAGGGCGCCGGGGGCGAGGTGCTCGTCATCGGCGGCGGCCCCTACCAGGGTGCGCCGTATCTTGCCGGGATGGCGGCGCTGCGCGGGGGGGCCGATATCGTCCGTATCGCCACGCCCCATCTCCTTACCTGCCCGGATGTCATCGTCGAACGCCTGAAGGGCGAGGTGATAGGGGATGAGCACATTGCCCGCCTCACCGGCCTTGCAGCGCAGGCGGACGTAGTGGTCCTCGGCTGCGGTCTCGGGGTCCGCAGCCACGCGGTGATGATGGCAGTGGCTCCCGCCTGCAGAAAAGCGGTCGTTGATGCCGATGCCCTCAGGCAGCCGCTTCCGGTGGCGAAGGATACCATCTATACTCCGCATGCGGGGGAGTTTGCCCGGATGTTCGGCACGCCGCTCCCGGATGACATCCGTGAACGGGCACGGGCGGTCCGCCGTCAGGCGGGACCGGGGGTCATTCTCGCGAAGGGGAGGGTGGATATCATCTCCGATGGCGGGCGGGTCCGGTTCAACAGGACCGGGTCCCCCGCCATGACCGTCGGGGGCACGGGCGATGTTCTTGCGGGCCTCGTGGCGGGCCTCTTCTGCCGGCTGGATGCCTTTGATGCCGCCTGTCTCGGGGCGTATGTCAACGGCTGTGCAGGGGCTGCCTGTGCACCCGGGGGCGGCGGGATGACGGCAACCGACCTGCTCCGCGCCATCCCGTCCGTTCTGTACGGCAGATGAATATTTCTTTAGTGCACCGGGGAGAATAGATATGCATGCATGATGCAGGCGGCAGCCGTCTGCACCGCAGGGGGAGGAGGACTATGTATGTGCCCTGAATTTTCACACATCAAAGACGACAAGGTCTATATGGTGGACGTAACGGCGAAGGCGGACGTCAACCGGACGGCAACGGCACGGGGGAGAATCTACCTGAAAGAAGAGACGCTTCGTGCGATTCGCGAGGGGGAGGCCGTGAAAGGCAATGTCCTCGCAACAGCCCGGGTGGCGGGAGTCATGGCGGTCAAGAACACCCCCTCGCTCATCCCGATGTGCCATCCCCTGCCGGTCGGCGGGGTGGAGGTGGACTTTGTCCATGGCGAAGGGTTCATCGAGGCGACCGTCACGGTCCGGACCTACGGGAAGACCGGCATCGAGATGGAGGCCCTGACCGGGGTGAGCGTTGCCCTTCTTACGATATGGGACATGGTCAAATCGGCGGAGAAGGATGAGCACGGCCAGTACCCCTCGACCCGTATCGACGGCATCGAAGTCACGGAGAAACGGAAGGGGTAAGCGAGGGCGATCGTGCCTACCCTGCTATTTTTATATCTTTACCGCTAAAATATACGAACCACTGGACGGATGTCCACTGGAACAAAGGGATGTGGCCCCCGGTTACGTGGGCTGAACCTTCATGGTGAATCAACCAATGGCAAAATCAATGTACAGTTATGTTCGTGAGGCATGGAAGAAGCCTGACGAGACTGAAGTGAAAGCACTTCTCTGGAACAGAATGCAGCAGTGGCGCCGGGAAGGCAGTGTCGTGCGTGTCGAGCGCCCGACCCGTATCGACCGCGCACGCACCCTTGGATACCGTGCCAAACAGGGCATCATCGTTGCCCGTGTGAAGGTACGCCGTGGTGGCCGCCGGAAGTCACGCTACATCCGCGGTCGCAGAACCGCCAGGATGGGCATGAGCCGCATCACCCCCGGAAAGAGTATCCAGCGGATTGCAGAGGAGCGTGCATCGCGCAAGTTCGTGAATATGGAAGTTCTCAACTCGTACTGGGTCGGCGAAGACGGCCGCTCGAAGTACTATGAGGTGATCCTCGTGGACGGCCACCACCCGGCGATCAAAAACGACCGCCACCTCGGGTGGATGTCTGACCCGAAACAGCGCGGTCGTGCAGAACGCGGCCGTACCAGCGCAGGCAGGAAGGGACGAGGCATGCGCAGGCGCGGGAAGGGTACCGAGCACACCCGCCCGAGCATTCGCTCCAATGCCAACAAGGGGAAATAACCCCTTTTACATTTTTCCAGCAACCGCCGGGAAGCGGCGGCGATTCCCGGTATAAGGCGGCTGCAGGAGCATCTGCCGCAGGAGTCTGGTGACCTATGTTCTCTACTGACGCAACAATCCACCCGTATCCGGCCGGTGACACGTCCCTGAGGCGTTTTGCAGTTGAACTGAAGAGCCTTGGCTATGACAGCGCCGTTGCCACCGGCATCGGGGAGAGATGCGAATATGGCGGCATCGTCTTTCTCAAGGGCACTGTCGTCCCCGGTGCTTCGATGAAGGAGGTGATCGCGGCCATCCGGGAGGACCGGGGTTCGTCGGATGTGATCATGGTCTGTGCCGGGGATGCCGCGTTCAACCGGGCGGTGCTCACCTATCCGGGGGTGCAGATCCTCAAGGGGGTTCATGCCATTCACCGGAACGGCTTTGATCATGTGGCGGCCCGGTCGGCGGCGGACCGTGGCGTTGCGGTGGATATCGACCTCTCGGCGATGACCTGCCTCAGGGGGGTGCGGCGCCAGCGTGCGATGGAACGGCTTACGGATGTCGTCCGCCTCTCCCGGAAGTACGGGTTTGCCCTGACGGTCTCCTCGGGGGCGCATTCGCTCCCTGGCCTGCGGTCCACGAGGGCCGCCTCCCATCTTCTCGCCCTCATCGGGCTGGACGCCCCCGGGGTTGCAGC
>DSBQ01000057.1 GCA_011045995.1 Methanoculleus sp. | reverse complement strand
TTCCATCGGTACCGGCAACTCCAACGCCGGTCTGAACGGATGGTACCTTTCCATGCTCATGCACAAGGAAGGATGGTCACGTCTCGGCTTCTTCGGCTACGACCTGCAGGACCAGTGTGGTTCGGCAAACTCGCTTGCGATGGACGGCGACCGCGGTCTCCTCGGCGAACTGCGTGGCCCGAACTACCCGAACTACGCCATGAACGTCGGTCACCAGGGAGAATACGCAGCTATCGTCTCCGGTGCCCACTACGGACGCGGCGACGAGTTCTGTTACAGCCCGCTCGTGAAGATCACCTTCGCAGACCCGTCACTGAAGTTCGACTTTGCCGACCCGCGCCGCGAGTTCGCACGTGGTGCCATCCGCGAGTTCATGCCCGCCGGAGAGCGCTCCCTCATCATACCAGCACGGTAAGACACCATATATACCCATTTTTTTACCCGTTCCCGCATAAACAATAAAAAACTGGGGCTTTTCTATTCCGAATAGAGATCGGGGCAATCCTTTACACCCCGATTTAGTGCGAAGATGCTGTTTTTGGGCCGCTGTTCCTGCATGGCAGGATATTTGATCCTTCGTGATGGACACGTGCCATTCCCCACCAGTGAAGAGATCTGCTGCAATCCCGGCGTATCCGGGCACATGTGGGATTCTGCGTGGATTTTGTGTGGGGCTGCAGATGGTAAGCAGGTGGAAAGAAAGCGATCGGCATCCGGATTCTCGGATGCGTCAAACAGAATGTCTGTGAAGACCATGCCGAAAAAATGCTGGTTGCCATGAAGCCCGGACAGAGGAAAGACTGGGGGGAGTGTAATTTTTTCCGGCACAAGTGACCGGGCAACAATTGGACGTTTGCCGTGCCGATGAAGAAGTTTGAACGAATGATTGGATTTGTGGAGGAGAGTTTTCTTACGACGGCGTCGTGGGAGAAGGTGATGCGAAGGATAGCGAAGATCAATGCTCTGCATGCACCATAACCCATACCCCGCAGGCAAGAACAGAATCAGTCTCCGGATAGCCATGGTGCGCCCGGCCATTTTGGCAGGGGGATCATGGAGGGCATGTCCATCAAAGGCAGATACGAAAAATTGCACGCATTACTACAATTATTTCCGGGAACGGCAGGACCACGATGTTAAAGCAAAAAAAGAGTGATTATTTTTCTCCGGAACGCTTCTCCCAGAATGCCTCTGCCTCGGCTTCCATTTTTTCGAGCCGTTCATAGTAGTCAGGGAACTCGTTCAGGTGAGCGAGGGCAATCTTTCCTGTCATCAGGGGATCGTCATTCGTCACGTTCGTTCCGGGATCCCGTTGCCCGTGTTCAAGCTCCACGTTCATGCCTGCGGTAAAATCCTCGACGGTAAATGTGTCCCATCTGATGCCGAGTTTTTCCCCGATCTCCTTTCCTTCGGCCTGCGTAAATCTCTTCTTTCCGGTCATACGACTGATCAGTTTTCAGGATGTAACTATTGGAAGATATACCTATTGGCCCCCAACCCACCGGTGAAAAGTATGGACCAGATGAGGTCGTTTTTACAGGGAACCACGGTCCCCGCCCGCAGCGTTCTGCGATATCCGGCTTCATCTCCGTGAAAAGAATGATCGCGACCTACCGGGGAAAAAGAGAGAAAAAAGTGATATCCCTGCCCTGACGAACCGGATTGACAAACAAACTCCCTGATCGGCGGGCCGCCCCTCAGACCAGCCTCACCGCCGTCCCGTACGCGAGGAGCTCCGCTGCGCCTGCGGCCGTATGGGATGTCGCAAACCGGACGTTCACCACAGCCCCTGCCCCCATCCGCTGTGCATCGTTGATCATCCGGTTGAGCGACTCCTGGCGGGCGTCGGAGAGCATCTCGGTGTACTCCTGGAGCTCACCGCCGACGACGCTTTTGAGGCCCGACATGATATCCTTTCCCAGGTGCTTTGCCCGGACGGTATTGCCCGAGACGATGCCGATAATTTCGTAGTCATGTCCCGGAATGAGTTCTGTTGTTGTTATGATCATATCATCTCACCTCAGTCGAGAGCCTCCTCTATGACGTCCTCCCTCTTCCGGAAGATCAGAAGCGCCGCTCCGATTATAAGGAGCGGGAGACCGTAGAAGAGGGCTAAGAACGGGGCGAAGATGAGCGAGAGGACCGTGATGACGAGTCCCACCGCCATCAGGAGAATCCCCCAGATGATTTGGCTCTGCATTCATGGTACTATCCGACGGTCGGAGGAATAAAGCTTCGCAGCGATTTCCCTGTCGGTCATTTTCCCCACACCTCCCTTCCGGAACAGGTGCCCCTCCTCCCACCGGAATTGGCCGGCTCCGCCCCAATATGCATGCCCTAATTCCGGATGGATGCACGAACACAAAACAGGATGATAACAACCGGGAGTATATGTTGTCTGGATACATTACGAGTGACCAGGCCCCCAAGAGAAATTCATGTGCGGGCATCCCATCCTTTCCTGAAGCCTTTCACGGGATATATTCATGCAAAAAATTGATTTTTTGACGGATTATAATCAGTTAAAATAATTAATTAATGCAGGCGTTTCCTTATGGCGACATCTTCCTGAAGACCCTTGAAGGGAACCCCACCCCCATGATCTCCTACCATACCGACACCGAAGCGGGAAAGACGATCAGCGTCCTCGATATTCCCGATATGGGGGCACAGGGGAAAAGCTCCGTCCGGTTCGACTACCTGATCCACCCGTTCCATGAGGCGGAGCGTCCGGAGGTGTTTACCGTCTCGGTCGCCGCACACCTCTCGGGAACCAGCGATGTCTGGAATAAATACGTCGTCTTCCATCCGGTGCACGTGGAAGTCACCCGATGATGGCAGGATGATCCGGGCACAGGCCGGAGAACCACCGGGCAGGTTCGAACAACGGCCCGGATGATCCGCCCCCCTCCGGCCCCATTTCCACCTGCATCGGACGGTCCTCACCCGGCGGGAGGCAGAGCCGGACCCCGGCCACGGCTCTTGTTAAAGTTCTTCCCACAGCTCCTGCCAAAGTTCCTTCCACAGCTCCTGCCAAGACTGCCATCGTGCGTAGCACATCTAACCGGAGGCGGGCCACCATGGCGGCAGCCACCGGGCTGTTCAACAAAAAAAGAAGGAAATGAAGTTACTTCGGGATCTTTTTCATCATATCGTCTATCATCTCCGGAGCCCGGTCCTTCAGCCCGTAGGCGAGGAACGCGGCGATGCCGACCCCGACGCCGATCCCCACTCCCCATGCGATCGGCACGAGGAAGGTGTAGATGATCGTCAGGTCGATGAGCAGCTGCTGGAGGGCGAGGATGAGCACGATGAAATAGAAGAATACCCGCAGGAACAGGACGGCCGCCCCAAAGAACTGAATATCCTTCGTCTTTCCCCATCCATCGACGATATCGGCGAAGTAATCGACAAGAATGAACCCTACAATCAGGATGATGAGGAACATCGCGAAGTTGGGCAGGAAGAGGACAATGGTCTGGAAGAGATTGCTGAGAAATACCAGCCCGAGAACGTTGGATGCCGCAAGAATTGCTATCAGGTAGACGAACCACCGGATGATGAGGTCGAACAGATGCACGATGTGTGTACCGGAGTCCTCAATCGCCTTTCCAATGGAGGTTTTTCGCAGGGCATCATCAACCCCGATCTTATCCAGTATCCCCGAGACAATTTTTCCCAGGAGTCTTCCAATAATCCAGCCGATGATCAGGATAATGATCGCAGCGAGGAGAACCGGAAGGTACGCGATGACCGCGTAGAGGGTCTGCATCACGGCGTCCGTGATGGAGCCCACGGTCTGTGAGGCTGTATCTGTTATGGCCATAGTGATCAGACGCCCCCTTTTGAGCCAATATATTTAAATGTATCTCAAAATCACCGAAGTTTCCTTCTTTAACAGGCCAATACACCGTCATAAGCGCGCGGCCTGCCGCCCGTCGTGGGAGGCAGATCTCTTCAAGAAAATGAAACAAAGAACCCTGATAACCTCCCCGAATGGCAGCATGCTGCCGTTCGGGGATACATGATCAACATACCATAAGTGCCGCCACGTAATTGGGAATTCAAACCATGAAGCAGAAGGAAAGGCCCCCCTCCACAGCACTCTCGCCCTCCCGGACCGGGACGCGGAGCTATCTCACCGACACCATGGGACGGGCCGAACCACCCCTTATCGTGTCGTGATATCCCGTTCCTCCCGCACCTGCCGCGGGGTCTTGCGGTACACCATTCCCTGAAAGATGGCGATGGGCCCACCGTCCCCGTCCGTTACCCGGACGGTGTAGGAGGCAAGCTTCGGGTTGAGGGCGAACTCCTCAGCATCCGCAAAGAGCGTCCCCTCCCGTGCGGCGTTCAGGTAGGAGATATGGGCGTTGATCGCCGCCGCCGGGACGCCGTGGGAGTTGGAGGCAAGCGCGAAGGCGACATCGGCAAGCGTAAAGAGCGCTCCGCCGTGGACGGTGCCGTGGGCATTCAGGTGCCGGTCGCTGACCTCCATCTTCACCCGTGCCCGGCCCGGCGAGGCGTTCACCAGTTCCACCCCGTTCTCACGGGCAAAGGTGTCGGCGGCGAAGAATTGTTCGGCTGTGTCGGGGGGTTCCATGGAGGGAGGGTTTCGGGCGCCATACGAAAAAACCTATGCCCGGCCACATCGGTCGCGGAATGAAAAATAAGAGGGAAGCTCATCGCAGAGAACCGACCTGCGATGCAAATCCCTATCCCCCGATGCCGACGACCGGTAATGAAGACGTCCGGAACCACTGCGCATCCTCCTCCGGGGATAGTCAGAACCTCCTTCGGGTTTGGTAGCAGGGATGCAGTGATGCAGGTAGTATCGTTGCCCATCGATGGGGCTCTCCGGCAGAACAGGGGTGCCCCATTGCTATGCTCCCCTCCTCCGATGATATTCTCCCCGGTATCATCCCGGAGAGGCATTATTGCTTAATGGGAATCTCGATGGTGCAGACAGCCGATCGCATACATCAGCACCACCATTTCCCCGTGCAGCTCACCAAAAAAAATGATCCTTCCCCCGGCCACCGTCCAGGACGCTCCACTTATTTATCAGATTATCGCTTTATGGCCATAGAATTTTTTATTCAACCCTATTATCCAATAAAAACTAATAAAAAATCCATATTTTATTTTAATAAGGATTTAGATCTTATATTGCGCATTTTTTAATTATTCAGGGCAATTACGGCCGTTTTATCTTTCAGAAAATAATATTATCGGAAAATCCCTCAATAGTAGTAGAAGTACATCTACGCTGCTGCATGTCCGTCATTCCCCTCTACGAACAGTATGGTTCAGGCATCCGTGACCTCTTCTCCTCAGCGGCATGCATCAAAATCCTGATGCTCCTTTTGGAGAGCGGCCGTCCGCTCCCCGATATCTGCGCCGGGACGGGCCATGTTCATGCCGCCGTACTTGCAAAGGTCCGGCAGCTCGAGGAGTACGGACTGCTTACCCGGACGAGTGAGACCTTCGCCCTTTCGACCATCGGAACGGTGCTCGCCGCAAAGATCCAGCCGCTCTATGCGGGTCCGGATGCAGGTGCGGACGATGACCCTTCAAGCGCCTCCGCACGGAGTGCCCCTGCAGAGCCGGAAGAGGGGGCGGACTCCTTCGACGGTCCCGCCCTCCTCGCCTCCTTCGACATAGCCAACCACTACGAACGGCGGGTGAAGGAGGTGAACCTGGTGATGCGGTCGGGCATCCGCACGAGGATGCTCCTCGAACTGGAGGACGGCATGAAGGACCGCGGCGTTCTGCGGGCGGCGACCGGATGCAAAGCATCGCATTTCCGGACAAACCTGAGAAGGCTCGTCGATGCGGGACTCCTCCTGGAGCAGACGGGCGGGATCTCACTCACCCCGGAGGGAACAATCATTGCGGCCCGGCTGACGGAGATCATCCCGGTGGCGGCGCTTATCATCAGGCACCGCGGGTTCTGGCGCGACCACGAGCTTTGCAACCTCCCCTGGTTTGCCCTCGATTCCCTCGGGGCCCTCGCCGATTCCACGATCATCCATGATGAACAGCAGGAATTCTTCAGGACCTATGAGCATTACCTGAGCCTCATCGCATCGGCACACCACATCCACGGCATCACCGGGATGGCAAATCCGGGGTTTGCGGAGGCCATCGGCAGGCGGGCCGTGGAAGGCATTCCCGCCGAAATTATCGTAACCCCTTCTCTTGCCCGGCACCTGCATGACGAGCCGTACAGGAAAAAAGTCCGGGCGCTCTCCACCTTCCCCCATTTCGGGTTCCGGGTGACAGAACTTCCCATTCCCCCCTGCATCACGGTCACCGACACCGGGCTCTCCATGAAAATGTACCTCAGGCACACGGGCATCCATGATCAGGCGAACGGGTTTGTCAGCACCGCCCCCGAAGCGCTCACTTGGGCAGAACGGGTGTATGAATACTACCGAAGGCATTCGCTGCTCCTTAAGGAGTATAGCAAAGACAGCGATCAGAAGGAGTAAAGGGGGTCCATTCACCCGACTCCGATCACATCGCGGATCTTCTGCTGCGTCTCGACCCCGCGGGTGCAGTAGTACGAGTACCGGAGCCCCATCTCCCGCGAAAGGGGACAGGTGGAACAGAGGCATTCAACCTCTTTTTCGATGCAGGCGCTCTTCCCCAGCGTGCAGAAGGCGCATTCGCCGTTGAGTGTCCATTCGCTCTTCCCTCCGGTCGGGCCTTCCTCTTCCACGGTTGTTCCCCCCGCCCCCTCCTCTTTTTGTTTCAGGGCGCAGGACGTATACGTCGGGCACATATCGCAGATGCACTGCTTCTTTCTCTTGTCGATGATAAGCTCCCGCTCCTCCGGCGTCAGATGCAGTGTCCGGAGCATCAGTTCGAAATAGTCACTCGGCATATCTTCTCACACCTGCACAGAGGTATGGCTCCTATAAATATCTGACCCCCTCCCGCTGTACCATCACTGCGCACCGCAGCCATGCGAAAGAACGCGGCTTTGGGCATGTGCGGGACTGTGCAGCATGGCCCTCCCGCGCTTGGGCCCCCCTTACCCTTTCCGCCGGCCCGGCACCCTTTGCCGTGCGCCTTCCTGCGGGCAGCACCTTCGGTACCGGGGCACGCTTCAAATACCAATACGGAGCACTCTTCTCCACGATACTGCCGCTCATCATCCTGGCCCTTGTCCTCGTCCTGATCGCCCTTCGCAGCACCACCGGCATCAGGCTTTCCATCTGGCAGATCATGCTGGGGGGAGCCCTTGCCGTCCTCCTCCTCGGGCAGATCTCTCCCATGGACGCCCTTCTTTCGATCAACACGGATGTCATGATCTTTCTCTTCGGCATGTTCATCGTCGGCGAGGCCATCCAGGAGAGCGGCATTCCCGTTCGGCTCACGGACCGGCTCCTGCACCGGGAGATGAGCATGGATCTTTTCATCGTGATCCTCATCGCCGTCACCGGCTTTTTTTCCGCCGTCCTCATGAATGACACGGTGGCGATCATCGGCACCCCCTTCGTCCTCTATCTCGCGAAAAAATTCAACATCTCACCCGTGATGCTCCTCCTCGTCCTGGCCTTCTCCATCACCACGGGAAGTGTCGCAAGCCCCATCGGCAATCCCCAGAACCTGCTCATCGCCCTCGAGGGAAGCCTTGCAAACCCCTTTTTCACCTTCGGGGTGTACCTCGCGGTCCCGTCCCTCGCGTCGCTTCTCCTGATTTACGGGGCGATGAAGGCGTTCTATCCCCGTGAGTTTGACAAGTGCGTCCTCTCCCATGACCACAAGGACGCCGGGGACGCCTTCCTTGCCGGACCCGCCATGATTTCCCTTGGCCTCATCTTCGGGATGATTGCCCTCAAGGTGGCGCTCGTTCTCCTCGGTACCGGCATCAGCATCCCCCTTACGGCCATCGCCGTGGTCGCCGCCGTGCCGGTCCTGCTCCTCTCCCCGGCTCGGGCGCATATCATGCAAAGCATCGACTGGTCAACCCTCGTCTTCTTTGCCGCCCTCTTCGTCCTCATGCAGAGCGTCTGGGACACCGGCGTCTTCCAGCAGTCGATGGCGTCCGGGGCCTGTCCCGTCACCAGCGTCCCGGCAATCTTCTCCCTCGGCATCATCGTCAGCCAGTTCATCTCCAACGTGCCCTTCGTGGCGCTCGCCCTCCCCCTGATTGCCGCCGCCGGCGCATCGGACGCCGCCCTCATGGCACTTGCCGCGGGCGCCACCCTTGCCGGCAACCCCCTCGTCCTCGGCGCCGCAAGCAACGTCATCATCATACAAAACGCGGAGAAGGAAGGGATTACCATCCGGTTTCTCGAATTCGCCCGCATCGGCATCCCCCTGACCTGTGCCCAGACGCTGGTGTACCTGGTCTGGTTCATGGTCCTGCCGGGCTGAGGGGCCGCACCAATCCGGCACCCGGTCCTATCCCCTCAGCCGCCGGCAGGGACATCGCCGCCCCCCGCCGACCGCCCGTAAAAAGGAGGAACCCAGCCGACGGTACGATGGTAATTCCCCCTGAAATCGCGGTACCCCGGCATCCCCGACTTCTCCCGGCCACTCCCGGGCCAGCAGGGACTACCCCGGACGAACCCGGACGAACCCGGACAACCCCGGAGTATGCAGGGCTTTTTTAGGATGGGGACCTGCTGTTGACCTTTTCACATCATCTCCATTCTACACCGGAAACGTATCATAAGGTGCTAATAATCCGTGAAAATTGCTTACACCGGGCTTTTGGCACGGACGGATTCCATACCCTTATAACCGTTGAGCAGAGATTTTTCTACAGTATGGCAGTCGACGAGGCAGAACCACCGAAAATATCCCTCTTGTACGTCGACGACGAGCCGGTCCTCCTCGAACTCTGCACGATCTTTCTCGAGCGTTCCGGCAACTTTTCCGTGACCACTGCCCAGGGTGCACCCGAAGGACTGCGGCTGCTCTCGGAACGGCCGTTCGACGCCATCCTGTCGGATTACCAGATGCCGGAGATGGACGGCATCGAGTTTCTCAAACATCTCAAGAAGAGCGGTGATTCGACGCCGTTTCTCATCTTCACCGGCAAGGGACGCGAAGAAGTGGTGATCGAAGCGCTCAACAACGGTGCGGATTTCTACATCCAGAAGGGCGGCGACCCCAAATCACAGTTTGCCGAGCTCATCAACAAGATCCGGTATGCCGTTGCCCGGCGGAGGGCGGAGGAGGCGCTCCGCCAGAGCGAGGAGCGCTATCGCCTTATCGCGGACAACACGGCAGACAACATCTGGATCTTCGACATGAAATTCCAGATGACCTACATCAGCCCTTCGGTGAAAAAAATGCGGGGCTTTACCGTCGAAGAGGATCTTGCACAGTCCCTCGAAGACAAGATGACCCAGGAGTCCTGTCAGATGATCGTAAGCCGGTTCCAGGAGGAGCTGGCCCTTGAAATGACGGGAAATGCCGATCCGGACCGGACGATCCTCTTCGAGACCGAGGAGTACTGCAAGGACGGGTCCACCATCTGGGTGGAAAACGCTGTCCGGGCGCTGCGAAACAAAGAGGGAAACCTGATGGGGGTGCTCGGGATCTCCCGTGACATCACCTGGCGAAAAGAAGCGGACAAGGCACTTCGCCTCAGCGAGGGGCGCTACCGCTCACTGGCCGAAAACTCCCCGGTCGGCATTGTCACCTGCGACGCGGACGGGATCATCGACTACATCAACCCGAAGATGGTGCTGATGCTCTCTCTTCCCGGCGGCAGTGACGATGCGATTGGCAACAACCTCTTCACGTTCCCACCGCTCGCTACGCCCAAATTTACGGAGATTCTCCGGCGCACCCTGACGACAGGGGAGGCGGAGGACCCGACGGAGATCGAATGCCAGTCGAGAGGGAGGGACACCGTCAGGTACTGGGGGCATATCTCACCCCTGACGGCCGATGGATCGGTGTGGGGAGCCCAGGTCATTCTCACCGACGTCAATGGCTACCGGCGGGATGACGAGATGCCGCAGATGGGCGACTACCCATCGCAGCTTGCCTCGGGCATCCTCGTAAAACAGGAGAGATAAGGTTCTTTTTGGGCGCTGACCGTCATCCCAGTCCGAATACATGACGTCCAAAAAATTCATTCCCTTTTAGCAGAATCATACCGTTGGAGAATCCTTCAGTTCACCAGTTCCCCTCTCTTTCAATCGTCGGGCGTCCTGGCGCAGGCAGGTATGGTTACCCCACGCTGACCTCACCGGAGAGGAGGGAAATGGATGATAAATCGCCACCCAAGACCAATGCATTACAAAAAGGCCATCAAAAAACCTTCTCCCATTCCCCGCGGATATTCGAGTGCCGGACGGACCTCTCCTCCGGCATCCTCTGATTCAGGGGCCACCCTGCCGCATCGATGCCGACTTCTCCGGTTGTTGCGCCCGCTGTGTACCCACAAGGCATTTCAGACAGCACTTACATATCCTTCGTCCATTATAATGACCTCTCCCGATCACCGCCATGCACGCCGTCTCCTGTATGTCACCCTCGCAGTCGCCGTCGTGCTGAGCGTGTTCATTTTCCATGGACTCCTCCCCGCAGCGACCGGTGACTATCCCTATTCATTCGACGAAGCCCCGGAGATGGAAGGGCCGCAGATCAGCGATCCCGGCATCCTGCCGCCCGGTCTCCTCGTTCTCCTGCTCCTCATCGACGCCGCGGCCGCGCTCGCTCTTTTTCTCTATCTGAAGGTCAAAGAGGCCGTATAAAAAAATTGATGAGAAAGAAATAGAGAAAAAAAGTCGAACGAAGAGGCCTTTGCATTCAAACCCCCGGCCATTCCTGCTCACGGCAGAACGAAACGCCTGCCGGCCTCACGGGCTTTTTCCAGAAGATCGGGGTCGGCCGCAACCTCCCCCTTCGCGAAGTAGCCCTCGGCCGGCAATATATCCGTTACCGCAATGCCCAGTGCCCCCATCGGCCGCTGCATCGCCGGAATCGCAAAACCCCGCTCAACAGGATCTTTCTGCTCGGCAATCGAGAAGACGAGCGCGGTCTTCCCCTGCCCGGCAAAGATGCCCGAGTACGGGCCGGGGCGCTCAGCGGTGAACCGGTAATAGGGGTAGAGCCGGTCAATGAAGGCCTTCATCTCCGGCGTGATATTGTAGTTGTAGGTCGGCGAGCCGAGGATGAGGCGGTCCGCCGTCTCGACCTTCGGGTAGAGAAGGTGCATGCCGTCGAAGAACCGTGTGCAGGTGAGATCCCGGCGGCACCGCTCACAGCCCGTGCAGGGGGCGATCGCGTAGTCGCGCAGGTGCACCGCCTCTGTTGTCGCCCCCGCCGACGCCGCCCCTTCGAGCAGTGCGTTCAGCAGGGTATCGGTGTTGCCGCCCGCACGCGGGCTCCCGGAGATGCCGAGGACCTTCATGTTGTTCCTCCGTCAGGGCCAAAACCATCCCCGATGACCTCGCGGATGGTCCCGAAGTCCGCCGCGAGCGCCTCCCGCATCACAGGACGGTAGATCGTCGCCGCGGGGTGATAAACGGGGACGACGGTCCGCTTCCCGCCCGACCACCGGATCCTCACGACGGTGCCGTGCATTGCCGAGATGGGGCCGGGTTTTACCCCGTGCGACTCGAGCACCCACCGCATCGCAAACCGGCCCAGCGGAACGATCACTTCCGGGCGGATGAGCGCAATCTGTTGTTCGAGGTAGGGGCGGCAGGCCTCGATCTCCGCCGGGGTCGGGTCGCGGTTATTCGGCGGGCGGCACTTGACGATGTTCGTGATGAAGACCTCGTCACGGGAGACGCCGATGCCCGCGAGGAGATCGTCGAGGATCTTCCCCGCCCGGCCCACGAAGGGGCGCCCCTGCGCATCCTCGGTTCTCCCCGGCGCCTCGCCGATGAAGAGGATGCGGGCGGGGACGGGGCCCTCGCCCGGGACGGCATATGTCCGCGTCGCTGCAAGGGGGCAGCAGGTGCAGGTCCGGACATCTTCGTCTATCATGGTGCGTCTATTCTCGGCGGTCATCTCACAGACTCCTGGTAAAAACGTGGGAAAGGGGGAGGGATAGAGGATGCGGTTTTTGCCGGCGCCCTCAGGACTCCACGACACGGCCGATCTCATCGACATACTCCTGGTAGAGCCCCAGGTCCCCCTCGGCAAGAGCCCGGTTCGCCCGGTCGTAGAGATCGGCGATGCGCATGATCTTTTCCCGGTCCGACTCGTCGATGGGGGGCACGCCGTTCCCGTCACCGGTGCCCTCACCGAAGAGGACGTCCAGCGCCTCCGTGAGCGTCTCCTGCATCGTGAGCCGGTCATTGTAGGCCACAATCACCCGCTGGAGCTGGGGGAGGGTTCCCCGTTCGGTCGCCTCGAGGTAGAGCGGCTCGACATAGATGATGGAGTCCTCGATCGGGATTACAAGCGTGTTGCCCCGCAGGACCGACGACCCCGCCTGCGACCAGAGGGTGATGTCCCGGGAGATGTCCGTGTCCTGGTCTATTCTCGCCTCGATCTGCATCGGCCCGTAGGTCAGCTCCTGCTTGGAGAACTGGTAGACGATGAGCGTGCCGTAGGCGTCGCCGTCCGAGCGGGCCGCCATCCAGCCGATCATATTCTCCTTGTTTCTCGGGGTGAAGGGGATCATCAGGATAAACTCCTCCGCCTCCTCGCCGGGTAGCTTCATGATGACGTAGTAGGGCTCCATCTGCTGCCGGGACCCCCGGTAGATCTCGTCGGGGATGACCCATGCGTCTTCACGGTTGTAGAAGACCCTCGGGTCCTTCATGTGATAGGTCGCGTACAGGTACGCCTGCACATCAAAGAGCCCTTCCGGGTAGCGTACATGGGACCGGAGGGACGCGGGCATCTCGTCAAAGTCCTTCAGAAGACCGGGGAACATCTCGCCGTAGGTCCTGATAAGCGGGTCTTCCGGTTCTATCACATAGTAGCTGACGTCGCCGTTGTAGGCATCGACGACCACCTTGACACTGTTTCTGATGTAGTTGAGCCGTGTGCTCCCGAGCGAGGGGACGCGGACCGGCTCGGAGTACGGGAAGCGCTCCGCAGTAGTATAGGCGTCAATAATCCAGAAGAGGCGGCCGTCGGCCACCACAAGGTAGGGGTCCTGGTCGTAGGAGAGGAACGGGGCAATGGTCCGTGCCCGGTCCCCGACACTCCGGTACAGGAGCACCCTGCTCTCGTCGGTGACCGATGCAGAGACCAGCAGCTCGACCGACCCGAATTTGAGGGCATAGATGAGCCGTTTCAGGGTCCCGTCGAGGGCGACACCGCCCTCTCCCTCATAGTTCTGGTAGACGTTCCGGTCGCCTGCCGGATAGTCGAACTCATCGGTGGTGGTCATCGTCACCACGTAGTTGCCGGTGTCCTCGCTGTAGTAGATCCTCGCCTGATCGAGGGTCATATACGGCGAAACCGGGGGAATATCCTTCATGTAGAAGACCGGCAGCCCCTCTGCCGTCACCTCGTCGGCCGGGTTGATCACCGCACCGAACCCGTGGGTATAGACGAGGTGACGGTTCACCCAGGTCTGGGCCTGCTGGGGCAGCCCGTCGATGTTCATCTCGCGGGCCGAGATCAGCACCTGCTGGTAGTTGTCATCGAAGTAATAGCGGTCCACGTCCACGTCTTTGAAGTTGTAGTACGTCCGGAAGAGCTGGAGCTGTTCATAGGTGGTCTTCAGTGCCCGCCAGTCCCACAACCGGATATTGTCGATGGTTGCGCTGTTCTCCAGGAGGTCGTCGCGGGTGAGGTTGTACGAGACCGGGAATATCTTCTCTTCAGCCGTATCGAGGCCATAGGCGGCAAGGGTGAACTCGATGTTGTGCTCGAGGTATTCCTCTTCGAGGGTCAGTTCGTCCGGCTGGACGATGAGCCCCTGGACGACGGCGCCTGCGGCGATGCCAATGAAGGCGATGATGAAGAACGCGGCAATCCCGTAGGTGATAAACCTGATTTTTTTGAACTTTTCATTGACCAGAAATCCTACGCCGATAACCAGGGCCACCACGGAAAGGATGGTAAGAACAGGTATTGTTACGTGGACATCGGTGTAGCCTGCGCCAATCACGGCACCGCCGGTGGAGAACAGCACGTTGAACCGGGCCAACCAGATGCGTGCCGCAAGGGTGAGGAAGGTGAGAAAGAGGAGGGCGCTCAACTGGGGGACATAGCCTTTCAGGGTGTTCCTGAGTGAGCTGCCGGCCCCCTCCTCCATGACGACCGTCGGCCGGGGGCCGCCCGAGATATGGACCCCGATGCCCCCGGCAAGGTACGGGATGGCGCAGAGGATGATCGTGACGACGAAGAGGATCACGAGGAAGTTGAGGATGAGGCCGATGAACGGGAGGGAGAAGACATAGAAGCCGACATCCATGCCGAATATCGGATCCAGAAGCCCGAATGGCGTCTGGTTGAGGTACTTGAGCACCGTCTCCCAGGAGCCCGCAACCGACAGCCCGGCAAAGACCGCCGCAACCGCCGCAAAGAACATTTCAGGGGAGATCGGCTCCGGCACCTCCCCCCGGAGACGGGCGGCATGCCGGGTGGCATGCCGCACATTCAGAAACGCAAAGACGAAGAATACGAGAAATCCAGCGGCAAAGAGCCCGATACGGGTGAGAAGGATCGAACGGTAGACTTCTTCGTACCCGACGGTGGAAAACCAGTACCAGTCGCCGAGGATGCCGAGGACCACCAGCCCCAGCGCCAGAAGGGCGGCGACGACAACGAGGAGTATTCGTGGGATATTCATGGGATCACTCTTAGGCAATGGGGGCGGTCATGATATAAAAAGTGGGGTGCGAAAGGAACCATGAAAAGGCATCGTTCGGGGAGAAACGAGGGAATATCCGCAGGCAGGTGCAGGATGAGGAGACCGGGAGTGTCACCGGATAGGACATTGAGGTGTCGGGAAGAGGAGCGGGCGTTCACACGGGCATGGCCAGGGGATAATATTTAACCATCTGCCGCCACCCTCTACCCATGGTACGGCTTCTCCGGAGGTATCGCGAGATGGTGCATATCCTTGTCAGGCACGGCTCGGGTGGTCTCCCCTTCTCTGGGCATGGGTCGTTGCCGGCAATACGACCGGATCGGCCTACTCCGCCCCGCCGCTCCCGCCTTTCGGCCTGCGGACCGTTGCCGCCCTCGTCGTCTGCATCACGTGCATCATCGGAGTCCTCGTCTGGCCATGACTGAGGGAGACCGGCATTCCATTGAATTGTGATCGTCCATACCCTTCTTTATCGGGACCAGTATACTGCCACTATCATGACCGACATACCCCATGAAGAAGGACGGCAGCGCCGCGGCAATGCGCCGACGAAGTGCGTCTGCCCCCATTGCGGCTACACGGCGGAGAAGACGGCAGGTGTTCCGTGCCGCAGCATGGAATGCCCGAAGTGCGGCACCCCCCTGATGGGGGAGTAGGACCGGCAGCAGTCAATTCACGGACCGCCGGTGCACAAGAAGGCATTCCAGAACCAGCTGGTACTATTTTATCCGGCTCTCATGAGAGGGTAAAACAGAACTATTCCAATGGCCAGTCACCGGATTTCTTCACTTTCTTCCCTGTGTGCCAGTGCCCCCGGCTCCGACTTGGAAAGAACAATCCAGAAGCCCTCCTCGCCGAAGATGATCTCGTAATGCGGGATACCTGTCTCTTCGAGCATTTCCCGGAAGCGCGCAACATTTCCGGCAGACATCCGCTCTTTATTCTTCTCTTCCCATTCGGGGTATTTTCGGATCATCGCAGCAGAGACCGATGCGAAGAGCTCCTTATTCCCAAATCCCCCGCCGATGCAGGTCTTCGCGCCGGGCTTCAGGACACGGTATATTTCCCGGAACGCGGTGGGGATATCCTCCCAGAAGAACATCGACCCCCTGCTGATGATGAGATCGACACTGTCGTCGGGAAGCGGGATCGCGTGCACATCCCCACAGAGGAGATCAATCCTGCCGGCGAGCCCCGCATCCGTGATATTGCGTAATGCCGCCTCCTGCATCTCATCGTCATAATCAAGGGCGATGACCATCAGGTCCGACTGCCGGGCAATGGCGATCGCAAGAGAGGCGGGCCCGCTCCCGATGTCGAGACAGACCCCGGAGGCAATCCCGAACCGGTCGAGGATGTTCTTTGCGATGACCGGATATATCGGTGCAAAGATCGTCCTTGCTATCTCGTCCATGTTGCCTGCGCCTTTTTTGCCGCCTTTTCTTTCGGATTTCTTAGTATTCCGGGACATACCGATCACCATCATCCACGCTGCCATTAAGAGAAGGCAGGATTGCTGTCCTGCCCTGCCATGATGCAGAGATGGCACCTGAAAAGGGAAGAATCATCCGGCGTCGGGAAGCGAGGGGGGGGAACCATCACAGTCGATACCGGTGTGCTGCCTGTGTTCACCGGAGCCTGCCGGGTTTCACTCCTCCCATCCACTTCCGACATCCGCAAAGGGAACCTGCGGCCTGGCAGGAACATTCACGCACCATCCCCCACATACCATCTACACAACAGGCATCCCAATGTTACGATCATCACCCCTCCGCACACGCCGTCCGGAACTGGTTCCCGCCACCCCCGGCATGCTTACGGCCTATCTCCATGACCGCGCCACGCTGGGCCGCCTCTTCCGGGCAGACATCCCCGGCGCATGGCCGCCCGCCCTCCTCGACGACGACGCCCGCCGGGAGGTTCTCCGGATGGCAGAGGACGGGGCCGACCCGCATTTTACCTGCTGGTACTGGATACTGGAGGAGCCTGCCACCGGACGGCGCACCCTCATCGGCAGCGGCGGGACCGCCCCGGTGCCGGGAGATCCCTGCACCGCTGCCATCGGGTATTCGGTGCTGGAGGAGTACCAGGGGCGGGGATACGCGACCGAGGCGGTGGCGGCCCTCGTCCCGGTGATCTTCGTGTTTCCGGGAATTGCCCGCATCTGCGCCTGCACCTACCCGGGCATGCCGGCATCGATCCGTGTGCTGGAGAAGACCGGGTTTGCCTGTGCCGGAACAAAGGACGGGGGAGAGGGATTCGAAGAAGGAACGCTCCGCTATCTTCTCGAGCGCTGATTCTCCCATATACTTATTAATTACGGGCGTAATACTCGGGCGGTGAGCAAAATGACCGATACACCACCCGGCGAAGGACGCCAGCATCACGGCAATCCCCCGTCGAAGTGCGTCTGCCCCCAGTGCGGCTACAAGGCCGACAAAAGCCCGGCGGTGCCCTGCTGGAGCATGCGATGCCCCAAATGTGAGACGATGATGGTCGGCGGCTGACCGGATCGGCACCGGTGCCGCTCCCGCCACACCTGTCCGTTGCCGCACCGGCACGCCCGCATTGTCTTCATCCGAAGCACCGCCCATTTGTCTTCTGGTTCCCCGATTCAGGGTATTATCCCTTTTGTCCACGGACCGAGCGCAGAAAGATGGTCTGCTCTCCATCCACTCTCTCGTGCATACCCCCTCTGCAACAACCCTTAAATACCACCACGATAGGTAAGCACTGCTTAATGGCGGCAGAACCCGGCGAACCGGCGGGGGCCGGACAGGCCGACGAGATGGAGCGGCTGAGATCCCGGCTTTCCGAGATGACGCGCCTTGCAGAGGAGCGCCTTGAACAGCTCAAGTACCTTCAGGCAGAGTTTGACAATTTCCGGAAATGGTCTGAAAAGGAGAAGGGTTCGATGGCAGCCCGTGCAAACGAGCGGCTGATCACCGATCTCCTTGTCATTTTGGACGATTTTGCACAGTCGCTGCCATCACTTGAGACCGAAAAAAACCGTGAGGGGGTCAGGATGGTCTACCGGAAGATGGTGAAGATCCTGGGGGAGTACGGGCTCGAGCCCATCGAATGCATGGGACGAAAGGCTGACCCGGAGCTCCATGATGTCGTCTGCCGGGAACCCTGCGACAAGGAGCCCGGCACCATCGTCGGGGAGATTGCAAAGGGCTACCGCCTGAATGCGAACGTGATCCGGCCGTCGAAGGTGATGGTCGCAGAGAAAGAAACCACAGAAGAAGGTGAGGAAAATGGGGAAAGAGAAGATTATCGGCATTGATCTCGGAACATCGAACAGCGAAGCGGCGGTGATGATGGGCGGCAAACCCACCATTATCCCCTCGGCGGAAGGGGCGACGGTCGCGGGGAAGATGTTTCCCTCGTACGTCGCATTCACGGCGGACGGCCAGCTCCTCGTGGGCGAACCGGCCCGACGGCAGGCGGTCAGCAACCCCGAAGGAACCGTCACGGCGGCAAAGCGGAAGATCGGCACCAGCCACGTCTACCATATTCACGGCAAGGACTATACGCCCCAGCAGATCTCGGGGTTTCTGCTCAAAAAGATCAAACGGGATGCCGAGGCGTTTCTCGGGGAGACCGTCACGAAGGCGGTGATCACAGTCCCCGCCTACTTCAACGACAACCAGAGGACGGCAACCAAGGATGCCGGAACGATCGCCGGTCTTGAGGTGGTCCGGCTCGTCAACGAGCCCACGGCCGCTTCTATGGCCTACGGGCTCGACCGCGGCGGGGAGTACAAGATCCTCGTCTTCGACCTGGGCGGCGGCACGCTGGACGTGACGATCATGGAGTTCGGGGGCGGCACGTTTACGGTGCTTGCAACAGCAGGCGACACCCATCTCGGCGGGACGGATATGGACGATGCCGTCTTCGAATGGATCGCCTCCGAGTACCAGAAACAGGAAGGGGTCGATATCCGCAAGGACAAGATGGCCGTCAACCGGGTGCGCGAAGCGGCGGAGAAGGCAAAGATCGAACTCTCGACCGTCCTCGAGACCGAGATCAACCTCCCCTATGTCTCCGCCACGCAGGAGGGGCCAAAACACCTCTCGATGAAACTTTCCCGGTCAAAACTTGAACAGCTCATCGAACCGGTCATCAAACGCTGCATCGGGCCGTTCGAACAGGCGCTCAGGGATGCCGGACTCTCGAAGGACAATATTGAAAAAGTCATCCTCGTCGGCGGTCCGACAAGGATGCCCGTCGTGCAGAAATTTATCGAGGACCATATCGGCAGAAAACCGGAACGCGGCATCGACCCGATGGAGTGCGTGGCAATTGGCGCTGCCATCCAGGGCGGCATCCTCGCAGGCGAGATCACCGATATGGTGCTTTTGGACGTCACCCCGCTCACCCTCGGCATCGAGACGCTGGGGGGGGTGCGCACCGAACTCATCGAGCGAAACACCACCATCCCCACCAAAAAGAGCCAGATATTCACCACCGCCGCCGACCTCCAGACCTCGGTGACCGTGCATGTCCTGCAGGGAGAACGGCCCATGGCGGCGGACAACGTGAGCCTCGGACAGTTCAATCTCGTCGGGATTCCCCCGGCACCACGGGGAGTCCCCCAGATAGAAGTCACCTTTGATATCGACTCCTCCGGCATCCTCAACGTCTCTGCAAAAGACCTCGGCACGGGCAAGGAGCAGAAGATGACGATCACCGCCTCGACAAAACTTGCAGAGAGCGATGTGAAGAGGATGGTGCATGAATCAGAGGAGTATGAAGAAGAGGACCGGAAACGAAAAGAGGAGGTCGAGGTCCGCAACACCGCTGATTCCCTCGTATACACCGCAGAAAAGACCATAGCCGAACTTGCCGGAAAACTTCCCACCGAACAGGTTGAGAAAGTGAACGCGGCGGTCACGGCGGTAAAGGCATCCCTCGCGGATAAGGACACGGATGCCATCCGAACAGAGACCGACTGTCTCAGGACCGCCCTGAGTGAAGCGGGCAGCGCCGTCTACCAGCAGTCCGCGCAGCAGCAGGCGGCGGGCCCGCAGGAGGGATATGCCGGCGGGGGCGGGCAGGCAGGAGAAAAAAAGAGCGGCGAGGATGTCGTTGACGCCGACTTCGAGGTCCATGACGAGAAATAATTGTTGACTGACTGACCAACTGATGGACAAGAAGGAGTATTATGAGATCCTTGGCGTCGGCCGCGATGCATCGCAGGATGAGATAAAAAAGGCATTCCGGCAGCTCGCCCGCAAATACCACCCGGATCTCAACAAAGGCAGCAAAGATGCGGAAGCAAAGTTCAAGGAGATCAACGAGGCCTATCAGGTGCTCGGCAACCCCCAGAAGAAAGCCGAGTATGATCAGACCGGGCACGCGGAGTTTACGCAGGAGGATTTCGCCGGCTATACAGCCCCCAGCTATGACGACCTGTTCCGTGACTTCGGCCTGGGCGATATTTTTGATGTCTTTTCCGGGAGGACCGGACGTCCGCGAAGCCGGGCAGGGGCGGATCTCAGGTATGATATCGCCATCTTCCTGATGGACGCATTTCACGGCATCAAAACAACCATCGACGTGCCGCATGACTACGAGTGCACGACCTGCCACGGCACGGGGGGACAGCCGGGGTTCATGCGGGACTGCCCCACCTGCCACGGCACCGGCGAGATCCGCCAGGTGCAGCAGAGCGGGCAGCAGCAGGTGGTGATGATCCGCCCGTGCCCGGACTGCGGCGGGCGCGGGACGATCATCGGCAAGCCCTGCGAGACCTGCGGCGGGAGGGGGACGATCCGAAAGACGCGGCGCATCGACGTCTCCATCCCCCGCGGTGTCGGCGACGGCCAGTTCCTGCGAATAGCGGGCGAGGGCGAACCCGGCATGGACCGGGGTCCGCCGGGCGACCTCTATGTCGTCGTCCGTGTGCACCCGCACCCCTCCTTTGAGCGGCATGGGGCCGATCTCCGCAGCACAACCGCAGTGGGGCTTCGCACCGCCCTGCTCGGCGGGGAGATCACGGTTGCCACCCTCACCGGCACCGCACGGCTCACCATTCCGGCGGGAACGCAGAGCCACACCATCTTTCGCCTCAGGGGACAGGGCATGCCGTTCATGGGGTCCGACCGGCGCGGGGACCTGCTGGTAAAGGTCGTGGTCACCATTCCGAAGCACCTGACGCAGAAGCAGAGAGAGATGGTTGGTGAGACCTTCCCCGGCCTTTCCTGACAGCTGCTACGTCGCCATCGCAATGCACGGCCGCATTTTTCCTGTTTTTGCCGCTCCACAGTGCTATCGGTATCCCTGCAGGACAGTCACCCGGAACACGGGGCCGGCAACAGGGAGAAAACGAAGATGAGGGAAAAACAAAGAGAGGTGGGGTTAGGCAGGCATTACAAGGCAGGGTCTGCGACCCGCCCCATGAAAAGGAGATTGCTGGTTTTGCTATCGGTTTTTGTCGTCAGTGATCGGGAATAAGAAGGATGATCCGCCCAGAAGGCGGCGACCGGGTCCTTCGCCGCCGCCCCCCGTCCCATCATCACCGCGGTCGGAGCTCTTCGCATCGATGAAAAAAGAGGAATGGCGGTTTAGAGAGGAAGGCCCAAAAAGGTGAAGAGCCCCATCATCTTCAGGCCCATATAAATCATGACGGCGATGAAGACATATTTCAACTGTTTGGCAGGGAGCTTGTGCGCCACCCGGACGCCCACCTGGGCCATTGCGATGCTGGGAATGGCAAGGAGCATCCACTGGAGCAGATTGACGTACCCGAGCGAGTAGGCCGGCAGTCCGGCAACACCACACCCGTTGATGATATACGCAATAGTGCCCCCGAGAGCGGTAAAGATCATAAGCGCCGTCGACGTCCCGACAGCGGTATGCATTTTGAAGTGCAGGGCGAGCACCATGACCGGGATTAACAGAACACCCCCGCCGATGCCGATGATACCGGAGAGAAGACCAAGAGGAATGCCCCATACGAGGAATGTGACCACATCATCGACAGGGTCTACATCCACCGCCGGGGGCTTTGCCGTGAGCATGCGGATGGCACTGAGGAAGATGGCGAGGCCAAAGATGGCGGGAAGATAGGCGCCGGGGATCAGTGTGGCGATGTACCCGCCTGCAATGGCTCCTGCAAACCCGGCAATGCCCATGGGTATTGCGGCATTCCATGCAATCGCACCCTTTTTGTTATGCCCGTATGCACCCGAGATGGCGGTCGGCAGGACGACCGCCAGGTTTGTCCCGAATGCTATCAGAATTGACATTCCAGGCTCAACACCCATGGAGGTGAGCACCCAGTACTGCACCGGGACCATGATGAAGCAGCCGCCGACACCAAGGAGTCCACCGGCAAACCCTACCCCTATGCCGGTCAGCAGCAGGGCGATGATATAGATAAGTTCCAATGTCATGTGAAAAACACAGCCTTGTTCAAATAAATTTGAATAAAACAAGGTTACTAGTGCTCCACGATAACTGTTGGTTTTGAAACAACCATACTCTCCCTGCAAGGGGTATTTCAGGTTTAGGGAGAGGGAATGGTTACGGTCATCGTTTCACGCCGCAATAACGGCCCCCCCGGAAGTGCATCAGCAAGGCGAACCCACCGCCCGTTGCTGCCACACACAGGTCCGGTGCGTGTTTGTACGGCAGGGGCGCATGGGGGGTCACGGGTGAAAGCTCACAAAACCCCGGCTCAGTACATCGGCCAGAAGAGGAGAAGAAGCGGGATGGAGACGACGACGATGATCACCTCGAGTACCAGCCCCATCCTCCAGTAATCGGTGAAGCGGTATCCCCCCGGCCCCATGACAAGGGTATTCGACTGGTGCCCGATGGGGGTCAGAAAGGCACAGGACGCCCCGATGGCAACTGCCATGAGAAACGGGTCGATAGAGGCGCCGAGATCGAGCGCTATCCCGATGGCAATCGGTGCCATCAGCACCGTTGATGCGGCATTGTTCACCAGGTCCGAGAGGAACATGGTGATGATCAGCAGGAGGACGAGCGTTGCCTCCGGGGGAAAGGTGGATCCAGCGGCAACGATACTCCCGGCGATGAGTGCCGCTCCGCCGCTCACCTCAAGCGCCTGCCCGACCGGGATCATCGCTCCGAGGAGAATGATGATCGGCCATTCCACGCTGTCATACGCATCACGAAGAGAGACGATCGAGGTTAAAATCATCAGGACGACCGCGGCACTGAAGGTAATCTGGACCGGCAGGATGCCGAGGGCGGAGACGGCAAGGGCCGAGCCGAAGATTGCAATGGCGAGCAGGGCCAGTTTCGGCCCCCCGATCCGGATACCCCGTTCGGCAAGGGGAAGGCACCCGATCTTCGGCAGGGCTGCCTGAAGGGCATCCTTCTTCCCCTGGAGGAGGAGGATGTCGCCCGGCTGGAACTTGATCTGGTTCAGCCGGGTCTGGATACGCCCCCCTTCCCGTGCGACCGCAAGGAGGTTGAGCCCGTGAATCCAGCGGAGATTTGCGGTATACGCGGTCCGGTTCAGGATCGGCGAATCCGGTTTTACTATCGCCTCGATGATCCCGATCGTATCGGATCCTATCACCTCCTCCGATATCTCCTCCTTCCCCGTCAGTTCGAGGCGTGTCGCGTCAAGGAGGGTCTGCAGGTCGCCCGAATCCGCCTTGATCACCAGGATGTCTTTTTCCATGATCGTCTCGTAGATGGACGGAGCGACGATATTCCTGCCATTTCGTATCAGCCCTACCACCACCACCTCGGCCTCGGTGGCAGTGCTGATATCATAGATCATCTTCCCGGCAAGTTTCGAATCTTCCGGAACCCTGACCTCGGTCAGATAATCCCTGACGGCAAAGAGCTCTTCCCTTGATGCCGGGCTCTTCCGGCAGGGGATCAGCCGCCATCCGATGAGGGAGATGAAGAGGATGCCGCAGATGGCAACCCCGACCCCGACATAGGCAAAGTCAAAGATCAGGAAGGGGGCACCGCCGTTCTGGGCACGGTAGGTGGCGATGATGATATTCGGGGGGGTACCGATGAGGGTGATCATCCCGCCGAGCAGGGAGCCGAATGCGATCGGCATCAGCAGATAGGAGGGGGCCCGTCCGCTTTTTCTGGCGGTCCTGATGGCGACCGGCATCATCAGGGCAAGCGCCCCGATATTATTCATGAATGCCGAGAGGATCGCAACGATGCCGGTGAGCGAGAAGACCTGACGCACTTTCCCCTCCCCGACCCGGGTCACCCACCGGGTCAGGATATCGATCAGCCCCGAGTTCTGAAGCCCCCTGCTCACGATCAGGACGGCTGCAACGGTCACCACCGCCGGGTGGCCAAACCCAAGGAAGGCGTCCACCGGGTCGATGATGCCCGCGATGGTAACGATAAGAAGCGCTATCACTGCGACGATGTCATACCGGACCCTGCCGGTCGCAAAGAGGACCAGCGCAAGGATCAGCGTACCAAAGACGACTGCCATGTCGAGCATCGGCGATCAGTGACCTCTTAGGATACTTGAGGGTAAGAAAAAAGATATACCTTCCTCAGGGGTTTGGGATTGGCGAATACAGGGGAGTCGCCTGCCGCGTGAGGGCGGGAGGGCATCAAAAATCGGGGCAGGAGGATGGTTTGGAGGCAGGGGGAAGCCCGCAGGGAACACGTCACTCCTCCCCCCTCAGCAGCGCACAGACGGGCACGAGAACATACCGTATCTTCGGGCAGGACCGACAGATACCGCTCGTTGCCCCCCTCACCTCTGTGCACACTGCCCACTCTTCTCCATCCTATGCCGCACCCCCCTCAGTCA